>NZ_SPVF01000214.1 GCF_004614185.1 Zemynaea arenosa | reverse complement strand
GCCTCTTCCGCAAGCGCTGCCTCTCCCGCGACCGCGCCAGACGAGGCGCCGGCATCGGCCGGGGCCGCGACGGGGATGTCGCTGCCGCCACCGGGGCGCAAAGCGCCTTCGCGGGCCAGGCGCGCGTCCTGGAGGCGGATCAGTTCGGCGGCGATCCAGTTACGGCGGTCGGTGGCGTCGGCGGGGACGAAGGCCCAGTTGCCGTGCTGGCGGTAGCGGCGCGCCAGATCGGACGACAGCTCAGTCAGCCGGTCCAGCTCGATATTCACGGCGTAGTCGGCAAACGACCCCAGCACGTTCTGCCGCAGCAGCCAGATGCCGGTGGCCGCCACCGCCAGGATGGCCAGCAAAACAGCGGCAAACAACCGATGACCAATGGAAAATCGCATAAGGTCGGCAGTGTACTGAACTTTCCGGCCCGCGCGCAGTCTGAGCTTGCCGAAAGGATCGCGCAAGCCATGGGCGAACTGAACCGGGAAGAGGTGGAGGCCAGGATCGAAACGGCGGCGATGCGCATGACATCTTCGATCGTGCGCATCGAGGAGCGCGTCGCGGCATTTGCGGCATTGATGGAAGAACGGATCAAGAAGCGCCTGCCAGAGGCGCCGGTAAAGAGATAAGATTGAATAAGTGGTGTCGAAAAGTAACAAACTGCAGCCGTTTCGCCACCCCGGCAAGCGCTTGCTATACAATAGCGCGTTAAATTCTGACGAATCTCCCGCCGAGAGCCCGGCCAGTCTTAAGTCCTTCCCCCACAACTTGATGTATGCAATCCGCTAACCGGTCAGGCCGTGTCGCGGAAGGTGTGATAACCCGCTAATCTCGCGAAGCGCGAAGAAAGGTGAGCGAAATGATGCAACAGCAAAAGGCGAACTCCTATCTGTTCGGTGGTAACGCGCCGTACGTGGAGGAGCTCTACGAGGCCTACCTCAACAATCCGGGCTCCGTCCCCGACAACTGGCGCCAGTACTTCGACAGCATGCAGAACGTGCCTGCGGTCGATGGCTCCAACAAGCCCGACGTGGCGCACGCACCCGTCATCGCCTCGTTCGCCGAGCGCGCCAAGCAAGGCGCCGTGCGCATGGTCTCCAGCGCCGGCGACCCGGAAAAAGCCCGCAAACGCGTCGCTGTCACGCAGCTGATCGCCGCCTACCGCTACCTCGGCTCGCGCTGGGCTAACCTGGACCCGCTGCAGCGCCAGGAGCGCCCCAACATTCCTGAACTGGACCCCGCGTTCTACGGTTTCACCGACGCGGACATGGACACCCAGTACAATATTTCGAACACCTACTTCGGCCCGGAAAACGCGTCCCTGCGCGACCTGACCCAGTTCCTGCGCGACACCTACACGCGCTCGATCGGCGCCGAGTTCATGTACATCTCCGACCCGGCCGAAAAGCGCTGGCTGCAGGAGCGCCTGGAGTCGATCCGCTCGACCCCGCACTTCACCCCGGAGAAGAAGAAGCACATCCTGGAGCGCCTGACCGCGGCCGAAGGCCTGGAGCGCTACCTGCACACCAAGTACGTCGGCCAGAAACGCTTCTCGCTGGAGGGCTCCGAGTCCTTCATCGCCTCGATCGACGAGACCATCCAGCGCGCCGGTGAAAAAGGCGTGCAGGAGATCGTGATCGGCATGGCCCACCGCGGCCGCCTGAACGTGCTGGTCAACACGCTCGGCAAGTCGCCGAAGGAACTGTTCGAGGAATTCGAGGGCAAGCACGGCGACGACCTGCCGTCCGGCGACGTGAAATACCACCAGGGCTTCTCGTCCGACATCTCGACCCAGGGCGGCCCGGTGCACCTGTCGCTGGCATTCAACCCGTCCCACCTGGAGATCGTCAACCCGGTGGTCGAAGGCTCGGTCAAGGCCCGCATGGACCGCCGCGGCGACAAGGAAGGCCAGCAAGTGCTGCCGATCCTGGTGCACGGCGACGCGGCATTTGCCGGCCAGGGCGTGGTGATGGAGACCCTGAACCTGGCCCAGACCCGCGGCTACGGCACGGGCGGCACGGTGCACATCGTGATCAACAACCAGATCGGCTTCACCACTTCCGATCCGCGCGATGCCCGTTCGACCATCTACTGCTCGGACGTGGTCAAGATGATCGAAGCGCCGGTCCTGCACATCAATGGCGACGACCCGGAAGCCGTGGTGCTGGCGACCCAGATTGCGCTGGACTACCGCATGCAGTTCAAAAAGGACGTGGTCCTCGACATCATCACCTACCGCAAGCTGGGCCACAACGAGCAGGACACCCCGGCCCTGACCCAGCCGCTGATGTACAAGAAGATCGGCAAGCACCCGGGGACGCGCAAGCTGTACGCGGACCGCCTGGCGACCCAGGGCACCATCGCCGCCGATGCCGGCGACCAGATGGTCGCGGCCTACCGCGAAGCCATGGATGCGGGCAAGACCACCGTCGATCCGGTGATCTCCAACTTCAAGAACAAGTACGCGGTCGACTGGCTGCCGTTCCTGAACCGCAAATGGACCGACGCCGCCGACACCGCCGTGCCGATGACGGAGCTGAAGCGCCTGTCCGCGCGCATCACCACCGTGCCGGAAAACTTCAAGCTGCACTCGCTGGCCGAGAAGGTGCTAGCCGACCGCGCCACCATGGGCCGCGGTGAGCAGAACCTGGACTGGGGCATGGGCGAGCATCTGGCTTACGCCTCGCTGGTGTCGTCTGGCTACGCCGTGCGCCTGACCGGCCAGGACGCCGGCCGCGGCACCTTCGTGCACCGCCACGCCGTGCTGCACGACCAGAACCGCGAGCGCTGGGACCAGGGCACCTACGTGCCGCTGCAGAACGTCTCCGAATCGCAGGCCCCGTTCACCGTGATCGACTCCGTGCTGTCCGAAGAAGCGGTGCTGGCCTTCGAATACGGCTACTCGACCGCCGAGCCGAACACCCTGACCATCTGGGAAGCGCAGTTCGGCGACTTCGCCAACGGCGCCCAGGTCGTGATCGACCAGTTCATCTCGTCCGGTGAAGTGAAGTGGGGCCGCGCTTCGGGCCTCGTGATGATGCTGCCGCACGGTTACGAAGGCCAGGGCCCGGAGCACTCCTCCGCGCGTCCGGAGCGCTTCCTGCAGCTGTGCGCCGACAACAACATGCAGGTCACGCAGCCGACCACCGCGGCGCAGATCTTCCACCTGCTGCGCCGCCAGATGGTGCGCCAGTTCCGCAAGCCGCTGGTCATCCTGACCCCGAAGTCGCTGCTGCGGAACAAGGACGCCGGCTCGCCGCTGCAGGACCTGGCCAAGGGCGCGTTCCAGACCGTGATCGGCGAAGTGGACGACGCGATCGACGCCAAGAAGGTCAAGCGCGTGATCGCCTGCTCGGGCAAGGTGTACTACGACCTGGTCAACTCGCGCAAGACGCGCGGCGTGACCGATACCGCCATCATCCGTATCGAACAACTCTATCCGTTCCCGCACAAGTCCTTCGCGGCCGAACTGAAGAAGTTCAGCAACGCGACGGAACTGGTGTGGGCGCAGGACGAGCCGCAAAACCAGGGCTACTGGTTCCAGATTCAGCACCACCTGTTCGAATCGATGGAAGCAGGCCAGCGCCTGGCCTATGCGGGCCGTCCGGCGTCCGCCGCACCTGCGGTCGGCTACTACGACAAGCACTATGCGCAGCAGAAGGAGCTGCTGGACACCGCCTTCTCGCGCCTCAAGGGCTTTGTGCTGACCAAGTAAGCCCACGTCGACGAATAGAGAACACACGAATACGGAGTTAAAACCAAATGGCACAAATCGAAGTCAAAGTTCCCCAGCTGTCCGAGTCGGTCGCCGAAGCGACCCTGCAGTCCTGGCACAAGAAGGTCGGCGAAGCCGTCAAGCGCGATGAAAACCTGATCGACATCGAAACCGACAAGGTGGTCCTCGAACTGCCGGCACCGGCCGACGGCGTGATCACCCAGATCATCAAGACCGATGGCGGCACCGTGGTGTCGGGCGAAGTCATCGCCATGATCGACACCGAAGCGTCGGCGCAAGTGAGCCCGCTGGAAGTGAAGGCCGCTCCGGCACCGCAGGCGGCCGCTCCAGCCGCCGCTCCGGCAGCCACCGGTGGCGCCATGTCCGGCGTCGCCATGCCGGCTGCCGCCAAGATCCTGGCCGATAACAACATGTCCGCAGCGGGCATCGAAGGTTCGGGCCGCGATGGCCGCGTGACCAAGGGCGACGCGCTGCAAGCCGTCGCTGGTGGTGCCGCGAAGCCGGCGGCTCCTGCTGCCGCTCCGGCCGCAGCCGCCAAGCCGGCCAAGGCCCCGCTGCCGCAAGTGGCCGCACCGAGCGTCAACCTGGGCGACCGTCCGGAAGAGCGTGTGCCGATGTCCCGCCTGCGCGCCCGTATCGCCGAGCGCCTGGTGGAATCGCAGTCGACCAACGCGATCCTGACCACTTTCAACGAAGTGAACATGCAGCCGGTCATCGACCTGCGCAACAAGTACAAGGACAAGTTCGAGAAGGAGCACGGCGTCAAGCTGGGCTTCATGTCCTTCTTCGTCAAGGCCGCTGTCGCCGCGCTGAAGAAGTACCCGATCCTGAATGCGTCGGTCGATGGCAACGACATCGTCTACCACGGCTACTTCGACATCGGTATCGCGGTCGGTTCGCCGCGCGGCCTGGTGGTGCCGATCCTGCGGAATGTGGACCAGATGTCGATCGCCGAGATCGAGAAGAAGATCGGTGAATTCGGCAACAAGGCCAAGGACGGCAAGCTGACGCTGGAAGACCTGACCGGCGGTACCTTCTCGATCTCCAACGGCGGCGTGTTCGGCTCGATGCTGTCCACCCCGATCATCAACCCGCCGCAGTCGGCGATCCTGGGCGTGCACGCGACCAAGGACCGCGCCGTGGTGGAGAATGGCCAGATCGTGATTCGTCCGATGAACTACCTGGCCATGTCCTACGACCACCGCATCATCGACGGCCGCGAAGCCGTCCTGGGCCTGGTGGCGATGAAGGAAGCGCTGGAAGATCCGGCGCGCCTGCTGCTGGACCTGTAATCCGGCACCTGCCGCTGCCGCGCGCGCATCATGCGTGCGGCAGCGGATTCCAGCGCGCGATCCGGTGTGGCGCGTGCGTTCGCAATTCGATGAAGGAGCATCACCATGAGCATCTCCGACGAAATCAAGCGTTTGCATGAACTGCACCAGGCCGGCGCGCTGACCGATGCCGAATTCGAAGCGGCCAAGGCACGCCTGTTCGCGTCCTCGTCGTCGTCCTCGTCGTCCACGGGCACCGGCTCCGCCGGTCCGAACTGGACCACCGGGACCGCCAGCGGCCCTTCGCTGAACAAGGACATCCCGCCCGGGTCCGGCGACCCGCGGGCCGATATCAACAGCCTGCGCCGCTCGCGCACCGACCGCTGGCTGGGCGGCGTGTGCGGCGGCCTGGCGAAAGTCTCGGGACTCGAATCCTGGATCTGGCGCCTGGTGTTTGTACTGAGCTGCTTCCTCGGCGGCGTCGGCGTGCTGATCTACCTGCTGATGTGGATCTTCGTCCCCGAAGAAATCTGAAGGATTAAAAAGAATGAGTGATACCAAAAAGTTCGATGTCGTCGTGATTGGCGGCGGCCCCGGTGGCTATATCGCCGCCATCCGCGCAGCGCAGCTGGGCTTCCAGGTCGCGTGCATCGACGAGTGGAAGAACGAGAAGGGCGGCCCGGCGCCGGGCGGCACCTGCACCAACGTGGGCTGCATTCCGTCCAAGGCGCTGCTGCAGTCGTCCGAGCATTTCGAGCATGCGGGCCATGCATTCAAGGAGCACGGCATCGATGTCGCCGGCCTGTCCCTGAACCTGCCGCAGATGCTGAAGCGGAAGAAGACGGTCGTCGACCAGAACAACCAGGGCATCCTGTTCCTCTTCAAGAAGAACAAGGTTTCCTTCTTCCACGGCCGCGGTTCGTTCGCGGGTGCGGCGGATGGTGGCTACACGATCAACGTGGCCGGTGCTTCCAACGAAACCCTGCAGACCAAGCACGTGGTCGTGGCCACCGGCTCCAACGCGCGCGAACTGCCGGGCGCACCGTTCGACGAAAAGGTGATCCTGTCCAACGACGGTGCCCTGGCCATCGACGCGGTTCCGGCCAACCTGGGCGTGATCGGCGCGGGCGTGATCGGCCTGGAGATGGGCTCCGTGTGGCGCCGCCTGGGTGCCAAGGTCACCGTGCTGGAAGGTTTGCCGACTTTCCTCGGCGCGGTCGACGAGCAGATCGCCAAGGAAGCGCACAAGCTGTTCACCAAGCAGGGCCTGGCCATCTCGCTGGGCTGCAAGATCGGGAAGATCACCAACGACGGCAAATCGGTCACCGTGGAATACGCGGACGACAAGGGCGCCGAGCAGAAGGCGGTGTTCGACAAGCTGATCATCTCGATCGGCCGCGTGCCGAACACCATTGGCCTGAATGGCGATGCGGTCGGCCTGAAGCTGGACGAGCGTGGCTTTGTGGTGGTGGACGACGAGTGCAAGACCAACCTGCCGAACGTGTGGGCGGTGGGCGACGTGGTGCGCGGCCCGATGCTGGCGCACAAGGCGGAAGAAGAGGGCGTCGCGGTGGCCGAGCGCATCGCAGGCCAGCATGGGCACGTCAACTTCAACACCATCCCGTGGGTGATCTACACCTCGCCGGAGATCGCGTGGGTCGGCAAGACCGAGCAGGCGCTGAAGGCCGAAGGCCGCGCCTACAAGGCCGGCACCTTCCCGTTCATGGCCAACGGCCGCGCGCGTGCGCTGGGCGATACCTCGGGCATGGTGAAGTTCCTGGCCGATGCCACGACCGATGAGATCCTGGGCGTGCACATCGTCGGCCCGATGGCCTCCGAGCTGATCTCCGAAGCCGTGGTGGCGATGGAGTTCCGCGCGTCGTCCGAAGACATCGCCCGGATCTGCCACGCGCACCCGTCGCTGTCCGAAGCGACCAAGGAAGCGGCCCTGGCGGTCGACAAGCGTTCGCTCAATTTCTGATGTTCCCTGCGCGGGCGGCAGTGCACCGCCTGCCCGCGCGACCATGCGGCCACCGTGCGTGGCCGCTTTTGGTTTGTAGCCGCACTTCTCACAGCAGTCCCGCATGAACGTCCAGGAATACTACGCCCACGCGCTGGCCCAGCGCGGCTACGCCTCCGATCCGGCCCAGCAGCGCGCCGTCGACCGTCTCCAGCAGGCCTATGACGACTGGGTGGACTACAAGTCCCAGCGCTCGTCCACCTTCAAGCGCCTGATCAACCGGCCGGACGTGCCGCGCGGCGTGTACCTGTGGGGTGGGGTGGGGCGCGGCAAGTCCTTCCTGATGGACTCCTTCTATTCGGTGGTGCCGGTGGTGCGCAAGACGCGCCTGCACTTCCATGAGTTCATGCGCGGCGTGCACCGCCAGCTGGACGACTTGAAGGGCGTGGCCGATCCGCTGGATGAAGTGGCGCGCCGCACTGCGCGCAAGTACCGGCTGATCTGCTTCGACGAATTCCACGTGTCCGATGTCGCGGACGCGATGATTTTGTATAACCTGCTGAAGGCGCTGTTCGACAACGGCGTGCAGTTCGTGATGACCTCGAACTATCAGCCGGACACGCTGTACCCGGACGGCCTGCACCGCGACCGCATCCTGCCCACCATCGCGCTGCTGAAGGAGCGGATGGATGTGCTGAACGTGGACGCGGGCATCGACTACCGCAAGCGCGCGCTGGAACAGGTCGAGGTGTATCACTGCCCGCTGGGCGCCAAGGCCGATGCGGAGCTGCGCGCGGCCTACGACTCGATCGCCGAGACGCCGGACGAGAACCCGGTGGTGCATATCGAGAACCGCGAAATTCGGGCGCTGCGCCACGCGGGCGGCATTATCTGGTTCGATTTTGCGACCCTGTGCGGCGGGCCGCGTTCGCAGAACGATTACCTGGAACTGGCGAGCCGCTTTCACACGGTGATCCTGTCCGGCATACCGATGATGTCCGCCGGGCAGTCGTCCGAGGCGCGCCGCTTCACCTGGCTGGTGGATGTGTTCTACGACCACAAGGTCAAGCTGATCATGTCGGCCGCGGTGCCGCCCGAGGAGCTGTACACGCAGGGCGTGCTGTCGAACGAGTTCCACCGCACCGTCTCGCGTATCATTGAGATGCAGTCGCGTGAATACATGGAGTCGGACCGCCGCGCGGTGGCCGGCTCGCTGGGCTAACAACAAGGGCACACCCGATGGCAGGACGCTTCGCACTCTCCGTTTCGATCATGCTGGCGCTGGGCGGCTGCGCGTCCTCGCTGACGACGCCGACGTCCACCGTCACCGTGGCGCCGCCGCAGTCGGTGGCCGACGCCGATGCCGCGCTGGCCCAGGCCACGCGCGAGCGCACGGCGCTGGAGGCGGAGTATGCGCGCAGCGAGGCGGTCTGCTATACCAAATTCTTCGTCAATAACTGTCTGGACGAGGCGCGCGAGAAGCGGCGCCTCGGACTGGTGCGGGTGAAGGCGGTGGAAGCGGTGATGGAGCGCTACAAGCGCCAGGTGTCGGTGGATGCGCGTGATCGCGACCTGGCCAAGGCCGAGGCGGAGTTCCAGGCGGAGGAAGCGCGCCGCGCCGCCGAGCCGGTACCCAAGCGCGAGCCGGAACCGGAATCGGCCGCGCCGCAGCCGCCCGCCAAGACCATCGCCCAGCGCCGCGCCGAGCGCGATGAGCGGGTGCAGGCGGCCGCCACGGAAGC
>NZ_SPVF01000049.1 GCF_004614185.1 Zemynaea arenosa | reverse complement strand
GCGCGCCAGCGTCACCGGCAATCCCTTGAGCTGGTTGAGCGCCTGGACCAGCTGGAAGTCGTCGGCCGCGCCGTATTCGAGCGGCTTGCGGCGCCGTTCGGCCGCGGCCAGGCGGGCCTCGGCTGCCGCGCTCGCGTGGGACGTGGCCGCCTCGTGCACCTTGTCGTTGGCCAGGTGGCGCACCAGGTCCGCCTCGCGCACCCGCAGCACCTCGCCGCCGTCCGCGGTCTCGTCCACCGGCACATCCGGCTTGATGCCCAGCGCCTGGATCGAGCGGCCCTTGGGCGTGTAGTAGCGCGCCGTGGTCAGCTTGACCGCGGTGTCATTGAGCAGCGGGCGAATGGTCTGCACCGAGCCCTTGCCGAAGGTCTGCGAGCCCATGATGATGGCGCGCTGATAGTCCTGCAGCGCGCCGGCCACGATCTCGGATGCCGAGGCCGACCCGGTGTTGACCAGCACCACCAGCGGCACGCGCTTGAACTGCTCCGGCACCCGCGCCAGCGGATCGGCATCGCCCTTCAGCTGGTAGTACTCGGGCCGCGCGTAGTACTCCTGGCGCGAATCGGCCAGCTGGCCGTTGGTGGACACGATCTGCGCCTCGCGCGGCAGGAAGGCCGCGGCTACGCCGATCGCGCCCTGCAGCAGGCCGCCCGGATCGTTGCGCAGGTCCAGCACCACCCCCTTGAGCTCCGGGTCCTGCTTGTGCAGCTGCGCGAGCTTGGCGGCCAGGTCGTCCACGGTCGGCTCCTGGAACTGGGACACGCGCACCCACGCATAGCCCGGCTCCACGATGCGGCCCTTGACGCTTTTCTGCACGACCTCCTCGCGCGCGATGGTGAAGGTGAGCGGCTGCGGTTCATCCGCGCGCACGATGGTGAGGGTGACTTTGGTGTGCGGCTCGCCGCGCATGCGCTTGATGGCGTCGTCCACCGCCAGGCCTTGCAGCGGCACGCCGTCGATGCGGGTGATCAGGTCCCCGGCCTTGATGCCGGCCCGCCAGGCGGGCGAATCCTCGATCGGCGCCACGATGCGGATCGCGCCTTCGTCGCCCTGGCCGATCTCGATGCCCAGGCCCGTGAACTTGCCGGCCGTGCCCTCGCGCAGCTCCTTGTAGGCGCGCTGGTCGAGGTAGGCCGAATGCGGATCGAGCGCGCCCACCATGCCGCTGATGGCATCGTTGAGCAGCTTGCGGTCGTCCACCCGCTCCACGTAGTCGGACTTGATCAAGCCGTACACGCTGGCCAGCTGGCGCAGCTCCTCGGTCGGGATGCTGGCGTCGGCCGGCTTTTGCGCCAGCGCCGAGAACTGCATCGACACCGCCACCCCGGCCACCGCGCCCAGCGCCACCAGACCTGCACCCTTCAGTTTCGAGCCCATGGATCACCTGTTCTTTCGGAACACGTCGGAGCACAACTCTTCGATTTCAGTATAAACCCGAACGTGGGCGGCGCCCGCCCCGGTTGGCGTCCATACATTTTGCGGGTTTGTGTAAATCCCATGTATCGCCGCGCGCCCGGCTGGTAAAGAAATGTAAGAACGCCTTCCGGTCCCGCGTCGCGGGCCTATATTGGTCCTTGTTTTTCTCTCTCCACAGTTAAGTGGTCTTGCCCGCAGCCCCCTGCGGGCTTTTTTCTGCCCGAAAGGTTTATCGATGAAGATCCGCTTCGCGGCCTCCGCCCTGGTGCTGGCGCTCGCCGCCGCCCCATCCTTCGCCACCCCGGTCATGGAGATGCGGGCCCAGGACCTGCTCATGATGGCGCCGGACCTGAAGAAGTCCCTCAACCTGACCCCGAACCAGCACACCCTGTGGCAGCAGGTGGAAGGCAAGACCCAGGCCCTGCTGCGTGCCCGCGCCCAGCGCCACCAGGCCTTGCAGCAGGCCGCCCTCAAGGCCGCCCAGACGCCGAAGGCCGAGCTGCGCGAGCTGGTGCCTGCCATCGACAGCGAGGAGCAGGCCATGCTGGCCGAGAACCGCCAGATCCGCGAGTGGTGGCTGGCCGTGAACGATGCGCTGGACGACACCCAGCGCCAGGCCGTCCTGAACCTGCTGGCCGAACAGCTGCAGAAGGCCGGCTTCGATGGCCCGCGCGAGGGTGGCCGCGGCGAGCGCAGTGGCGGCAGCGGTCCGCATGGCGGCATGGGCGGGGGCCGCCGCGGCGGTGGCATGAGCGGCAGCATGGGTGGCGGGCTGCCGGGCGGCGGGTCCGGCGGATTCTGACGGCATCCTGGGGCGCATGCCCGGACGCGCACACCCTCTGACATATGTATATGTATGCCGAGGGGCGGCCAGGTGTGGCGCCGCGTGTATCGAAACGTAAAAAATCCGGCGGCAGCGAACCGCCGGGCCAGCGCCGCCGCTAGAATGCCCCATCGCCGGCGGCCCCGGTGCATACATATCACGTACAAGAGAGACGAGAGACGACACATGCAGCGACACCTCCTCACCACCCTCGCCCTGAGCCTGGCCACCGCGTTCGCCACGAGCGCGGGCGCCGCCGACAAGGCTCCGGTTTCCGGCATCGACACCCAGTTCGTGGACAAGTCCGTGCGCGTGCAGGACAACTTCTACGACTACCTGAATGGTGGCTGGATGAAGACCACCGAGATCCCGGGCGACCGCTCCAGCTGGGGCACCTTCGCCAAGATGCGCGAGGACGTGACGCCGCAGGTGCGCGGCCTGATCGAGGACGCGCAAAAGGACAAGGCGGCCAAGGCCGGCACCAACAAGCGCAAGATCGGCGACTTCTACGCCAGCTACATGGACGAGAAGAAGGCCGACCAGCTGGGCTACAAGCCGCTGGCCGGGGAACTGCAGCGCATCCGCGCGCTGAAGGGCAAGAAGGGCATCCCGCAGCTGATGGCGCACCTGGCGCAGATCGGCGTGTCCGGCCCGTACGGCCTGGGGGTGGGCCAGGATGCGAAAGACTCGACCCGCTATGCGGTGCACATCTCGCAGTCGGGCCTCGGCATGCCGGACCGCGACTACTACCTGAAGAAGGACGACGCCAAGCTGGCCGATGTCCGCGCCAAGTACGTCAAGCACGTGGAGAGCATGCTGGCGCTGGCCGGCGAGAAGGACGCCGCCCAGCAGGCGCAGGCCATCCTGGCGCTGGAGACCGCGCTGGCCGAAGTCCAGTGGACCAAGGTCGCCAACCGCGACGCCAACAAGCGCTATAACAAGTTCGCCATCGCGGACCTGGACCAGCTGGCCCCGGGCTACGACTGGAAGGGCGCGCTGGCCGCGGCGGGCGTGGGCGGCAAGACCGACTACGTGATCGTCTCGCAGCCCAGCTACATCGAAGGCTTCAACAAGGTGCTGGCGTCGACCGATCTCGCGACCTGGAAGTCGTATTTCGAGTGGCAGCTGCTGCGCTCCTACGCCGAGTACCTCTCCAAGCCGTTCGTGGATGCGAACTTCGACTTCTACGGCAAGACCCTGACCGGCGTGACCGAGCAGCGTCCGCGCTGGAAGCGCGCCGCCGCCGACACCGAAGGCGCGCTGGGCGAAGCCGTCGGCCAGCTGTACGTCGACAAATACTTCCCGGCCGAGCGCAAGGCGCGCATGGAAGCACTGGTCAAGAACCTGCTGGCCGCCTACAAGGAATCGATCAACCAGATCGACTGGATGAGCCCTGCGACCAAGGAGCAGGCGCAGGCCAAGCTGGCCACCTTCACCTACAAGATCGGCTACCCGAACAAGTGGCGCGACTACTCCAAGCTGCAGGTGGTGAAGGGCGACCTGGTGGGCAACGAGATGCGCGCCGCCACCTTCGCCTACAACCGCAACATCAGCAAACTGGGCCAGCCGATCGACCGCGAAGAGTGGGGCATGACGCCGCAGACCATCAACGCCTACTACCGGCCGACGATGAACGAGATCGTGTTCCCGGCCGCGATCCTGCAGCCGCCGTTCTTCGATGCGAGCGCGGACGACGCGGTCAACTACGGCGCCATCGGCGCGGTGATCGGCCACGAGATCAGCCACGGCTTCGACGACAATGGCTCCAAGTACGACGGCTCGGGCAACCTGCGCGACTGGTGGACCGCGGACGACCGCAAGAACTTCATGGTCAAGGCCGAGGCGCTGGCCGCGCAGTACGACGGCTACAGCCCGATCAAGGGCTACAACGTGAACGGCCACCTGACCCTGGGCGAGAACATCGCCGACAACTCGGGCCTGGCGATCGCGTACAAGGCCTACAAGATCTCGCTGAAGGGCCAGAGCGCGCCGGTGATCGACGGCTTGAGCGGCGACCAGCGCTTCTACCTCGGCTTCGGCCAGGTGTGGCGCGCCAAGATGCGCGAAGAGCAGCAGATCGTGCAGCTCAAGACCGACCCGCACTCGCCGGGCGTGTACCGCGCCAACGGCACGGTGGTCAACCAGCCAGGCTTCTACGAGGCCTTCGGCGTGAAGGAAGGCGACAAGATGTATGTGGCGCCGGAGAAGCGCGTCATCATCTGGTAAGTGCACCTTCAGCGCATGTTAGAGTAGCAAACCCGCGCCCGCCCATCCGGCGGATGCGGGACCACACAAGTACGATCCATACGATCTTAAAAACGGAGAAGAAACAGTGAAGCGTCATCTTTTGAGCGCCTTGACCCTGGCCCTGCTGGCCGGCGTCACCCACGCAGCCGACACCAATGCCGCCAAGGGCGGTGCCGCCAAGCCGATGGCCAAAGCCGCCGCGGCGGCCGCGGTGTCGGGCGTCGACGTCCAGTACATCGAATCGTCCGTGCGCGCGCAGGACGACTTCTTCACCCACTTGAACGGCAAGTGGCTGAAAGAAACCGAGATCCCGGCCGACAAAGCCAGCTGGGGTTCGTTCGTCATGCTGTACGAAGACACCCAGCCGAAGCTGAAGGACATCATCGAGAGCTCGGCCAAGGCCACCAGCAAGGCCGCCGGTTCGGACGCGCAGAAGATCGGCGACTACTACGCCGCCTTCATGGACGAGAAGAAGGCCGATGAACTGGGCCTGACCCCGCTGAACGGCGAGCTGGCGCAGATCGCCGCGCTGAAGAGCCATGCCGACCTGCCGGCCTACTTCGCCCACGCCAGCGTGCGCGGGATCGGCGTGCCGTTCGACTTCGGCATCCACCAGGACAACAAGGATTCGACCAAGTACGTGGCCGACATCTCGCAGGGCGGCCTGGGCCTGCCGGACCGCGACTACTACCTGAAGGCCGACGACGCCAAGCTGGCCGGCTTCAAGGCCAAGTACCTGGAGCACGTCGAGAAGATGCTGGCGCTGGCCGGCGACAAGACCGCCGCCGCCGATGCGAAGGCGATCGTCGACTTCGAGACCCAGCTGGCGCAGATCCAGTGGACCCGCGTCGAGAACCGCGACCCGATCAAGACCTACAACAAGGTCGATATCGCCAAGATGGGCGAACTGGCGCCGGGCTTCGACTGGAACGCCTACCTGAGCACCGTCGGCATCGCGCCGAAGGCATCGTACGTGATCGTGTCGCAGCCGACCTACCTGAAGGCGTTCGCCGAACTGGCGGGCAAAGTGCCGATGGAGACCTGGAAGGCCTACCTGCAGTGGCACGCGATCAGCTCCTACTCGAACTTCCTGTCCAAGCCGTTCGTGGACCAGCAGTTCGCGTTCTACGGCACCACGCTGTCCGGCGTGACCGAGCAGCGTCCGCGCTGGAAGCGTGCGGTCTCCGCGACCGAAGGCGCGCTGGGCGAAATGCTGGGCAAGCTGTATGTCGAGAAGTACTTCCCGCCCGAGTACAAGGCGCGCATGGAAGCGCTGGTCAAGAACCTGCTGGCCGCGTACAAGACCTCGATCGACAAGCTCGATTGGATGAGCCCCGCGACCAAGAAGGAAGCACAGGCCAAGCTGGCCAAGTTCACCCCGAAGATCGGCTACCCGAACAAGTGGAAGGACTACTCCAAGCTGACCGTGAAGGCCGATGACCTGGTCGGCAACATCATGCGGTCGCGCGAAGTGGAGCAGAACCGCGAGCTGAATAAGCTGGGCCGCCCGATCGACCGCGACGAGTGGGGCATGACGCCGCAGACCATCAACGCCTACTACAACCCGGAGCTGAACGAGATCGTGTTCCCGGCGGCGATCCTGCAGAAGCCCTTCTTCGATCCGAAGGCGGATGACGCGGTCAACTACGGTGCGATCGGCGCCGTGATCGGCCACGAGATCAGCCACGGCTTCGACGACCAGGGCGCGCAGTACGACGGCAATGGCAATCTGCGCGACTGGTGGACCGCGGCCGACCACAAGAACTTCGAAGCCAAGACCTCGATGCTGGTGAAGCAGTACGACTCGTACTCGCCGATCCCCGGTTACAACGTTAACGGCAAGCTGACGCTGGGCGAGAACATCGCCGACAACTCGGGTCTCGCGATCGCGTACAAGGCGTACCACATCTCCCTGAAGGGCAAGAAGGCGCCGGTGATCGACGGCCTGACCGGCGACCAGCGCTTCTACGCCGGCTTCGGCCAGGTGTGGCGCATGAAGATGCGCGAGCAGGCGCAGATCCAGCAGGTGAAGACCGATCCGCACTCGCCGGGCATGTTCCGCGCCAACGGCACGGTCAAGAACCAGCCGGGCTTCTACGAGGCGTTCGACGTCAAGCCGGGCGACAAGATGTACCTGGCCCCGAAGGACCGCGTGATCATCTGGTAAGCCATTGCGCTTGTCCCGAAAGGCCGCCCCCGGGCGGCCTTTTTCTTTGTTCCAACAAAAGTATCGCCATCCAACACCGGGGTCAGACCCCTCTTTGATTTTGCTCAACCGTCCAAAGCCCAATTTTCCGGCCATCGAACCCGGTGCCAGACCCCGGTATTACGGCGTGCGACAAAGTATCGGAATCCAACACCGGGGTCAGGCACCGTTTTGATGTTCCTCAAGCGGGTGCAGCGGGATTTTTCGGATCGGGAACTGGGTGCCTGACCCCGGTGGTGGGTGGCGCGACTTTAGTTGCTGTAGCAGACGGCTTCCACGTTGTTGCCGTCGGGGTCAATCAGGAAGGCGGCGTAGTAGGTGGCGCTGTAGTCGGGGCGGGGGCCGGGGGCGCCGTTGTCGCGGCCTCCGGCATCGAGGCCGGCGGCGTGGAAGGCTTGCACGGCCTGGCGGTTGGGCGCAGTGAAGGCGACGTGGGTCCGGGCCCCGGCCTGCTTGCCGTCGGCCTGGTAGAGCCAGAGGGCGGGTGCATCCTGCGGGCCGAGGCCGGCGTAGCCGTCGCCCTGGCTGCCGACGGCGTGGCCGAGCGGACGCAGGATGGCGGCGTAGAAGCGGGTGCTGCGGTCCAGGTCCTGGACGTGCAATCCAATGTGGTCGTACATGATGGTCTCCAATGGTGTGGCACGCGCGGTGCCGGGGAGATCATCGTAGGCGGGGCAGGGCGAGGCGCTCTTGGAGAATCTTGCGCTGTTGGCGGGCGAGGGACTGGAAGGCCTTGGGCGGCACGCCGGCCGCCGTGCGGAAGGTGCGGATGAAGTTGGAGAGGTCCTGGAAGCCGGCGCTGTAGGCGGTGTCGGTGACCGTGGCGCCTTCGGCCAGCAGGCGGGCCGCGTGGCCGAGGCGGGCGCGGATCAGGTACTGGTGCGGCGTCACGCCGAGCGCGCGGCGGAACAGGCGCAGGAAGTGGAAAGGGCTCAGGTGCACTTCGGCGGCGGCGCGGTCCAGGTCTACCTCTGTGTGGGCGTGGGCGGCGATCCAGAGCGCGGCGCGCACGGCGCGCTGGCGGTCGGCGGCGGAGCTGCTGGTGTTGGCGCTGGCGATGCGCGCATTGCTTGCGGTGCTTGTGGCGTTTGTGGACATCGCCGGGGGCAGGGCGCTGGCGGCACCCGCGGGCACTGTCAGGCGGCGCGATCCGACGAGGCTGGCGAAGCGCTCCGCCAGCAGCAGCCCGGCTTCCTGCACGCCGATGCCGGTGGTGCCTTCGGCAGCGGCCTGGCCCAGCTGGCCGAGGATCGCGGTTTGCGCGTGCGGGGGCAGGGTGCCGATGCGCCAGCTGTCGTCGGTGAGGCCGAGCGTGTCCGCGCATTCCGGCGACAGCTGGAAGGACAGGCATTCGTCGCCGCACTGATGATCGGGGCCGTGCGCGCCGCCGTGCGCGGCGTGGCCGTGGTCGTGCACGCAGCGGTACTCGTCGCCCACGCGGCCGATCAGCAGCGACCCGGCCACCAGCTCGTGGCGGCGGCCGCGGTACTCCAGGCCGAAGCTGCCCTTGCGGACGAAAGACACCGAGTAGTTCCGGTAGTGCTCCGGGTACGGCGCGTCGCCGGGACGCGCATCGCAGCGGTAGTCGAGGGCCAGCAGCGTGGTACTGGCGTGCAGGATGGTGGAGGTCATGCGGACGATTGTACGTCTGCCATCGCGCCCCTGCTGGCGGCGTAAAAAAACCGCTCCGGGGAGCGGTTCTTCGGGGAGCGCGGTGCGCTTACTTGGCGGCGGCGGCCATGTAGTCGACGGCCGCCTTGACTTCGTCATCCGGGGCGCTGGAGCCACCCTTCGGCGGCATCATGCCGGCCTTGCCGGTGAAGCCCTTGATAGCGTGCTCGTACAGGGTGGCGTTGCCTTGCTTCAGGCGGGCGGCCCAGGCGGCCTTGTCGCCAAACTTCGGTGCACCGGCGATGCCGGCGCCGTGGCAGGCCTGGCAGGTCGCGGTGTACAGCGCCTTGCCGGCGTCGGCCTTGGCGGTGGCCGGTGCGGCGGCGGCCGGAGCCGAAGCCGAAGCCGCGGCGGGTGC
>NZ_SPVF01000211.1 GCF_004614185.1 Zemynaea arenosa | reverse complement strand
GCCCCGCCCCTGACGCCCGAAGCCGCGCTGGCGCGGGCCGACATCGGCAGCGGCATGTTCCCCGACCAGGTGCTGGAGCGCGCCGGCTTCCCGGTCGAACGCGCGGATGTCATCAGCATCTCCGGCCCACAGGATGCGAAAACCGCGATGGCCGCCATCCAGGCCCGCCACTGCGCCACTTTGCTCAGCACCGGCTACACGGCCATTGGCGCCTCCCGCACCGGCGCGCAATGGCAGATCGTCCTGGCCCTGCCCGAGCGCCCGACCTTCGCCCGCACCCTGCCCGACTGGCACGAGGCCGGCCGCACCATCCTGGCCGCGGTGAACGAGGCGCGCGCCCAGACCCGCATGTGCGGAGACCGCGAATACCCGGCCACTGGCCCGGTCACGTGGAACGAGACCCTGGGCGAAGCGGCCCTGCGCCACTCGCGCGACATGGCCACGCGCCGCTTCTTCAACCACCGCGGCAGCGACGGCACGCTGGCCCCGCAGCGCGCCACGCAGGAGGGCTACGCATGGCACCGCATCGGCGAGAACATCGCCTCCGGCCAAGGTACGCCGGAAGAAGCGGTGGCCGGCTGGATCGCCAGCCCGGGCCACTGCGCCAATCTGATGAACCCCGGATTTTCGGAAATGGGTGCGGCCTACGCGGCCAACCCAACCCGTCACGTGCTGTATTGGACGCAGGTCTTCGCGAGTCCGCGCTAGACCGCCTTGGGCCTGGCCCCGACATGGAATGAGATCTGGGCCACGCCGTCGACACCGGCGGTGACCTGGTCGCCGGGCGCCAGCGGGGCGACGCCGGACGGCGTGCCGGTGAAGACGAGATCACCGGGGCGCAGCGCCACGCTGTGCGAAATATGCGAGAGCACTTCGGCTACGTTGTAGATCATGTCCGCCAGGTCGCCCTGCTGGCGCAGCTCCCCGTTCACCTTGAGCCAAATCCGGCCAGTCTCCAGCCAGCCGGTCTGCTGCACCGGAACCAGCGGCGAGCAGGGACCGGAGGCGTCGAAGCCCTTGGCCCAGTCCCAGGGGCGGCCGGAGTTCTTGGCCTCGGCCTGCAGGTCGCGCCGGGTGAGGTCGACGCCGACGCCGTAGCCCCACACCAGCGAGCGCGCCTGCTCCGGCGTCAGATTGACGCCCGTGCCACCCACCGCCACCACCAGCTCGATCTCGTGATGCAGGTCGCCCGTCAGCGGCGGATACGGCAGGGTACCCTCGGCCGCGACCACCGCATCGGCCGGTTTCATGAAGAAGAACGGCGCCTCGCGCGTTGGGTCACTACCCATTTCGCGCGCGTGCGCGGCGTAGTTCCGGCCGACGCAGAACACGCGGCGGATCGGAAAACGGCTGGTGCCGCCGGCGATGGCGGCGGTGGGTTGCTCCAGCTTGAAAACGGTATCGGTCATGTCCGGTCACTCCTGCAGATCACATTCCGCCACCATACCATGCGGGGGCGGGCTATCCGTTGGCGAGATAAGCCAGTTCGGCCTCGCTGAAGCCCGCGCGGCGGCGCGCGTCCAGGTTGAACGGGCCCTTGAGCACCGGAGCTTCGTGCCGGAGCGCGAGCTCGCGGTAGGTCGGCAGCGGATCCAGGCCGCGCTGGCGGCACAGGTGCAGGTACCAGCGGTTGCCGATTTCGACGTGGCCTTCCTCGTCGCGCAGGATGATGTCGAGGATGGCGGCGGCAGCGGCGTCGCCGGCCTGCGCGAGCTTGGCGCGCAGCGGCGGAATGGCATCGAGACCGCGCGCTTCCAGCGTGCGCGGGACCAGTGCCATGCGGGCCAGCACGTCGTTTTTCGTTTTCTCGACCATCTCCCACAGGCTGTCGTGGCCGGGGAAGTCGCCGTAGGCGTGGCCGAGAGTGTGCAGGTGGCCGTCCAGCAGCAGGTAGTGGGTGGACTCTTCATGGGCCACGCGCAGCCAGTCGGCGTAGTACTGGTCCGGCATGCCAGGGAAGCGCCAGAGGGCGTCCAGCGCGAGGTTGACGGCATTGAACTCGATGTGGGCGAGCGCGTGGATCAGCATCGCGCGGCCCTCCGGCGTGGCCATCGAGCGGCGGCCGACGAGGCGTGGCGGAACCAGTTCGGGCCTTACGGGGCGGCCGGGGATCGTGTCCAGCGGCGTGAACACGGCCGCAGCATCCAGCCCGCAGCCGCCGTCCGCCCAGGCCTGCGCCAGCGCTGCCACCCGCTGGGCCTTGGCGGCGGGATCGGTGTCGAGCAGGCAGGCGAGCGCCTGGGCGCGCAGGTCGGGTGGGTGGGCCACGATATTCATGTACGGCAGAAAAGGCGGCAGTGTACTATGGCGCGCGAAGACGTTCCCCCAACCACTCCAACAGGACCACAGATGAAATTTGCGCTGGCCGCGCTGGCCGCCCTCCTCAGCCTCCCGACCCTCGCCGCCGAAGTTCCGGGCCACGTCCATTGCCCGTCGTGCGACGAATGGAATGCGCCGCAGAAGCCCTTCAACGTCTACGGCAATACGTGGTACGTGGGCACGGCGGGCCTCTCCGCGCTGCTGGTCACCGGGCCGCAGGGCCACGTACTGCTGGACGGCGCGCTGCCGCAGTCTGCGCCGCAGATCCAGAAGAATATCGAGGCGCTGGGCTTCCGCATCCAGGACGTGAAATACATCCTTAACTCGCACGCGCATTGGGACCACTCGGGCGGCATCCCCGCGCTGCAGCGCGCCAGCGGTGCGGTGGTCGTGGCCAGCGCGGCCAGCGAACGGGAACTGCGCGCCGGGACCAACACGCCGGACGACCCGCAGTACGATCCAGCCACGGCGACCACGGTCGAAAAACTCACCGGCGCCCGCATCATCCAGGACGGCGACACCGTCAACGTCGGCCCGCTCAAGCTGACCGCCCATTTCACCCCCGGCCACACGCCCGGCTCTACCACCTGGACCTGGCAGTCCTGCGAGCAGAACGTGTGCCGCAACGTGGTCTACGCGGACAGCCTGAATCCCGTCTCCACCGACGGCTTCCACTTCACCGGCGACGCCACCCACCCGGACATCTCGCAGTCCATGCGCGCCAGTATCGAAAAGGTCGCTGCCTTGCCTTGCGACGTGATCGTGTCCGACCACCCCGGCTTTACAGACACCTTCGAGAAGCTGAAGGCCAGGACAGCGACCCACAATCCCTTCGTCGACCCGGCCGGCTGCAAGGCCTATGCTGCGCTCTTCATGCAGCGGCTGGAGCGCCGCATCGAGACCGAGCGCAAGGAGAAGGCGCGCTGACCGGCCGCAGCGCCTGCGGCGCAGGCGTGATACGCTGTGGCGTCGTGCGCTGCCCCCACGCTGACCCCACGCTGACCCACGCTGACCCCAACACCGGCCCCAGGAGCCGCCATGCTCACGCTGCATTCCACCCTGCTGTTCGTCGTTCCCTTTGCCGTGGCCGCGGCCATCCCGGGCCCAGCCCAGGCGGTGATGCTCGCGCGGGCCGCCGTCACCGGAGCGCGCCGCACCATGCCCTTCACGCTCGGCATGGTGGCCGGGAACGCCCTGTGGCTGCTGGCCGCGGCGCTGGGCCTCGCGGCCCTGGCGGCAAAGTTTGCGACCGCGTTCCTCGTGGTCAAATGGGCGGGCCTGCTCTACCTCGCATGGATCGCCGTGCAGCTCTGGCGGGCACCGGCGGCCGACGGCAGCACACCGCCCGTCGCGCGCGAAGGACTGTGGCGGTCCCTCGCCAGTGGCGCCGCGCTCACCCTGGGGAACCCGAAGGCGATCGTGTTCTTCGGCGCCGTCCTGCCCCAGGTGTTCGACCTGCGCGCGATTGGCGGTGCCGATCTGGTGGAAGTGATGCTACTGGGCGTGACGACCGACCTGTGCGTGCAGGGCACCTACCTGCTGCTGGTGCACCGCATGCGCCGCGCCCTGGCTTCGCGCCGCGGCGCACGGGTGCTGCAGCGCACTGCCGCCGGCGCGATCGCCACCTCCGCCGTCGTCATCGCCGCACGTAGCTGATCAGAACAGCGCCTGCTGCGGGCTGGTGAGGCGCGCGAAGCTGTCGCCGACGAAGACGAGGATGGCGTCGGCGATGGGTTCGAGCTGGCGCGTGAGATAGTGCTCGTAGTCGATCGGCGAGCGCACCCTCTCCATCGGCTCCGGGCCAGCCACCGTCATCAGGTAGCGAATCCACCCGCCCTTGGCGTACTGCGGCGGGCGGCCCTGGCTCTGGTGGAATTCGTCGGCTATGCGCGCAGCGCGGACATGCGGCGGGACATTGCGCTGGTATTCCTCCAGCGGACGGCGCAGCCGCTTGCGGTACACCAGCAGCTCGTCATGCGTGCCATTCAGGATACCCGCCACCGTTTCGCGCACATAGTCGTCATATGGCTCGCCCTTGAAGATCCGCAGATAGAGACCCTGCTGGAACTGCTGCGCCAGCGGCGTCCAGTCGGTGCGCACCGTCTCCAGGCCTTTGTAGACCACGTCCTCGGTGCCGTCGTCGCCCAGCACCAGGCCCGCATAACGCTTCTTGCTGCCTTCGTCCGACCCGCGCACGGTCGGCATCAGGAAGCGGCGGTAGTGCGTGTCGTACTCCAGCTCCAGCGCGCTCTCGAGGCCCAGCTCTTCGCGCAAATGCGTGCGCCACCAGCCGTTGACTTTATCAACCAATTCGCGGCCGATGCGCTGCGCCTCCGCTTCCTCATGCGCGCCGCCCAGCCACACGAAGGTCGAATCGGTGTCGCCATAGATGACCTCATAGCCTTGTGCCTCGATCAGCGCGCGCGTGCGGTGCATGATGTCGTGCCCGCGCAGTGTGATCGACGAGGCCAGGCGCGGATCGAAGAAGCGGCAGCCGCTCGAACCCAGCACGCCGTAGAAGGCATTCATGATGATCTTGAGCGCCTGCGACAGCGGCTGGTTGCGCTCTTTCTTGGCCGCCTCGCGCCCGGCCCAGATGCGCGTGACGATGCCCGGCAGGCAGTGGCGCGTGCGCGAGAAGCGCGCGCCGAGGAAGCCGGGCACGGTGTCCTTCCCGTCTTCCCGCAACCCTTCCACCAGGCCGACCGGATCGATCAGGAAGGTGCGAATGATGGACGGGTACAGGCTCTTATAGTCCAGCACCAGCACCGAGTCATAGAGCCCGGAGCGCGAGTCCATCACGAAGCCGCCGGGGCTCTCGCCACCACGCACGTCCCCGATATTGGGTGCCACGTGCCCCATGCGGTGCATTACCGGCATGTACAGATGCTCGAATGCTGCCACCGACCCGCCGCTGCGGTCCGCCTGCAGGCCGGTGACGCTGGCGCGCTCCAGCAGGAACGCCATCAGGCCCGTGTGCGCGAAGATGCGCGTCACCAGCTCGCAGTCCTTGAGGTTGTAGCGCGCCAGCGATGGCTTGTCCTCCGCGAACATGCGGTCGATTTCCGCCATCCGGTCGTACGGGTTGCCGATGTCCTTGCCCTCGCCCAGCAGGTGCTGCGCCACGTATTCGAGGCTGAACGACGGGAAGCTCCAGGTGGCCGACCGCAGCGCCTCGATGCCATCGATGACGAGCCGTCCCGGCACGTTGACGAAGAAGTGATCCTGCTTCAGCCCATGCTCGCGCCACTCGACCGCGCTGCCGCCGCGGCCCAGCCGCAGCGCATAGCCGAGGCGTTCCGCCTGCCGCTGCAGGGTGCGCAGGTCGAACTGCACGACGTTCCAGCCAATGATGGCGTCCGGGTCGTGGCGCGCGAACCACTCGTCCAGCTTGCGCAGCAAGTCCAGGCGCGTGGCGCAGTAGTCGAGGGCGAAGTCCACCTCCACCGCCGGTGCGGCAGGCTCGGGGCCGAGCATGTACACCTGCCGCTGGCCGCAGCCTTCCAGCGCGATCGAATACAGCTCGCCCTGGAAGGTGGTTTCGATGTCCAGCGAGACCAGCCGCAACGCCGGGCGGTAGGACGGGTCGGGCCTGAGCTGCCCGTCCAACAGCAGCTGCGGCGCCCCGGCGGACGGCGTGCGGTCCACCGTGCCTGTGAAGCTGACCGGCGCGGTGATGAAACGCTCCATCAGGTAGCGCTCCGGCGGCCGGATGTCGGCCTCGTACACATCCACGCCGTGCTGGCGCAGGCGCTTGTCCAGCTTGAGCAGCTGGCGGTACTGGCGGCAGTACAGGCCAAGCACGGGGCGGTGCTGGAAGTCCGTGAGCGCGAGCGGGCGCAACTCCCAGCCGCGTTCCGCGCGCAGCACCGCCTCGGCCATCTCGCGCTGTTCGG
This sequence comes from Zemynaea arenosa, assembly GCF_004614185.1. Taxonomy (GTDB): domain Bacteria; phylum Pseudomonadota; class Gammaproteobacteria; order Burkholderiales; family Burkholderiaceae_D; genus Telluria; species Telluria arenosa. The sequence goes on along the minus strand of NZ_SPVF01000211.1, from coordinate 2,597 downwards.
CCGGAACGAAAGCGACCGCCGGCTGCGCAGCCAGGCGCACGCAGCGCGGCCCCGCGGCGGTGGCGAGCCAGAATTCGGTCTCGACGCCCGCGTCGGTGTCGCGCCAGTGCCGCGTCAGCAGGAAGCCCTGGCCGCCGGCCCGCGCGGCCGTGTTGATGCTGTGTTGTTCCATCCCGCCATTATGACGGTCCACAGCCGGGCCGGACAAAGTGAACATTCGCTGCCGCGCGGCTAACTGGCGCACCCGCAGCCCTGCATTTGCTATGTTGGCCGCACGGCTACGGCCGGAATTCCAACGTTTCGCAAGGAGAGAACCATGGCAAGCGTAAATGCACCCAGTATGGAACGCCGGCATATCCCCGACCGGCGGACGACAATGGCAAAAAGCGTCCCCGGCGCCATGTCCGGCCTGGATTACACGGCGATGGTCCTGATGATCGTCGGTGGCCTGAACTGGGCCATGGTCGGCCTGTTCGACGTGGACGTGGTGGCCAGCCTGTTCGGGGCGGGCAGTGCGCTCACGCGGCTGGTGTATGTGGTGGTCGGCCTGGCGGCGCTGTACTCCATCTACACCCTGGTCAAGATGGGGCGCAACCACACCGGCCACACCGGCAGCTCCAGCAGCTCGGGCAGCATGAACAGCTGACCCGCTGCGCCCTCCGCAGCTCAACGGTTTCCGGCGCCAAAAAAGCGCTACAATCTGGCGCTTTCACGCGGCGACATCCAGTCGCCGCGGCCGGGGACCACATGCATATTTCCTGCCCTTCCGCCATCACGTCCAGCGCGCGCGCCGCGCCGGAAGGCATACCCGTCCCCGCGTCAACCCTCACCAACAGAAGCAGGATCCACCTGCCCACCCGCAGTACCTACCCAAAAGCCTGACACAATCAGAGGAGACAACATGAGTTTATTCCGAACGAAGGACCTGAACCGCACCGTGGCGCTGAGCCGCGGCCCGGGTGGATTGAAAAAGGTCCTGGGACCAATGGACCTGATCCTGCTCGGCATCGGCGCCGTGATCGGCACGGGCATCTTCGTACTGACGGGCCAGGGCGCAGTGACGGCTGGGCCGGCGCTCACGCTGTCGTTCGTACTCGCGGGGATCTGCTGCGGCTTTGCGGCGCTGTGCTACGCCGAGTTCTCGTCCACCGTGCCGGTGGCAGGTTCCATCTATACCTACAGCTACGTCACCATGGGGGAGCTGGTGGCCTGGATCATCGGCTGGGACCTGATGCTCGAATACGGCCTGGCCACATCCGCCGTGTCGGCGGGCTGGTCGGGCTACTTCCAATCCCTGATCGGCAGCTTCGGCCTGCACCTGCCGCGCGAGCTGACCGCCGCACCGGGCGCGGTCCCCGGCGTGACGACCTGGATCAACCTGCCGGCCCTGTGCATCGTGCTGGTGCTGACCTTCATGCTGTCGCTGGGCGTGCGCGAATCGGCACGGGTCAACAACATCATGGTCGCGATCAAGGTGGGCGTAGTGCTGTTGTTCATCCTGGTCGGCGCACGCCACGTGCAGCCGCACAACTGGCAGCCGTTCATGCCGCACGGGATGGGCGCCACGGTGAGCGCCGCCGCCCTGATGTTCTTCGCCTTCATCGGCTTCGATTCGATCACCTCGGCGTCCGAGGAAGTGCGCAACCCGGAACGCAACCTGCCGATCGGCCTGATCGGTGCGCTCGGTATCTGCACAGTCCTCTACATCCTGGTGACCGCGATCATGACCGGGATCGTCCCGTTCGACAAATTCAAGGGTATCGATCACCCGGTGTCGCTGGCCCTGCAGTATGCCAACGAAAACTGGTTCGCCAGCTTCGTCGACCTGGGCGCCATCCTCGGCATGACCACTGTGATGCTGGTGATGACCTACGGCCAGACCCGCATCATCTTCGCGATGTCGCGCGACGGCCTGCTGCCGAAGCGCCTGTCGAAAGTGCACCCGCGCTTTGGCACGCCCTTCTTGGCCACCTGGGTGGTCGGAATCGTGTTCGCGCTGCTGGGCGCCCTGGTGCCGCTCGAAGTGCTGGGTGAGCTGGTCAACATCGGCACGCTGGCGGCATTCTGCCTGGTGTCGGTGGCCGTGATTGTGCTGCGCAAGAAGCGCCCGGATCTGCCGCGCGCCTTCCGCTGCCCGGGCGTGCCGGTGGTGCCGGTGCTCGCGGTGGCATTTTGCCTCACCCTGATGGCCTTCCTGAAAGCCATCACCTGGATCGCGTTCGGCATCTGGCTGGCTCTCGGTCTGGTGGTGTATTTCGCCTATGCACGTCACCATTCGCTGCTGAACCAGCCCGCGTCCGCGCGTGAGGAAGTCGCCACCTGAGGCGCCCTCAAGGTTCCGCAAAACTCCAGGGGCGCGGCCGATAGGGGCGCTCCAGCGCGGCACGCTCCGCGGCGCTGAGCTGCACCTCCAGCGCCGCACACGCGTGGTCGATATGCTCGATCCGGGTGGCGCCGATGACCGGGGCGGTGACGCGCCGGTCGTGCAGCAGCCAAGCCAGGGCCACCTGGGCCAGCGGCAGTCCACGCGCCTGCGCGCAGGCGTCAAGGGCGTCGACGACCGGGCGGTCCTGCTCCGCCGTGCCGCCGTACAGCGC
>NZ_SPVF01000243.1 GCF_004614185.1 Zemynaea arenosa | reverse complement strand
ACTGGAGCGTATGCACGCCCTGACCGCCGCCGGCACCTGCACCGCCGACGCCGACTGCCGCACCCTCCCGGTGGGCGCCCGCGCCTGCGGCGGCCCCGAAGCCTACCTCCCGTACTCCACCAAAGGTACCGACGTCCCCGCCCTGCAGGCCCTGGCCGACCAGCTGGCCGCCGAGCGCCGCGCCGAGATCGCGCGCACCGGCGAACAGGGCACCTGCATGTTCAAGCCCGACCCCGGGGCCGAATGCCGCGCCCAGCGCTGCACCCTGCGCCGCGCCGACCTCAAATAGCGCTCCCCAGGCGACCACCGCCCCCGACCCGCCCGCTACGGACGAAAAAAAGCCGCACCCGAAGGTGCGGCTCTCACATCACAACAACAGCGGAATCAGTCCTTGCCCACGATCTGCGTGCGCGGCTGCGGATCGTCCAGCGGGATCGGATTGTTGGTCTCGACCAGGAACAGCGTGTTCGACTGCGCCACGTTGTTCTGGTCCAGCAGGCGCAGGCCACCGAGGTAGCGCTTGCCGCTGGCCAGGCCCGACCAGTTCACACCCACCGATGCCGTGCTGCCGGCGTACACTTTCGGCGGCACCGCGGCCTTGAAGTTGCCGCCCACATCCGCGGTCGACACCACCGCCGCATTCAGCGTGGTCTGCGTGGACTGGTTGTTTTCCAGGCCATAGCCGATCAGGCACAGCGTGTAGTTGCCAGCTGCCGGTGCGAGCAGGCGGATGGTCTCGTTCGCGCCGCCGTTGCCCGAATAGCCGACGGCCGTCCCGGCGCTGTTAATCAGCACCATGTCGATGTCGTCATTCCCGTTGCCGGCACCGGTGGTGCGCGAGAACAGCTCGAACGACGCGGCCAGGGTGTTGGCCGGGACCGTCACAGGCACCGGATTCATGCCTGCGGTGCCCGCCGCGCAGAGCGGTGCTGCCGCGGCGGCCCCGCCCGGAGGCGCGGCCGACTGGACCACCGTCATCGCGGTCTGTGCGATTTCCTTCAGGCCGCCGGTGGCAGCACCCATCTTGCCGGTGAAGCCAGTGGCCACCGACAGGATGCGGCTCTGCGAAGTGCGGTCCCCGGTCACCATGGCGACCGTGCTGATCGGCTTGCCGGCGCGCGCCACGATCGGGCTCTTCACCGTATGCGCACCACCATCGCTCCACACCAGCGAACCGTACTTCCAGTCGTTCGGCGTGGCGGTGGTGACCGCCAGGGTCACGTTGAAGGACTTGGTCTGGCCCGGGGCCAGCGCCAGCGTGCTCGGGGAGACCGTCACGTTGAAGCCCGGCAGGGAAGCCTGCGCGGTGTAGGTCGCGCTGGTGCTGCCCACGTTGGTGACCGAACGGGTCAGCGTGATGGTGCCGACCACCGAACCGGCCGCCAGCGACGGCAGGTTCAGGTTCCACGGCTGCAGGGTGCCGCTGCCGCAGGAGTTCGCGACGCCGACGCCGCACTGGTACTTCAGGTAGTCCACCGAGTTGATGGCGTACACCAGGCCCGGGTCGTTGGCCGCGCTGGCGCTGATGTGGCCGGCGCCCTGGCCCCACGGCAGCTGGCCGGCCTGCAGGCCGAGCTTGGTGTCCGGGTAGGTCAGGGTGGCGGTGGTCATCATGGCCGACTTGATCATCGACGGCGACCAGGTCGGGTGCGCCTGCTTGAGCAGAGCGGCGATGCCGGCGATGTGCGGGCTGGCCATCGAGGTGCCCTGGTAGGACGCCCACGCGGCCGGCGGCACCAGCGAACCATCGGCGACGGCATCGCGCTGGGCCTGGGTCAGGTCCGGGGTCACGCCGGCGTAGATGTCCACGCCCGGCGCGGCGATGTCCGGCTTCATCACGTTGGCGTCGTAGCGGTTCGGGCCGCGCGAGGAGAAGTCGGCCACCACCGGTGCGTTGGTGGCGCTGGCGACGATCTGGAAGGTGCCGATGGCAGCGGTTGCGCCGTTGTTGGCGGCATAGGCCTTGATCAGCGCGCCATCGGCCGCGCTCACATGCACGGACGGGACGGAGTGCGGATCGGCGATCAGGTCGCCGCTGCTGTTCACCAGGATCATGCCGACGCCGCCGGCTTCCTTGACGGCCTTGGACTTGTCCAGGCGGTCATTCGTCCCGCGGGTGCAGACCACCACCTTGCCGGTCACCTTGAGCGGATCCAGGCCCGGGCCGCCTGGCCAGGCGCTGCTGTAGCACAGGTTAGCGGCAGTGGCCGAGGCGCCCGCCTTGACGGCGTCGGTCGCGAGGATCAGCGGGGCGGCCGGCAGCGCATTGCTGTTCAGCGAGGCGCCGGTGTAGGACGCGCCGTTGCCCAGCGTGGTGCTGCCCTGCATGAAGCGGTTGTGGGTGGAGGCCGCCACGGCGGTCAGCCACGGGCTGATGTGCGCCACGGCATTGGCCGGGCCGTCGTTGCCGGCGGAGGCCGCCACGAACACGCCCGCGTTGGACGCGTGCAGGAAGGCCTGCTCGACCGGGTCGGTCGGGCTGGTGCCGCCGGAGATCGAGAAGTTGATCACGTTCACGCCGTCGACCACGGCCTGTTCGATCGCGGCCACGCTGTCGCCCACGTAGCAGCTGTTCTTGGTGCCGGTGCCGTCGGTCGCGGTCGGGTCGATGTAGGTCCAGCAGACCTTGTACATCGCCACGCGCGCGCGCGGGGCCATGCCGGACAGGCGGCCGATGGACGAACCGCCCACGGTGGCCGCGACGCCGGTGTTGCCGCCCGCGGTCGAGGAGGTGTGGGTGCCGTGGCCGCCGTGGCCGGTGGCGCCGGCCGCCGAGTCGCGCGGCGAGCGGAACTCGGTCCAGTGGGTGGTCTTGCCGACCGTGAGGTAGGTGGCGTCGAAGTAGCGCGCGCCGATCAGCTTGTTGTTGCAATGGGTGGCGCTGAAGCCTTCGCCGGTCTGGCAGATGCCGTGCCAGCCAGCCGGGGCCGGGCCGTAGGCCAGCGTGCCGCTCGGATCGAAGGTCGGGTTGCCGTCGGTGTCGACGCGGTCCGCATAGGCCGCGTTCTCGGGCCACACGCCGCCATCGACCACGCCGATGATCATGTTCTCGCCGGCGCCGGTCTTGCCGCCCAGTTTGGACCACAGGCCGTTGGCGCCGTCCAGGCCGAGGAAGGTCGGGGTGAAGTTGGTGTCCAGGTGGCGCGGGGCGTCGGGGGTGATGTTGGCGACATCGGTGCGCGCTTTCAGGGTGCGCACTTCGTCGTCGGTCAGCATGGCGGTGAAGCCGTTCAGCACCACCGAGTAGGTGTGCAGCACTTCGGCGGACGGCACCGCCGCCAGCACGTCGTTCTGCTTGGTGACCAGGTAGCCGGTGTACTGCTGGACCGGGGTGGTGTCGACATCCAGGCGGCTGCCGGCGTCGGGTTTGGTGGCGGTGTAGCCGGCTACCGAGCCGTCATACGAGGCGACCGGTTTGTCGACCAGCTGGACGACGTAAGGACGGCGGAGGTCGTCGGCGTGCGCGGACAGCGCGAACGCGGACAGCGCGAGGACCACCGCAGCGGTTGCGGGACGCAGTTTCATAGTGAGTTCCTTTCCGGGGCGGTGGGCTTAGGCGGCGCGGCGGCGGCGGGCGGCGAACAGGGCGGCGGCACCGAGGCCGAGCACGGCCAGCGAGGCCGGTTCCGGGACGGTGTTGATGCGCAGGTTGTCGAGCGCGAACTGGCCGCGGTCGCTGCTCAGGGCCGTGCACGAGGCCGAGCTGGAGGTGGTGCAGGCGAACGCGAAGGCATACACCTCGGCGTACTTGGCCTGGCCGAAGGCGGTCCCGCTCAGGTTGTAGCTGGCGAAGCCGAAGGCGCCGCCGGTCGGGCCAAACAGCGGCAGGTCGATCAGGTTGTAGCTGCCATCGGCCTTGATGCCCTGCAGGCGCAGGTAGCCGGCGGTGCTGGGGTAGACGCCGTTGATGTCGCCGATGAAGCTCGCGTCGAGCGCGCTCAGCATGAACTGGCCGCCGTCGGCGTTGAACAGGTCAAAGACGGAATCGTTGAACGCGGCGAGGAAAGTCGACGAATTGTTGGTCGGGCACTGGCCGGAGACGCACGTCCCGAGGTCGGTGCCGTCCATGAACAGGCCGGTCCAGTCGCCTTCCGCCGCACCGGCAGCCGCACTGAACAGGCCATACTTGTAGGCGCCTTCCGAGAAATACGTGTCCTGGACGCTCCCGTTGTAGGTGAAGTTGTTGGTGTGGCTTTCAAAACCCAGTGTGACAGTACCAGCGTGCGCCGGGGTCAGCGCTGCAGTTGCCGCCAGTACGCCGCCCGCGAGGGCGCATCTTGCGAGGCCGGACAGGCCGGAGAGGGGTGTTTTCCGCTTCATTATGATTTCTCTCAGATCGATTGTCTTTGGCTCCAGTTGTGCCGGAGTCTCCACTAAACCTGAACTGCTCAGGTTGCAATCGAATATAGCAAAGGAAATAATTCTGGTGACAAAATAATTACGTCCCTTTCGGGTGGGGCAACTCCCGTTGTTCAAATAATCAAGGGTTTGCGTGAAGAATTCGTATAAAAATTCTTCACAGAAATGTCGCAAATTGTCGACAATTGTCGACGTCTAGACAACCGGTTTGATCCGCTTGAAACAAAGAAAAATTGTCGGCTTGCTCAGCGCCGTGGTAGCCTTGCACGCCCAATCCACAGAGCTATAAAGAGGAGCAGTCCGGGATGCTGGAAGTACGCAAACACGGCGGTTTTACGCTGCTGGAATTGTTGGTGGTGATCGTCATCATCGGTCTGCTGGCCGCCTATGTCGGTCCGAAATATTTCGCCCAGCTCGGCAAGTCCGAGGTCACCGTCGCCAAGGCCCAGATCGAGGCTTTCGAGAAGTCGCTCGACACCTTCCGCCTGGACGTGGGCCGCTACCCGACCACCGAGGAAGGCCTGAACGCCCTGATGGTTGCGCCCCAGAATGCGGCCGGGAAATGGAATGGCCCCTATCTGAAGAAGGGCGTGCCGCCCGATCCCTGGGGCCATCCGTATGCCTACAAGGCCCCCGGCACCAAGGCTGAGTATGAAGTGAGCTCGCTGGGCAAGGACGGCCAGCCCGGCGGCACCGGCGAGGCCGCCGACATCAGCTCCCAGTAACGCCAGCCGTTTCCTTCGAAGCCTGCCATGCGGTACGCAGTGCGCACTCTTGCGCCGGACATGTCCATTGCCAGCCTGGTCGTCGATGCCGTCGACGAGGCCGACGCACGCCGCCAGGTGGAGGCGCGCGGACTGTATATCAGCCAGATCGAGCCGCAGATGTCGGCCGCGCTGGCGCGCGCGCGGGCGGGCAAGCTGTCGCTGGTCCTGTTCAGCCAGGAGCTGCTGGCGCTGCTCAACGCCGGTCTCGGCGTGGTCGAGGCGCTGGAGGCGCTGCTGGAGAAGGAAACCAATGTCGCCACCCGCGCCGTGCTGGAACGCCTGCTGGGCGGACTGCGCGAGGGCAAGCGCTATTCCAGCGTGCTGGCCGAGCAGCCGGACCTGTTCCCGCCGCTGTACGTCGGCATCGTGCGCGCCGCCGAAGGCACCTCGGACCTGCCGCGCGCGCTGGCCCGCTACATCGACTACCAGCAGCGCATCGACATCGTGCGCAGCAAGATCGTCAGCGCCTCCATCTATCCGGTGATCCTGCTGCTGGTCGGCTCGGGCGTGTCGATGTTCCTGATCGGCTACGTGGTGCCGCGCTTCGCCGAGGTGTACCAGGGCGCGGGCCGCAACCTGCCGTGGATGTCCCAGCTGATGCTGGACTGGGGCCAGTTCGCGTCGAAACACATGAGCGTGATCGGACTCGGCTTCCTGGCGCTGGTGGCGGGCGCCTTCTTCGGCGTGCGGCGCGCGCTGGCCACCGGGGGCCTCGCCCGCCTGGCCGCGCGCCTGCCCGGCATCGGCGAGCGCTTTCGCATCTATGAACTGTCGCGCCTCTATCTGACGCTCGGCATGCTGACCGAGGGCGGCATCACCATCGTCAATTCGATCGAGACCGTGAGCGGGATGGTGTCCACCTCGTTGCGCGCGCGGCTGGCCGCGGCGCGCGCCGCCATCGAATCGGGCCTGCCGCTGTCCACCGCCTTCGAGGCCAACGGCCTGACCACGCCGATCTCGCTGCGCATGCTGCGCGTGGGCGAGCGCACCGGCGAGATGGGGCCGATGCTGACCCAGTCCGCCGCTTTCTATGACGGCGAGATCACGCGCTGGATCGACCGCTTCACCCGCACCTTCGAACCCTTGCTGATGGCGGCCATCGGCATTGTGGTCGGCGCCATCGTGGTGCTGTTATATATGCCGATCTTTGATTTGGCGGGAGACATGTCGTGAACGCCCATGCGCCCATCGATAGCGCGCTGCTCGCGCGCGCCCGCGCCCAGAGCGCACAGTCGCACCGCCCGCTGGTGGCGGAGCTGGAAGCGCTGTCCGGCGAGGATCCGCGCCTGCTGGTGCGCATGCTGGCCCAGCCCTTCGGCCTGGAGGTGATGGAGACCGCCGCCATGCTGGCCCAGAGCCCCGCCTTCGACCTGCTGCCGCTGGCCCAGGCCCTGGCGCGCCACTGCGTGCTGCTGCGCGACGCCGACGGCGCGCTCACCGGCGTGCTCTCCGACCCGTTCGACATCGACCTGCAGACCTGGCTCAGTGCCCAGGCCAAGGCCCGCCCCAGCAGCCCGCTGCGCGTGCGCCTGGCGCTGCAGGCGGACATCCAGGCTTACCTGTCCAAGCAGGAGGAATCGGCGCGCGCGGTGGATGCGCTGGTGACCCAGGGCGGGGAAGGGCGGCGCGAGAAGACCGCCGCCGTGCTGTCCTTCGCCTCGGTGTCGGAAGCGGCCAGCCCCGCGGTCAAGCTGGTCAACTCGACCCTGTACGATGCCCTGAAAGCCGGCGCCTCCGACATCCACCTGGAGAGCAATGCCACCGGCCTGTCGGTCAAGTACCGCGTGGACGGCGTGCTCGATCACGCGGCCTCGGTCAACGGCATCGAGACGGCGGAGCACATCATCTCGCGCCTCAAGGTGCTGGCGGAACTGGACATCGCCGAACGCCGCGTGCCGCAGGACGGCAGTTTCCGCGTCGAGTCGGGCGGGCGCGAGATCGACCTGCGCGTGTCCATCATGCCGAGCATCCACGGCGAGGACGCCGTGATCCGTATCCTCGACAAGCGCGCCATGATCGACGCCTACGGCGCGCTGCGGCTGGAGACGCTGGGATTCGACGCGCCTTCGCTCGCGACCTTGCGCGCGCTGGCGCAGGAAGCCTACGGCATGCTGCTGGTGACCGGGCCGACCGGCTCCGGCAAGACCACCACCCTGTACGCGGCGCTCACCGAGATCCACAACGGGCGCGAAAAGATCATCACCATCGAGGACCCGGTCGAGTACCAGCTGCCCGGCATCCTGCAGATTCCGGTGAACGAGAAGAAGGGCCTGACGTTCGCGAAGGGCCTGCGCTCCATCCTGCGCCACGACCCGGACAAGATCATGGTCGGCGAGATCCGCGACCGCGAGACCGCGGAGATCGCGGTGCAGTCCGCGCTGACCGGCCACCTGGTGCTGACCACCGTGCACGCCAACAATGTGTTCGACGTGTTCGGCCGCTTCACCCACATGGGCATCGATCCGTATGCCTTCGTGTCGGCCCTGAATGGCATCTGGGCCCAGCGCCTGGTGCGCATGAACTGCCCGCACTGCGCCGCGCCGCACACGCCCTCCGACGAGGAACTGGCGTCGGTCGGCCTGACGCGCACGGACGCGCAGGACTACCTGTTCATGGAAGGGAAGGGCTGCGGCGACTGCCGCGGCACCGGTTACAAGGGGCGCCGTTCGATCGCCGAGATCCTGACCCTGAACGACGAAATCCGGGAACTCATCGTGGACAAGAAGCCGATCCGCCAGATCAAGGCGGCCGCCTATGCCAACGGCACGCGCAGCCTGCGCCATGCGGCGCTGGAACTGGTCAAGCGCGGTGCAACCACGCTCGCGGAAATCAAGCGGGTGACCCTCCATGCGTAGGCGCATCGGCCAGGTGCTGCGCCTCGGCGTGTCCGCGTCCCAGCTGGCGCTGGTCAAGGGCAGCCGCTGGGGCTCGTCCGCCGAATTGCTGGACCAGTGCGCGCTCGATCCGGCCGCGCCGCTGGAGGCCATCGCGCCCGCCCTGCACGCGCTGCTGGACAGCGGTGATTTCAGCGGCTGGCCGGTGGCGGTGGTGGTGGCGGACGACCTGGCCCGCCTGTGGCAGGTGACCCCGCCCGCCAACGCCTCGCGCGCGGCGGACCTGGAGGCGGCGGCCGCGCTGCGCTTTCACTCTTTATACGGCGACGGGCCGTCCAATTGGGCCATCGCCGCGGACTGGGACCCCGTGCGGCCCTTCATCGCGGCGGCGCTGCCGCGGGCCCTGACCGGCATGCTGGAGCAGGCGGCGGTGGACAAGAAGATGAGTATCGTGCAGCTGGTGCCGCACTTCGTCGCTGCCTGGAACCGCTGGCAGGGGCAGGTGCGCGCGGGGAGCTGGTTCGGCGTGCTGCACGAGGGCGTGCTGACGGCTGGCGTCACGCAGGGCCGCCGCGTGGTGGCGGTGCGCGCCTTTGCCGTGCCGGCGCACGCGGACAGCATGTGGCTTGCGGGGCAGCTCAATCGCGAGGCGCTGCTGCTGGGTGTCGAGGCGCCGGACGCGCTCACGCTGTGCGGCAGCGTGCCCTCGGCCTGGAACCGGCAGGACGGCCCGCTGGCCTGCACCGTGCTCGGGTCCCACGACTCCGACCGCTCGCCGGCCGAACGCCTCGCCCTCGCGGGAGCCGCAGCATGAACGCATGCTTGACACGTCACAGCATCGCGGGCGCAGCCCGCGGCCCGGCGCGTGGCTGCACGGCGC
>NZ_SPVF01000152.1 GCF_004614185.1 Zemynaea arenosa | reverse complement strand
GTGTTCGGATCTTGCTGCGTTGTCGACAAAGCGTTGTGTTTGTCAGCAGCAGAGAGATGAGATTATGCAGCGTTTGCTGCAGCTCGTCAACCCCTTCTTTTCGAGCCCCACTTCATGTTGTCAACGTAACCAGTTGATTTCGTGACGTTTTCAGCGGGAGGCGAACTATAGCAAAGCCTGCCTCCCGCTGACAAGGGCTATTCAAAAATTTTCTGTACCCGGTACGCAGGGTCGGTCCTTACCTGGTCCGGCGAGAACGGCAGGTTCTGCCACTCCTTTCGGGAATACAGGGGCAGCTGGTCGGCGTAATACCGGTTTTTCGGGTCCACCGACTGCCCATACACCAGCATCCCCTGCGCTACCGGGCCGGACTGGTCAAAGGTCACCACCTGCACATAACTCGTGCCCCACACGACGTCGTGATAGCCATTGGCGTCCAGCGGCGTGGCCATATGGATGGAGTTATACGAGCCGTCGATATCGCCAATCGCTCCATGCAGCGGGTAGCGCGCGCCATTGCGGGTCTCGTCCTGATACGCCCCAAGCGGCGCATCGAGCGGGATCCCGAGACCCTGCAGCTTCAGCGCGGCCGCTCTCAACGCGCTGTACATGGCCGGCAGGGCGGACGGCTTCACGCCGAATGGCGTATTCACCGGATCGGCCGGGTTGAACGGAATCTCCCACTTATCCGGAATCTGGGACGCGCTGTTCCAGAATTCGCGGAACAGCACCGCCCCTTTGCTGTCCAGATTCGCTTTCTTGTCCCATTGCGCCAGCGCGCCGCAGGCGGCGGAAATCACCAGGTCGGGCGCGGTGCAGCCGGACACCAGATCCGGCACCACCAGCTCGCCCGCATACACCCGGTTGGCGAATACCAGATCCTCCACATCGGCCATGCTGATGCGCTGGTGCTGGCGCAGGAACTCTTCCATCTGCTTGAAGCCGATGCGTGTGCGCAGCATCTGCTCGACGTTGATGCGCCCGTACATCGGCGAATACCCGGTCGGCAGCTGGCGCGGATTGGTCAGCCAGTAGCTGTCGTTCGAGTTGCCGACATAATCGGTGCGCAGCATGAACGGCGCCTGCTTGGGCGAGAAGATGCCCTCCGGCGCGCCCGGCTCCTTGACCCAGCCGCAGCTGCTGCGCGTACCGTCAAAAGCCAGCAGCGCGGGCATCACCAGGCAGTCCGAGGCGAAGCGCTGCGCGGGCACGCTGGGCACGACGCTCGCGTCCGCATACAGCACGTCACCGGCCCGGTCGGCCGCCACAGTGTTCACCCACGGCAGACCGACCACGGTGTCGAGTGCCGACTTCAGTTCGGCCACCGTTCCCGCGCGCCCGATGGCGAGCCACTGGTCCATCAGGCGCGTGTTGTTGCGGTTGGGGTCGCCCAGCACCCACGCCTCGCTCGGCGTCCACAGCACGCCCGCTTCCGGCTTCACGATCACTGCGCCATACTGCGAAAAGTAAAAGGTCCGGCTGCGCTTCACCACGGTCCCGTCCGCCTGCAGCACGTCGATGGTCACGGGCCGGGACGTCATCGCCACCGGCTTGCCGTCGACCAGGTAGGTGGTGCCGCTGGTATCGCTCCTGTCCAGCGCCAGGCGGAAGGTGGTGAAGTGCACGGCCGCCGTCACGGTGTGGGTCCAGGCCACGTCCTTGTTAAAGCCGATCGTGATGATGGGGATGCCCCCGAGGATCACGCCCATGGCATCGTACTTGCCCGGCACCGTCAGGTGCGCCTGATAAAAGCGATCAGTGCTGGTCCACGGATAGTGGGGATTGCCCATCAGGATCCCGCGCCCATCCACGGTCAGGTCGCGCCCAATGCCCAGCGCATTGCTGCCGAGCGAGCTCCGCACCAGGTCCACCTTGCCCGCGATGAACTGCTGCGGCGACATCGAACGCGCCCGCTGCGTCACTGTCATGCCCGCGCCGCGCCCGGCATCGGCGAATTCCTTGGCGAACACCTCGCCACTCGCGTGCAACGCTTTTTCCGCCAGCACCAGGTACATGTCCTCCACGGTGATCGGCTTCACCCACGCCGCGCCGGCACACGCGGCCGGCAGTTTGCCTGCGAAGTCGCGCAGGTAGCGGTTGTAGCCCGCGGCGTACCCGGCCAGCATGTCGCGCCCCTCCTGCGAACCGGCCGCATAGTTCGCCTTCAGCTGCTCGATGTCGAGATAGCCCTTGAAGAAGAAATCGCTGTCGTCATTGCGCACGTGCAGGTAATCGATCGCCGCGCCGTACTCGCCGCGCACGGGCTGGGTCGCCATCGCCTCTGCGCCAAAATAGCGCGAGCGCTCGCCGCGCACGGTCAGCAGCGTGTCCGCGAACATGCACACGTTGTCCTGTGCGTAGGCATAGGCCAGCCCGTAGCCCAGGCTGCGGAAGTCGTTGGCCTTGACGTGGACGATGCCGTGACTGGTCCGTGCAACCTCGGCGATGAGGCCATGTGCCGGGCTGCCGTCCGGCCTGCCCACGCGGCCTTCGCACGCCCCCATCGTCAAACAAACGGCAGCTGCGATCCAGGTGCGGAGTCCAGTTCTGCGCGCACGTTCCATGGTGCCCTCCTTTCGTTGTGCCCGCCCCCTACGGTCGAGCCAGCTTTGGATGATGGTGTGCATGCGGAACCACGCATTGACTCAACTCAACTGATCATGGGCGCTGCAAGCGTGCGCGGGCCGCCACGTTTTTGTCCTATGGTTGAGTTCATGAATCACCAAGTCGTGGAAGAGGAATCGCTCAAGGACGAGATGCGCAACCTGATCGAGGAAGCGCGCATGCTGCTCCCTGGCATCCAGGCCCTGTTCGGATTCCAGACCATCGCCGTGTTCAACGACCGCTTCGAGGATCTGGCGGAGACGGTCAAGGACTGCCATTTGCTGGCTCTTGGCCTGGTCGTGCTCGCAATCGGCCTGTGCATCACGCCCGCGGCCTATCACCGCATCGCCGAACCCGGCTGCGTCACGCGGCGGGCGGTGCGGCTCTCGTCCGAGTTCATCTGCGCCGCGCTGGCCCCGCTGGCCTGTGGCATCGCGCTCGACATGTACGTGGTGATCTTCCTCGCCACCGACTCGCAGGCCGCCAGCCTGGGCGGGGCGATCGCCGCCTTCGTAATCCTGATGGGCCTGTGGTTCGTCTTCCCCTTCCATTCCCGCCGCCGCAAGAAGCCGCCTGTGTGAAGCAGCTAACCGACGCGCGGGAGCCGCTGTCGATAATGGACAGACGCTCCCTCGACCGAAAGCTCCGCCATGTCCGATGACTCCACGCCGGTGGATGGCCGCCGCCGCGGCTTTCTGCAGGCCGCCCTGCTGGCCGCCGGCGCCGCGCAGCTGCCCGCGCACGCCGCCAAGCCCACGGTCGCGCCCCGTACACCCGCCGCCGCTCCGCCCCGCACCTACACCCTCAACATCAATGGCCGCGACTATCACCTGTCGCTCGAGCCGCGCGTCACCTTGCTGGATGCGCTGCGCGAGCACATCGGGCTGACCGGCACCAAGAAGGGCTGCGACCGCGGCCAGTGTGGCGCCTGCACGGTGCTGGTGAACGGCCGCCGCGTGAACAGCTGCCTCACGCTGGCCATCATGCACGAGGGCGAAAGCATCACCACCATCGAAGGCATTGCGCCGGGCGGCGCACTGGCACCCATCCAGACCGCCTTCATCGAGCACGATGCCTTTCAGTGCGGCTACTGCACGCCGGGCCAGATCTGCTCCGCCGTCGCCTGCATCGGCGAGATGAAGGCGGGCCAGGCGAGCGCCGTCACGCCCAATGTGCGCGAACAGGTCATCGCGTTTTCCGATGACGAGATCCGCGAGCGCATGAGCGGGAACATCTGCCGCTGCGGCGCCTATAACAACATCGTCGCGGCGATCCGCACCACCGCCGGCGGCTGACGCCAGGAGTCCTCATGCACTCGATCGAATACGACCGCGCGGGCGATCCCGCCCAGGCCCTGCGTCTGATAGCGCAACCCAACGCCAAGTTCATAGGGGGCGGCACCAACCTGCTGGACCTGATGAAGGGCGACGTCGAACAGCCCGCGCGCCTGGTGGACATCAACCGCATAGGCCTGGACCGCATCGCCGAGCTGCCTGGCGGTGGCCTGCGCATCGGCGCCCTCGCCCGCAACAGCGATGCGGCCAATCATCCGCTGGTGCGCACCCGCTACCCGCTGCTGTCGCAGGCGCTGCTCGCCGGTGCCTCGGGCCAGCTGCGCAACATGGCGACCATGGGCGGTAACCTGCTGCAGCGCACCCGCTGCCCCTACTTCATGGACACCGCCTTCGACATGTGCAACAAGCGCCGTCCCGGCAGCGGCTGCGGCGCGCGCGAAGGCTACAACCGCATGCACGCGATCCTGGGCGCCAGCGAGGCCTGCATCGCCGTGCATCCGTCGGATATGGCGGTCGCGCTGGCGGCGCTGGACGCGACGGTGCAGGTGAGCGGGCCGCAGGGCGAGCGCGCCATCCCGCTGGCCGAATTCCACCGCCTGCCCGGCACCACCCCGCAATTCGACACAGTGCTCGACCCGCGCGAACTGATTACGGCGATCGACCTGCCTCCGCCGTTGTTCCAGCAGCACGTGCACTACCTGAAGGTGCGCGACCGCGCCAGCTATGCTTTCGCCCTGGTCTCGGTCGCGGCCGCGCTGGAGATGGAGGGCGGCGTGGTGCGCCAGGCCCGCGTAGCCCTGGGAGGTGTCGCGCACAAGCCCTGGCGCCTGCCCGCGGCGGAAGCGCAGCTCGCGGGCCAGTCCCTGAGCGACGAGCGCAGTGGCGCACTGGCCGATGCGCTGCTGGCCGGCGCCAGGCCATTCCGCGACAACCGCTTCAAGATCGACCTCGCGCGGCGCGCCATCGTGCGGGCGTTGCGCAATGCCGGAGAAAGCGCATGAGCATCATCGGACAGGGCATCGACCGCACCGACGGGCGTCTCAAGGTCACCGGAGCCGCGACCTACTCCGCCGAGCACCAGCTGCCGCGCCTCGTGCATGCGGTGATGGTGCTGTCCACTGTGCCCAAGGGGCGCATCGTGGCCATCGACAGTGCCGCGATCAAGGCGATGAAAGGCGTGCGCGTGGTGATGACGCACCAGAATGCGCCGCGGCTCGCGCACTCCAAGGGCGCGCAGCATGAGGACAAGGCCAAGTCTTCCGGTGGGCAGCAAACGAAACCCGACAAGAAACAGCAGCCGCCCAACCCCAAGCTCTCGCTGCTGCAGGATGACCGCGTGCAGTACAACGCCCAGCCGATCGCGGTGGTGGTGGCGGACACGTTCGAACAGGCCCGGGACGCCGCGCGCAGTGTGAAGGTGCGCTACGCAAAAGAGCCGGCGCAGCTGAACCTCGACCAGGCGCGCCAGAAGCTGCGCGCTCCCGAAGCGCAGCCCGGCCGTCCTTCCGAAAGCAAGCGCGGAGACGCCGCGGCGGCGCTGGAGCGCGCGCCTGTGCGGATCGACGCGCTGTACACCACGCCCATCGAGAACCACAACCCGATGGAGCCGCACGCCACCATCGCGGCGTGGGACGGCGACCACCTCACGCTGTACGACTCCACCCAGAACATCTCCGGCGTGCGCCGCACTGCGGCCACCACCTTCGGCATCGAGCCCGAGAAGGTGCGCGTGGTCTGTCCGTTTGTCGGCGGCGGCTTTGGCTGCAAGGGCTCGACCTGGTCGCACGTGATGCTGGCGGCGATGGCCGCCAAGCTGGCTGGCGCGCCGGTCAAGCTGGTGGTCGAACGCACCCAGATGTTCGGCCCCGTCGGCGCGCGGCCGCTCACCGAACAGTCCCTATGCCTGGGCGCGACAACCGAGGGCAAGCTGACCGCCATCACACACGATACGGTCTCGCACACCTCTTTTGTCGACGATTTCTCCGAGCCCTGTACCGCCGTCACGCGCAAGGCCTACCAGACCGAATCCCTGCATACGACGCAGAAGCTGATGACGCTGAACCTCGGCGTCCCAACCTACATGCGCGCGCCGGGCGAATCGACGGGCAGCTTCGCGCTCGAATCGGCGATGGACGAACTGGCGTACAAGCTGATGATGGACCCGATCCAGCTGCGCCTCGCGAACTATGCGGAGCGTGACCCGGAGAAGAACCTGCCGTGGTCCAGCAAGTCGCTGCGCGAATGCTATCGGGTGGGCGCGGAACGCTTCGGCTGGGCCAAGCGCACGGCGGAACCGGGCTCGATGCGCGCGGGCCGCATGCTGGTCGGCTGGGGCATGGCGACAGCGGCCTACCCCGCCAACCGCCAGGGCGCCAAAGCCAGCGCCACATTGCTCGCGGACGGTACGGCTGTGGTGCGCAGCGGCTCGCACGACCTGGGCACCGGCACCTACACCGTGATGACGCAGATTGCGGCGGAGGCGCTGGGGCTACCGGTGTCGAAAGTGCGCTTTGAACTGGGCGACACCAGCATGCCGGAGGCGCCGGTGTCCGGTGGCTCGCAGACCGTGGCCAGCGTCGGCCCGGCGGTGTGGCAGGCCGCGCGCGGCGTGCGGCACAAGCTGATTCTGATGGCAGTGGCGGACCGCGGCTCGCCCCTGCATGGCGTGGCGGTGACGGATGTCGACGTGGCCGACGGCTGGCTGTCCCACGGCACCGACCGCGCGCGCCGCGAACCAATCGGCGCAGTACTGGCGCGCCACGGCGGCCAGTCCGTGACCGCGCAGTCGAACGCCGAGCAGGAGGCGGACAAGAAGAAGCAGTTCGCGATGCAGTCCTTTGGGGCGGTGTTCGTCGAGGTCCACGTCGATCCGGACGTCGGCACGGTCCGCGTGCCCCGTATCGTCGGCGCGTATGGCGTGGGCCGCATCATGAATGCCAAGCTGGCGCACAGTCAGTTGATGGGCGGCATCGTATGGGGTCTCGGCATGGGCCTCATGGAAAAGACCGAGATCGACTGGCGCTACGGGCGCGCGGTGAACGAGAATCTGGCCGACTACCATGTGCCGGTGAATGCGGACGTCGGGGCGATCGACATCGTGGTGGTGGACGAGCAAGACCAGCAGATCAACGAACTGGGTGCCAAGGGCATCGGCGAGATTGGCATCACGGGCGTTGCGGCGGCCATCGCCAACGCCGTCTACCACGCCACCGGCAAGCGGATTCGCGATTTGCCAATCACGCCGGACAAACTCATCGTTTGAGGAATATCAAACGCGCGCATGCCGTGCGCGGCGTCTCAGATGCTAAGATTTTTGACAAGTGCAGCCACCCCGGCTGCATTTTTTTTACGTCAACAAAATCGAGAGGAGACGCAGTGAAGACCACACGCTGGATGTTACTGGCTGCCGGATTGATGAGTGCGGGTTGCACCTATGCGGGCCCGCTGAAGTGGGTGACGCTGGGCGACGCCGCCTATGCCGAACTCAGGAAGACCGTGCCGCAGGCCACGGCCAAGGCCAGCCGCGCCGGCCAGAACGAGGCGCTCCACGTGGTGCCGCTGGACGAGGATCTGCTGCCGCTGCTGTCCGCCGCCGTGCACCGGGACCTGAAGCGCTGCGGCGGCTTCTTCGTGCACAACACGGAGGGCGACGCGATGCAGGCCATCGCCGGCGCGCCCGTGGCCGTGGCTGCGCTCACCCGGCCCTCCTACACCATCGACAACCAGACAACGGTGAACTCACTGCTGCCCCAGCTCCAGGAGAGCAACATCACGCAGACCATCGTGGACATGTCGAGCTTTGCCAACCGCTACTACAAGACGGTCAATGGCAGCGATGCAGCCAACTGGCTGAAGCAGAAATGGACCACCATGGCGAGCGGACGCAGCGACATCACCGTCACGCAATTCGCACACACCGGCTACAACCAGACATCGGTGATCCTGACCATCAGCGGCACGGACAACGGGAGCGAAGTCATCGTGCTCGGAGCGCACCTTGATTCCATCAACCTGAGCGGCAACGGTGAAACCTCGCACTCGCCCGGCGCGGACGATGATGCTTCCGGCATCGCCAGCCTGACGGAAGCGCTGCGCGTGATGATCAACACCGGCTACAAGCCGCGCCGCACGATCAAGTTCATCGGCTACGCGGCGGAAGAAGCCGGCTTGCTCGGCTCGCAGGACATTGCAGCCAATTTCAAGAACAGCGCGGTCAACGTGGTCGGCGTGATGCAGCTGGACATGACCAACTACAAGGGCTCGGTCAACGATATCTATATCTACACCGACTACACGGACAGCCTGCAGAACGATTTCGTCGCGAAGCTGGCGGCGACCTATTTGCCCGCCTTGAAAGTCGGCTATGACAAGTGCGGGTATGGCTGCTCCGATCACGCGTCCTGGAACGCCAAGGGCTATCCGGCTTCGCTGCCGTTCGAAGCGGCCTTCAATCGGGACAATCCGTACATTCACACTGCCAATGACACCTACGCCAATTCCGGCAACCAGGCGGCGCACGCGCTGAAGTTCGCACGGCTGGCGGCGGCGTACGCGGTGGAGCTGGGCAGCGATGGCCCCGGCACGCCGGGCGGGACGGACAAGGTGGAGACGTTCACCGGCAGCCTGGCGGCGGGCCAGCAGAAATCGTACGGGCCGTTCAAGGCCGGCATCGGCACGTTCAAGGCGGAGACGAGCGGGACAGGTGACGCGGATCTCTATGTCCGCAAGTCCGCAGTGCCAACCACCAGCACCTACACCTGCAAATCGGATGGGTCGAGCGCGACGGAAGTCTGCTCGTTCAGCATGACGGCGAATGGGGATGTGTACGTGCTGGTCCGCGGCTATACGTCGACCAGCTATGCGCTCAAGGTGACTTACAAGCCGCAGTAAAAACAAAAAAGCCCGATAGCTTTCGCTACCGGGCTTTTTCTTTATAACTAGCCTGACGATAACCTACTTTCACACTGGTTGCAGCACTA
>NZ_SPVF01000057.1 GCF_004614185.1 Zemynaea arenosa | reverse complement strand
AGGTCATGCGCTGGCGCGGCAGCGGCCGCGCCGCAGCCGAAGCGTGCGGGCACGCAGCCGAACAGCTGGATGTGGTTCAGCACGTGATCGTAGAACGCGAAATCGCCGACGGTGACGAAATCGAGCCCCGCCTCCGCCTGCACCGCCCAATGCCGCGCGCGCAGCGTGCGCCCGGTCGCCTCCAGTGCGGCGCGCGCCGCCGCTCGGCCGTCCTCCGGTTGCGGGGCGGCCGCCGCCTCGGCAGGGAAGCGCCAGTAGCGCTCCAGCGCAAATTTCAGTTCCCGCTGCGCGCCCATGCGCGGAAAGCCCAGGGTGTGAAGGTGCACGGTTTTCATTGTCATCGCCATTTCATGTGAGATGCGTAAAGTTTGGGATAAACTCGTCAATAAGAAAAACGAAACTTTTTGCGCTTCGCAATGAATAATTTTCATACACAGCCCCGCCATGCTTGAACTGCGCCACCTGCGCACCCTGGCCGCCCTGCGCTCCGCCGGCACCCTGGTCCGCGCCGCCCAGCTGCTCAACCTCACCCAGTCGGCGCTGTCCCATCAGATCAAGCTGATGGAAGACCGCTACGGCATGCCCCTGTTCGAGCGCAAGTCGATGCCGCTCGTGTTCACCGCCGGCGGCCACCTGCTGCTTCAGCTGGCCGACACCATCCTCCCCAAAGTGGAACAGGCCGAGCGCGACATCGCCCGCCTGAACCAGGGCGACAGCGGCACCCTGCGCGTGGCCCTCGAATGCCACACCTGCTTCGACTGGCTGATGCCGGTGATGGACGCGTTCCGCCAGCGCTGGCCCGAGGTGGAAATCGACCTCGTTTCCGGCTTCCACAGCAACCCGGCCGACCTGCTGCGCACGGGCGCCGCCGACCTGGTGATCGGCTCGAATTACGGCCCGCAGTTCACGGTGTTCCCCCTGTTCCGCTTCGAAATCCTGGTGGTGCTGGCGCTGAAGCACCGCCTCGCCAGCAGGCGCCGCCTGCAGGCGCAGGACTTCGCCGGCGAAACCCTGATCACCTACCCGGTGCCCGCCGAGCGCATCGACCTGATCCGCGAAGTGCTGGCCCCGGCCGGGATCGCCTTCGAGCGCCGTACCGCCGAGCTGACGGTGGCCATCCTGCAGCTGGTGGCGAGCCGCCGTGGCGTCGCCGCGTTGCCGAACTGGGCCATCAAGAACTATGTCGACTACGACTATGTGCTGGCGCGCCCGCTGCTGGAGGACGGCCTGTGGAGCGACCTGTTCGTCTCGGTGCCGCCCGCGCTGGCCGGCAAGGCCTATGTGGCCGACTTCGTGGCCGTGATCCGCGAGCAGTGCGCCGCCAGCCTGGACGGCATCAAACTGCTGTAACGCCCCCTGTTTTTCGGGTGCCGAACTGTTAAGATTTGATTTCGCTCAAGGTCAGCGCACGTCAAGTGGCTAGGATGTTGTGCTTGCCGCTTGCAATTCTGTCAGTTCACTGGAGATCTACATGGAAGACGTCGTTATCGTCGCCGCGGGCCGCACCGCGGTGGGCAAATTTGGCGGGTCGCTCGCCAAGGTCGGCGCGCCCGAGCTCGGCGCGCACGTGATCAAGCACCTGCTGCAGCGCACCGGTATCGATGCGGCCACCGTGGGCGAGGTGATCCTCGGCCAGGTGCTGACCGCCGGCGTCGGCCAGAATCCCGCGCGCCAGGCCGTGATCAAGGGCGGCCTGCCGGACACCGTGCCCGCCATGACCATCAACCAGGTCTGCGGCAGCGGCCTCAAGACCACCCACCTGGCGGCCCAGGCGATTGCCTGCGGGGACGCCGAGATCGTCATCGCGGGCGGCCAGGAGAACATGAGCCTGGCCCCCCACCTGCTGCAGAACTCGCGCGACGGCATCCGCATGGGCGACGGCAAGCTGGTCGACTCGATGATCGTGGACGGCTTGTGGGACGTGTACAACCAGTACCACATGGGCATCACCGCCGAGAATGTCGCGAAGAAGTACGACGTGACCCGCGCCGCGCAGGACGAATTCGCGCTGGCCTCGCAGCAGAAGGCCGAGGCGGCCCAGAAGGCGGGCAAGTTCAAGGACGAGATCATCCCCTTCGAGATCGTCACCAAGAAGGGCACCACCGTGTTCGACACGGACGAATATCCCAAGCACGGCAGCACGCTGGAGCAGCTGAGCTCCCTGCGCCCGGCGTTCAGCAAGGACGGCACGGTCACCGCGGGCAACGCCTCCGGCATCAACGACGGCGCCGCGGCCGTGATCATGATGTCCGCCGCCAAGGCCCAGGCGCTGGGGCTGAAGCCGCTGGCGCGCATCAAGGCCTACGCCTCGGCCGGGCTGGACCCGTCCATCATGGGCATGGGGCCGGTGCGGGCGGCCCAGCTGTGCCTCAAGAAGGCCGGCTGGACGCATGAGCAGGTCGACCTCATGGAGATCAACGAGGCGTTCGCCGCCCAGGCCATCGCCGTGAACCGTGAGATGGGCTGGGATACCAGCAAGATCAACGTGAATGGCGGCGCGATCGCGCTCGGCCACCCGATCGGCGCCTCGGGCGCGCGCATCCTGGTCACCTTGCTGTACGAAATGGCCCGCCGCGACGCCAAGCGCGGCCTGGCCAGCCTGTGCATCGGCGGCGGCATGGGCGTGGCACTCGCGGTCGAGCGCGACTAAAGGTTGTGGAACGCGGCGCCCCCGCGCCGCACCACAACACAGAGCACGGCAACACGGCAGTACCTCGGAGTCATACAGCCTGAACACGGGGGCCCGGCGCCCCCTACTCAGCACGGCAACACGGCAGTACCTCGGAGTCACAAAAACAGGAGAAGACAATGTCGAGAATTGCACTGGTAACGGGTGGCATGGGTGGTCTGGGCGAAGCCATCTGCATCAAGATGGCGGCCCTCGGGTACACGGTGGTCACCACCTATTCCCCCGGCAACCAAAAAGTGAACGATTGGCTGGCCAGTACCAAGGCCGAAGGCTATGACTTCAAGGCCTACCCCTGCGACGTGGCGGACTACGAGTCGGCCCAGGAATGCGTGGCCACCATCGTGAGGGACGTCGGCCCGATCGACGTGCTGGTCAACAACGCCGGCATCACCCGCGACATGACCTTCAAGAAGATGGACAAGGTCAACTGGGACGCCGTCATCAAGACCAACCTCGATTCCGTGTTCAACATGACCAAGCCGGTCACGGACGGCATGGTCGAGCGCGGCTGGGGCCGCATCATTAACATCTCGTCGGTGAACGGGCAGAAGGGCGCCTTCGGCCAGACCAACTACTCGGCGGCCAAGGCCGGCATGCACGGCTTCACCAAGGCGCTGGCGCTGGAAGTGGCGCGCAAAGGGGTGACCGTCAACACCATCTCGCCGGGCTACATCGGCACCAAGATGGTGATGGCGATTCCGTCCGAGGTGCTGGAATCGAAGATCATTCCGCAGATTCCGATGGGGCGCCTGGGCAAGCCGGAAGAAGTGGCTGGCCTGGTGGCCTACCTGGCTTCGGACGAAGCCGCGTTCGTGACGGGCGCGAACATCGCAATCAACGGCGGCCAGCACATGTCCTGAGCCGTTCCGATCGTTCTCACCGTTCTCACGGAGACACCGCCTGCGAGGGCGGTGTTTTTTTATGATCACAGCCAAGCCCTATCTGCGCGAAGTCGAACTGCGGCCGGATCCGGCGATCGACTGGGACGCCTACCCATTCAGCATCCCTGCCGTGCGCGACATCGAGCAGATCGAGTTCCACGCCGACGTGACCCTGTTCGTGGGCGAGAATGGCTCCGGCAAATCGACGGTGCTGGAGGCGCTGGCGGTGGCGCTGGAGCTGCCCGCCGAGGGCGGCTCGCGCAACGTCAACCGCAGCGACCAGCAGGCCGTGTCCGCGCTGCAGCGGGCCTTGCTGCTGAACCGCAGCTACAAGCGGCCGCGCTCGATGTACTTCCTGCGCGCCGAGAGCCTGTTCAACGTCTTCACCTACCTGGACTCGATCGCCGCTGACGGCGCGCCGCCCGGGCCGTCGATGCACGAGGCCTCGCACGGCGAAGCCTTCCTGAACGTGCTGCAGGGTTTCCGCGGCGACGGCCTGTACCTGCTGGACGAGCCCGAGGCCGCGCTGTCTCCCGCGCGCCAGCTGGCGGCGCTGCGCATCATGCACCAGGCCGCGCGCGACGGCTGCCAGTTCATCGTGGCGACGCACTCGCCGATCCTGCTGGCCTACCCCGGCGCCCGCATCTTCCTGTTCGACGGCAGCGGCATCAGCGAAACCCGCTACGAAGACACCGAGCACTACGCCATCACCCACGACTTCCTCAACCACTACCCCCGCCGCCTCGAGCAGCTGCTGGCGGACGACGAGGGGTAGGGGAAGTCTTCCCGGGTGCCTTGTGCGCTCGTGCGCTTGTTTCGACCGCGTTCGTGCGCGTTTAACGTTTCGGCGTGCGCTTTCATGCGCTTTTCACCCTCCCGCAAAACTGTTCCCACAGGGGGAACAAAAAAATTCCCGCTCTGGGAACACTTTGGAAGGGAACCAAAAAGCGCACGGACGCGTCAAAGATTTTGTAAGAAGCGCATAAACGCGCATGACACAAGCGCACGACCGCACAAGGAAGCCATGGATACCCCCCATACCCTCGCTCTGCCGATCGATGCCGACTTGTACCTTGAGCTCGCCCTGCATCTCCGGTCCGCCGGCGACCCGCGCCCACCACATGAAGCGGTGGACGAGGCGGTGCGCCATTGGCTGCTGGCGGCGCGTTCCGCCGCGCGCGCGCACAGCGAGCCGCCGGGCTATCAGTGGAAGGAGGTCTTCCTGCCCGAGCACACGATGCTGAGGGTTCGCCAGGGGCAGCGCAACGCGTGTGCCGAAGTCATTGGCAATCGCCTGCTCTACCAGGGCCGCCCGACGACGCCTGGCGCGCTGGCGCAGTTATCCGGCCTGAACGTTCGCAATGCCTGGCGCCAGCTGTGGATCCGCTGGCCGGGCGAAACGCAATGGCTGGCCGCTATCTACGTGCGCACTTTTGCGCGTGCCGGGCGGCGCGTGCGCAGCGGGGCGCTGCCAACCGGGCGGGATCCCTGGCCGGCGCAATCTTCGCTACAATCGGCTTCAGCACCACCCGAGTCACCCTGAAAGCCGCGCCATGCCCGCCATTCCCCCGTCCCTGTTCCCGCCGATCCAGCCGCTGCGCCAGGGCATGCTCAAGGTCGACGACCTCCACACCCTGTACTGGGAAGAAGTCGGCAACCCGAAAGGCGTGCCGGTGCTGTTCCTGCACGGCGGCCCCGGCGCCGGGCTGTCGGTGCAGCACCGCCGCTTCTTCGACCCCGCCCACTACCGCATCATCCTGTTCGACCAGCGCGGTGCCGGCAAGTCCACCCCGCTGGGCGAATGGCGCCACAACACCACCCAGCTGCTGATCGAGGACATCGAACGCCTGCGCAACATGTTCGACATCCAGAAGTGGCTGGTCTTCGGCGGCTCCTGGGGCTCGACCCTGGCGCTGGCCTACGGCGAAGCGCATCAGGAGCGCTGCCTCGGCTTCGTCCTGCGCGGCATCTTCCTGTGCACCGCGCGCGAGATCGACTGGTTCCTGCACGGCGTCGAATGGTTCTACCCCGAGCTGTACGACGAGTTCCGCAACGCGATCCCGGAAGCCGAACGCGGCGACCTGATCAAGGCCTACACCAACCGCATGCTGTGCGACGACCCCGACCGCTACTGGCCCGCCGCGCGCGCCTGGAGCAAGTTCGAGGGCCGCCGCGTGTTTTTGCTGCCGCAGGACGACGAGACCAGCTCGGACACGCTGGACCTCGGCGTCGGCCGCCTGGAATCGCACTACATGGCCAACCTCGGCTTCTTCGAGGACGACCAGCTGATCCGCAACGTCGGCCGCATCGCCCATCTGCCGTGCGTGATCGTGCAGGGCCGCTACGACGTAATTTGCCCGCCGGTCTCCGCCTACCGCCTGCACCAGGCCTGGCCCGGCGCCAAGCTGCGCATGGTGCCCGACGCCGGCCATGGCGCGCTGGAGCCCGGCATCGCGCGCGAGCTGGTTGCGGCCACCGAGCAGTTCAAGCGGCTCGGCCGCTTTGAGTAGCGGCGGCCCGCGCGCCGCCCGCTGACGGCGGCTGGCTCCCGCTGACGCCTGTTACACTACGCATCCGACCACCGCCCGCGCCCCCATGAACCTGCAGATATCCGACATCGGCCATGTGATCCAGCTCGCCATCGCCCCCGTCTTCCTGCTGACGGGCGTGTGCACCAAGCTGTCCGTGCTGATCAACCGGCTGGCGCGCATCATCGACCGCATGCGGGTGCTGGAGGAGCGGCTCGACACCGCCCACAACGACAACTACCTCGACGAGCTCGATACCCTGTACCGCCGCTCGCACCTGATCAACTCCGCCATCACGCTGTCCACCGCGTGCGGCTTCCTGATCTGCCTGGTGATCGCGATGCTGTTCCTGAGCGACACCACCAATTTGCCGCTGGACCGCTACATCGCCGCCTCCTTCGTGTTCGGCATGGTGGCCCTGATCGGCAGCTTCGTTCACTTCTTGCGCGAGATCCTGATTGCCTCGCGCTTCATGCGGGACCACCGCCACGCCCGCCCCCGCGCGGGCGCACCGGGCGTTCCCCGATAACTCATGCACGATTACCAACGTCCCCCCACGCTGCACCGCTACGGCCAGCGCAGCGATCTGGAGCTCGCCCTGCGCGAAGGCCAGTTCCGCCTGGTGCCTTACGCGGGCTGCCTGACCTTGTCGCTGTCCACTGCCTGGGCGCCCGAGCTGTTCGACATCTATGCCCCGGCCGACGCTTGCCTGGTGATCCACCACACCGAGGAATTCGGCGAACGCCTGCACCGCGCCGTGCAGCGCACCCTGCCGAGCTGGGCGGGGATCGACGGCGCCATCGACTACCGCGGCCGCTCGCCGCTGGGCGCGATCTTCACCAAGCCCGCGGCCGAGGCGCGCGAGCGCGAATGGCTGTTCGCCTGGCGCCCCATGCAGGGCAACCTGAGCCTGAACCCGGTCACGGTGCGCGTCGGCAGCCTCGAACAGTTCGCCGAGCTGCGCGGGCGCGACGAGCGCCTGAGCTGAGCGCACGGCGCGGCGCGCCCGCCGGGAAAAGGAACGGTCGTGCTGTTTTAGAGCCCGCGATCTAGCGAAAGCGGAGTCTAATGCCGGGATCACAACGTCCCTTCCATCGAGACCCCGTCCATGACCGCCTACCCGCACCTGCTCGCGCCCCTCGACCTCGGCTTCACCACGCTGCGCAACCGCGTCGTGATGGGGTCGATGCACACCGGCCTGGAAGACCGCTTCTGGAACTACGGCAAGCTGGCCGCGTTCTATGCCGAGCGCGCGCGCGGCGGGGTGGGGCTGATCGTCACCGGCGGCATCTCGCCGAATCGCCAGGGCTGGCTGCTGCCCTTCGGCGGCACCATGAACATGGCGGGCGACGTCTTCAACCACCGCAAGGTCACGCGCGCCGTGCACGCCGAGGGCGGCAAGATCGTGATGCAGATCCTGCACGCGGGGCGCTATGGCTACCAGCCGTTCGTGGTGTCGGCATCCAGGCTGAAATCCCCGATCTCGAAGTTCACGCCCAGGGCGCTCACCGCAGCGGGCATCGAGCGCACCATCCGCGCCTATGCGCGCGCCGCGCGGCTCGCCCAGCGGGCTGGCTACGACGGCGTCGAGATCATGGGCAGCGAAGGCTACCTGCTCAACCAGTTCCTGTGCGCGCGCACCAACCGCCGCACCGACCAGTGGGGCGGCACCATCGAGAACCGCATGCGGCTGCCGGTGGAGATCGTGCGCCGCGTGCGCGCCGCCGTCGGCCCGGACTTCATCATCATGTACCGCCACTCGCTGCTCGACCTGGTCGAAGGCGGCAACACCTGGGACGAGGTGGTGGCCGTGGCGCAGGCGCTGGAAGCGGCGGGCGTCACCCTGCTGAACTCCGGCTTCGGCTGGCACGAGGCGCGCGTGCCGACCATCGTGACCTCGGTTCCGCGCGCGGCCTTCGCCACGCTGGCCGGGCAGCTGCGGCGCGAAGTCGGCATCCCCGTGATGGCCTCCAACCGCATCAACACGCCGCAGGATGCGGAAGCGCTGCTGGCGCGCGGCGATGGCGACCTGGTGTCGATGGCGCGGCCCTTCCTGGCCGATCCGGACTTCGTGGCCAAGGCCGCGGCCAACCGCGCGGACGATATCAACACCTGCATCGCCTGCAACCAGGCCTGCCTCGATCACACCTTCGCCAACAAGCGCGCCACCTGCCTGGTGAACCCGCGCGCCTGCCACGAGACGGAGCTGGTGTACCGGCCCGCGCGCGCCCGCCGCCGGGTGGCGGTGGTCGGCGCCGGGCCCGCAGGCCTGTCCGCCGCCACCGTGGCCGCGGAGCGCGGGCATGACGTGACGCTGTTCGACGCCTCGGACAGCATCGGCGGCCAGTTCAAGGTGGCCATGCAAATCCCCGGCAAGGAAGAATTCCGCGAGACCCTGCGCTACTTCGGCCGCCGCCTCGAACACACCGGTGTGACGGTGGTGCTGAACCGGCGCATGACGCGCGAGGAGCTGGTCGCCGCAGGCTTCGATGACGTGATCGTCGCCACCGGCATCAAGGTGCGCAAGCCCGCCATCGAAGGGATCGACCATCCCAAGGTGCTGTCCTACCTGGACGTGCTGCGCGACCACAAGCCGGTGGGCCAGCGCGTGGCCATCATCGGTGCGGGCGGCATCGGCTTCGACGTCGGCGAGTACCTGGTCCACAATCCGGCGCACCCGCTGCCACTGGCCCCGTCCACCTGGGCCGAGGAGTGGGGCGTGGACCTGAGCGGCGCGCACGCGGGCGGCCTGGTGCCGCCGCAGCCGCCGACGCCGCCGCGCCAGGTGTGGCTCATGC
>NZ_SPVF01000103.1 GCF_004614185.1 Zemynaea arenosa | reverse complement strand
CGCCCGCGCTGCCCTCGCCGCCCGCCACCGAAGCGGCCGCGGTCACGCAGACGCAGCCCGCGTAAAGCGGTGGCACAAAACAAAAGGCCTGACACGCGTCAGGCCTTTTTCTTTGGCGCGGGCCAGGGCCCGGGCAGTGCGCTGCTTCAGGCGGCCGCGGTCTTGATCCCGTGCCGGTTCATCAGGTCGTACAGGGTCGGGCGGCTCACGCCCAGCAGCTCCGAGGCCTTGACGATGTTCCCGTCCACCCGCGCCAGCGCCTTGACGATGGCCGCGTACTCCGCCTCGTCGCGCACCTGGCGCAGGTTGATCGCCTCGTCGCCGGCCTCGGCGCCATGCAGGCCCAGGTCCTCGGCCAGGATCTGGGTACCATCGGCCATGATCACCGCGCGCTTGATGCAGTTCTCCATCTCGCGCACATTGCCCGGCCAGCGGTAGCTCTCGATCTGCGCGATCGCATCCGGCGCGAAATGCAGCGTGCCGCGCCCCTCGGCGGCGCTGAACTTGTTCTTGAAGTGATGGGCCAGCAGCGCCGCGTCGCCCACGCGGTCGCGCAGCGGCGGGATGTTCACCACGATCTCAGATAAGCGGTAGTACAGGTCTTCGCGGAAGCGGCCCGCGGTGGCCAGCTCGCGCAGGTTCTGGTGGGTCGCGCAGACGATACGCACGTCCACTGGAATCTCCTCATGCCCACCCACGCGCTCGATCACGCGCTCCTGCAAAAAGCGCAGCAGCTTGGCCTGTAGCGCCATCGGCAGGTCGCCCACTTCGTCCAGGAAGAAGGTACCGCCGTGCGCCAGCTCCACCTTGCCCTTGGTCTGCTTGGCCGCGCCGGTGAAGGCGCCCTTCTCGTAGCCGAACAGCTCCGACTCCAGCAGGTTCTCGGGAATGGCCGCGCAGTTGATGGCCATGAAACGCTGGCTGGCGCGCGGCGAGAGCTGGTGCAGCGCGCGCGCCAGCACTTCCTTGCCGGTGCCCGATTCGCCCAGCAGCATCACGGAGGCCGAGGTCGGCGCCACCTTCTCGATGCTGCGTGCCACCTTCTGCATGCCCGCATCGCGCGTGATGAGACCCTGCAGCGGCGAATCGGCCTGGTTCTGCTGCATGCGCCGGTTCTCGGCCTGCAGCGCGTGCAGGAAGAAGGCACGCTTGACCACCAGGTTGAGGATCTCCGGGTCGGCCGGCTTCTGGTGGAAGTCGTAGGCGCCCATGCCGATCGCGGTGACGGCATGCGCGTGGTCCTGGTTGCCGGTCAGGACGATCACCTTGGTATCCGGCGCCAGCGCCAGGATGCCCTGCAGCGTGGCCAGGCCCTCGGTGGCGCCGTCGGGATCGGGCGGCAGGCCCAGGTCCATGGTCACCACCGCCGGCTCGTGGCGGCGGATCTGCGCCAGCGCGGCCTCGCGGTCGCCCGCGACCACCACGTCGTACGCATCGAAACTCCACTTGAGCTGCTTCTGCAGGCCCGGGTCGTCCTCGATGATGAGCAGTTTCAGTTTGGCTTGTGTCACTTGGCTTCCTGTGCCGCCATGCGGCTGAGGGGTTGATCTTTGTTCGGCTGGTGCAGGCGCAGCACGATGCGGAAGGTGGTGCCCTGGCCTTCGCGGCTCGCCACCTCGAGCGTGCCGCCGAGTTCCTGGATGTACTCGCGGCTCTCGAACGCGCCAATACCCATGCCGGCCGACTTGGTGCTTTCGAAAGGCTTGAACAGGCGCTCGCGGATGAACTCTTCGCTCATGCCGGTGCCGGTGTCCGTGACCTCGATGACCGCCTGGGCGCCCGCCCGGGTCAGCCGGACCTTGACCTGGCCTTCGCGCGGCGTGGCTTCGATCGCATTCTGGATGATATGTCCCACCACCCGTTCCAGGCGCTCCGCATCGGCCAGCACCGCCAGGCCGCGTTCCTCGATCTCCACGCTGGGCTTGGGATCGAACGCGGCCTTCAGCGCCACGGCCTGCGTGATGAGCTTATCCAGCGCAATGGCCACATTGCGCTCGGCGTTGTCGGTGCGGCTCAGCTTCTGCAGCATGAGCTTCATCTTCTGCACCGACAGCGTCACCGTCTCCACCATGTCGGCCTGGAACTCGGGATTGTCCTTGTGCTTCTCGGCGTTGGCGGTGAGGAGCGACAGCTGCGAGACCAGGTTCTTCAGGTCATGCACGATGAAGGTCGACATGCGGTTGAAGGACTCGAACTGGCGCGCCAGCATCAGCGCGGCCGCGGCCTCCTGCTGGGCGAGGTAGCTGGCGGCCTGGCTGCCCGCGATCTTGAGCAGGTCGATCACTTCCCAGTCCAGCGTCACCGCGCTGCGTGGCTGCACCAGCAGGATGAAGCCGAGCAGCTGGTTCTGCAGGATCAGCGGGACCACCAGCCAGCCGCGCGGGAAGGCCGCAATCCATCCGGGCAGCGCCACGTGGTCGTACAGCTCGGGCGTCTGCTCGTACTCCTGCAGGTCCACCACCCACTGCTTGGTCTCCAAAAAATGGACGAAGGCGTCGGTGGCCTCCAGCGTGTCGATCGGCGCGCCCACGTTGAGGTGCGCGGCCGGTTCGAAGCGCCCGCTGTCGCGCCGGATCCACAGCACCCCGCCGGGGCTCTCCACCAGCGTGGCAATCGCGTGGATGCTGCGCTCCCCCAGCGCCGGGCCGTCGCCGGACAGGGTGCGGGTAAAGCGCAGCCACTCCTCGCGGTAGTCGTAGTTGTAGCTATAGAAGTGCTTGGAGATGAACACCCGCAGCCAGGCGCGGAACGAACCGGAGAACAGGATCCCCAGCAGCAGCACGGCGGCGCCGAACAGGAACGCCACCTGCATCACCGAGCCCCAGCGGCCGCCGAAGAAGCGCAGGAAGTAGCCCGCGAAACCCATCAGCAGCAGGTAGATGGCGGAGCCGAACAGCGCGGCCGAGTGGAACAGCACGCGGCGCGAGACCGAGATCTCGGCCGCCCAGGCGGAGCTGCGCCGCACCGACAGCGCGATCAGCGGCACGCACAGCGCATCGACCAGGCCGCGCGCGGCCCAGATGTCGGCGTTCATGGTGCGAAACAGCGCCGCGTCGCTGTACAGGTAGAAGTCGTACACGAACAGGCCGCCGATGCCGAGACAGACGAACTTGATGGCCCAGCGGTCCTGCGGCTGCTTGTTGCGGTACAGGTGCTCGATCAGCAGCATGCCGAGCACCGCGAAGGTCATGCGGCCCATCGTGAGCGGCATGAAGCCGATCAGCTCATGCACGGTCCAGGACAGCTCGCGCGCCACCACTGCGGCCAGGTAGACGAAGTACAGCGTCGAGAACAGCACCAGTAGCTTGGCCGGACGGGAATCGCTGCGCTGGCGGAAGTAGCCGAGGAGATTGAGCAGGAAGGCCGACCAGGCGGCGTTGCGGCAGCACTCGAAGAAGTCGATCCAGCCGGAGTACGGCGGTCCATCCCAGGCTTCGATGGCGGACGAGCAGGCCCACAGCGCGGACAGGAAGCAGGCCACCGCCAGCGAAGAGGCGTGCGGGCGCGCACGCCACAGCGTGAGCAGGGCCAGGCACAGGGCCAGGAAGGCGGCGGTGGCGATCGAATAGCTGAGAGTCGCGATGCTGGTCAACATGGCTATCGAAGGTTCCAGGTCAGGTGCTCAGGGCACCTCCCGTGCCCGGGTGCGGCGGCAGCCCGCAGGGGGCTCACCGGCCGCTGCCGAACAATACCACTTTCACCGTGTCGATGAGAATGAGGACGTCGAGGAACAGCGAGTTGTTCTTCACGTAGTACAGGTCGTACTGCAGCTTCTGGACCGTGTCCTCGATGTTGGCGCCGTAGCCGTAGCGGACCTGGGCCCAGCCGGTGACGCCCGGCTTGATGCTGTGGCGGACCTTGTAGAACGGGATCTCCTCCGACAGCTGCTCGACGAAGTAGGGGCGCTCGGGACGCGGACCGACGAACGACATCTCGCCCTTGAACACGTTGAGAATCTGCGGCAGCTCGTCGATGCGGACCTTGCGGATGAAGTTCCCGACGCGGGTCACGCGCGGATCGTTCACCTGGGCCCACTGCGGCTTGCCCTTCTCCGCGTTCACGCCCATGGAACGGAACTTGAGCACCTTGAACGGCTCGTCGCCGCGGCCGACGCGCTCCTGCTGGTAGAACAGGGGGCCGCGGTCTTCCAGCCAGATCGCCAGCGCGGTCACCAGCATGACCGGGAAGGTCAGGATCAGCAGCAGCGAGCTGCACACGATGTCGAAGGCGCGCTTCATGAACATGCGGCCGAAGGACTGGTCGAAGCCGCCGCCGAACACCAGCCAGGAAGGCTGCAGCGAGTCGACGCGGATCTGGTAGGTCTCGCGCTCGAAGAAAGTGGCGGCGTCGGTGACCTGGATGCCGTGCAGCTTGCAGTCGAGGAGCTCCTTGATGGGGAAGCCGCCGCCGCGCCGGTTGGCCACCGCCACCACGATCTCGCGGGCGTCGAGGCGCTCGGCCATCTGGCGCAGCGACTCGTGCTCGCGCAGCTCCAGGACCTGGTCGGCGCCGATCACGCGCTGCTCGTTGGGGACCGAGACGTAGCCGACGATATCGTACTTGTGATAGCCCTTGGCGTTGCGCGCCAGGTCGCCGCACTCGCGCGCCAGCGCGCCGTCGCCGACGAACAGGATGCGCGACTCCAGGATGCCGATCTCGCTGGTCTTGAAGAACACGATCCGCGCCAGGAAGATCCCGGTCGCCGAAATGAGGAACACCAGCACCAGGATGCCGCGCCCGAAGTACAGGTCCGGCGCCAGGTAGAACACCAGGGTCAGGATGCAGAAGCCCATCGCGAACGAGGGCATGAGCTTCATGAAGAAGGGGTTGCGCAGGCCTTCGTCGAAGTCCAGCTGGTACATGCCGAGGGCGCTCATCGAAAAGATGATGGCCACCGCGAACGACACCGCGGACATGAAGAAGTGGTCGAACTTCGGCACCAGGAATTCGGTGCCATCCATGAAGCGGACCGCGGCGCCTGCGTAGAACGAGCCGATGAGAATCAGGAACTCGATGAACAGCAGGCTGAAAACGACCTTCGATACGTAGTGATTGGAGATTCTCAGCATTTTTTCCCCGTCCCGGACTGCGCGGCCCGGTTGGGCCGCGGGCGCGCGTTTTTTATTTGGCTGGCGGCAGGTTGAGCACGTACCAGTCCATCGCTTCCTTCAGGCCCTCGGCGATGCGGTGCGTGGGCGCGTAGCCGAGCAGTGTCTCGGCCTTGCCGATGTCGGCCTGCGAGTGGCGGATGTCGCCGGCGCGGAAGTCCGCATACACCGGCGTGTGGCTCGCCACGTGCGGGAAGCGGTCCTGCAGCAGGTCGGCCATCATGCGGTACAGCTGGTTCAGCGTGGTGCGCCCGCCCAGGGCCACGTTGTAGACCTGGTTGACCGCCTCCGGCGACTCCGCCGTCGCGGCCAGGATGTTGGCCTGGATGACGTTGTCGATGTAGCAGAAATCGCGGCTGGTTTCACCGTCGCCGTTGATCTTGAGCGGCTGGTTGCGGATCAGCGCCGCCACCCATTGCGGGATCACGGCGGCGTAGGCGCCGTTCGGGTCCTGGCGGCGGCCGAACACGTTGAAGTAGCGCAGGCCGATGGTCTGGATGCCGTAGGTCCGCGCGAACACGTCCGCATACAGCTCGTTGACGTACTTGGTCACCGCGTACGGCGAGAGCGGCTTGCCGATCTTGTCCTCGACCTTCGGCAGGCCCGGATGGTCGCCGTAGGTGGAGCTGGACGCCGCGAACACGAAGCGCTTCACTTTCGCATCGCGCGCCGCCACCAGCATGTTGAGGAAGCCGTTGATGTTGGTTTCGTTGGTGGTGATCGGGTCGACGATGGAGCGCGACACCGAACCGAGAGCCGCCTGGTGCAGCACGTAGTCCACGCCGGCGCAGGCCTTATGGCAGTCGTCCAGGTTGCGGATGTCGCCTTCGATGAAGTCGAAGTTGGCCCAGGCCGCGTTGCCCACCAGTTCGCGCACCTGGTCCAGGTTGTGGCGGTGGCCGGTGGCGAAGTTGTCCAGGCCCGTGACGCGCTGGCCCAGCTTCAGCAGGGTCTCCACCAGGTTGGAGCCGATGAATCCAGCCGCCCCGGTCACCAGCCA
Source organism: Zemynaea arenosa (assembly GCF_004614185.1). Taxonomy (GTDB): domain Bacteria; phylum Pseudomonadota; class Gammaproteobacteria; order Burkholderiales; family Burkholderiaceae_D; genus Telluria; species Telluria arenosa. Next base: position 2,813 of record NZ_SPVF01000103.1, on the reverse strand, counting down.
GTGAGAGCGGTGGCCCTGCAGGTGCTGCTGAATGTCGTTATATTTGCTCACGGCTTGACCTTCCAATTCTTCTCTCTGGCGTTCGGGATGGTGACGACAAAGCCCGCGAGGCACCAAGGGGCGCGTCGCGGGCCTTGCGGGGGACGGTTACAGGCGCCAGACGCTGTAGCCGGCCTTTTCGAGTGCCTTCTGGTCGAACTTCGATTTCACGTCCACGAAGCAGCCGCCCGACTTGAGCTTGGCCTGGTAGTCCGACATCGGACGGGCCAGCAGTTCGGTGTGCGACACGGCCGCGATCACCGCTTCCGCGCACGGCAGCTGGTCCCACGATTCGAGCTCGACGCCGTATTCGTGCACCGCCTCGGCGCCGTCGGCCACCGGGTCATGCACGTGCACCTGGATGCCGTAGGTTTTCAGTTCGGCGATGATGTCCGCGACCTTGGAGTTGCGCAGGTCCGGGCAGTTTTCCTTGAAGGTCAGGCCGATCACGTTGACCTTCGCGCCCTTGACGTTGAAGCCGGCGGCGATGATCTGCTTGACGGTCTTCTCGGCCACGAATTTCGCCATGCCGTCGTTGATGCGGCGGCCGGCCAGGATCACCTGCGGGTGGTAGCCGATCATCTCGGCCTTGTGGGTCAGGTAGTACGGGTCCACGCCGATGCAGTGGCCGCCGACCAGGCCCGGACGGAAGGGCAGGAAGTTCCACTTGGTGCCCGCCGCTTCCAGCACTTCCAGGGTGTCGATGCCGATCTTGTCGAAGATGATCGCCAGTTCGTTCATCAGGGCGATGTTCAGGTCGCGCTGGGTGTTCTCGATGACCTTCGCCGCTTCCGCGACCTTGACGCTCGAGGCCTTGTGCACGCCGGCCTTGATGATGGAGCCGTACAGGTCCGCCACTTCTTCCAGGGTCTGCTCGTCGTCGCCCGAGACGATCTTCAGGATCGTGGTCAGGGTGTGTTCCTTGTCGCCCGGGTTGATGCGCTCCGGCGAGAAGCCGACGTGGAAGTCCTTCTTCCACTTGAGGCCCGATTCCTGTTCCAGGATCGGCACGCAAACTTCCTCGGTGGCGCCCGGGTAGACGGTCGATTCGTACACCACGATGGTGCCCGGCTTCATGTGGCGGCCGACGGACTTGGAGGCGCCGATCAGGGGCGAGAAGTCGGGGTTGTGGGCGATGTCCACCGGGGTCGGCACGGCGACCACGATGTAGTGGGCTTCGGCCAGCGCGGCCGGATCGGTGGTGACCTTCAGCTGCGAGGAGGCCTTCAGGTCTTCGGTCGAGACTTCACCGGTCGGGTCGATGAACTGTTTGTAGCTGTCCACCTTGGGCTGGGACAGGTCGAAACCGATGGTCGGGCGCTTTTTGCCGAACTCTACGGCCAGAGGCAAACCGACATAACCGAGACCCACGACTGCGACGACTTTACCTTGATCCATAATAGAGTTCCTGTTCAGAATGACGTTTTGCAATTAGAGCAAGTTTTGAAGATATCATATAAATTGACTAGCTTCAATCTTGGGATTGTGAAATCGAACAACTTCCCCTCTCGTGAGGCGTAATTGCCACACAGCCAAATGGGTTGCGCAGTTGCAACTTTACGACAGCTTTGCCGTGGAAATTATCTCTTTGGAAACGACGAGCTGCTTTGCGTCATGACAGATCGGCAAGTGGCGCTCCGGCGTCAGGATGCACTTGGGTTACAGCGGACGCGAGCTGAACGCAAAGATGTTGGCCGGATAAAAACCTTTGTAGGCGTGATACAACGCACCGGCCTTGGCCGCGGCATTCAGGCCGGATTCGAGCACCGCGCGGTCGTCCGCGGTGAGCGACTGCGTGGACAGGTAGACGCCCGCCAGGCCCCAGGGCAGCTCCTCGAGTGGCTCGACGCGGAACTGTTCGGCAATGCTGGCGGTGCGCGGGTCGGCCTTGGCAGCACCGTACAGGCCGCTGGCGGGCATGATCGTCACATCGGCGATGCGCGATTGCAGCATGCGCGCCACTTCCAGTGGATCCTTGGCCAGCACCAGGCGGTGGGCGGCCTGCAGGCGCCGGCTCAGCGCGTTGTAGGCGGGGCCGTAGTCGAAGCCGCGCACCAGCACCAGCTTCAGCTCCGGGCGCGCCGCCAGCTCGGCCATGGTCTTGATGGGCGCGCGCTGGTGATCCAGCGACATCAGCACCGCGCGGGTCTGGATCAGGGGCACGAACTGGCCATACTTGTCGCGCCGCTCGGCGTGGGTGGCGGCCAGCAGCATGTCGGCATGGCCCTGCTCGAACATCATCTCCAGCCGCGCCCGCGGCACTTCGGACATGCGGATCTCACAGCCGGTCTTCGCGCCGATGTCGCGCATCAGGGCCGGGAAGACGCCCGAGATCTGGCCGTCCTTGTCGATCCGGATGCTCTGGCCGATGGGCGACACCGGCACCGTGATCGGGCGGGAACAGCCGGCCGAGGCCAGGAGGGGCACGGCGGCGGTGGCCGCCGCCAGCAGACGGAGCGGGTGCATGTGGGTCAGCGTCGAAAAATTGCGCTGAGGATACACCAGTTCGGACAGGCGCTACTGTTCGTTACGTCACATTTGTTCACGACCGGAACTTAACAGCGCGGCGACCTGGGTCTGGACATCGGCGGGCCAGCCGCAGATCAGGCCGGCCAGGCGCACATGGTCGCCCGCGTACAGGGCGCGCAGGGCGTCCTCGTAATGCGGTTGGTCGCCGGCCAGGGCGGTCATGAAGCGGTAGGCGGCGTCGCGCGCGGTACGCTGGCGGTCGGCGGCGGCGCTGGTCCGCATCGCGTGCTCGACCAGCCGGCGCA
>NZ_SPVF01000025.1 GCF_004614185.1 Zemynaea arenosa | reverse complement strand
CAGTGGCACTGCCGGTGGGGCCGCGAATGGCGGCGCTGGGGCGCGCGCGGCGAAGGCTGCGAAGTAGAGCGGGCGATCGGCGCTGGGCGACCGGTCGGGCCGGCCCTGCGCTGCGACAGGCGCACCGCGACGGCAATCGAGTGGCGAAAAAAAACCGGGGCGAGGGCCCCGGTCTCTGCGTGGAAGCGCGCGCGGCTTAGTGCACCACTTCCATCTTGGTTTTCTTGCCGCCCTTGTAGGTAAACAGGGTCAGCGCGCCGTCCTTGAGGTCACCCTTGTCGTCGAACGCGATGTTCCCAGTGACGCCCTGCAGCGAAACCTTCTTCAGCGCAGGCAGGTACTTGGCCGGTTCCGCCGACTGCGCGTCCTGCATCGCCTTCGCCATGGTCATCACCGCGTCGTACACGTACGGCGAATACAGCTGGATGTCCTGGTTGTACTTCTTCTTGTAGCGCGCGCGGAAGTCCTCGAAGGCCTTCTCCTGCGCGCCCGTCACGCCGCCCGCTTCCGCGCACACGACGTTCCCTTCCAGCAGGCCGTCACCGGCGAGACGCGGCAGCGCCTCCGTGCACATGCCGTCGCCGCCCATCAGCTTCGCCTGCACGCCCAGCGCCTTCATCTGCTTGAGCATCGGGCCCGCCACCGCGTCCATGCCGCCGTAGAAGATGATGTCCGGCTTCTTGGACTTAATGGAGGTGAGGATGGCCGAGAAGTCGGTCGCCTTGTCGTTGGTGAACTGCTTGTCGACGATCTGCACGCTGCCGCCCGCGGCCTTGATGCCCTTGGCGAATTCCTCGGCCACGCCCTTGCCGTAGGCGGTGCGGTCGTCGATCACGGCGATCTTAGTGGCCTTTAGGTTCTGGACCGCGTACTTGGCCAGCGTGCCACCCAGCTTGCCGTCATCGGCCACCACGCGGAATGCCGTCTTGTAGCCCTGGCGGGTGTAGGCGGGCAGGGTGGTGGACGGCGAAATCTGCGGAATGCCCGCCTGCGCGTAGATGCGCGAAGCCGGGACCGTGGTGCCCGAGTTCAGGTGGCCGATGATGCCCTTGACCTTCGCATCGACCAGCTTCTGCGCCACCGCGGTGCCCTGTTTCGGGTCGCTGGCGTCGTCTTCGTTCTGCAGCTCGAACTTGACCTTCTTGCCGCCGATGGTGATGCCTTTGGCGTTCAGCTCATCGACCGCCATTTTCGCGCCGTTCTCATTGTCCTTGCCCAGGTGGGCGTTGGGGCCGGACAGCGGGGCCACGTGGCCGATGCGGATCGTGTCCTGCGCGGACGCGGCGCCTGCGAAAGCCAGGGCCAGGGCGAGCGGGATCAACTTGGTCTTGCACTGCATAGATTCGTCTCCAGAGGGATTGAACGGGTGCGGCTTTGTTTTACGAACAAGCGTAACGCCGCTGATTATATGCTTACTTCTTCAGCGTTTGGAGGTGGGCGATTTCCTGAGCCACGGCGCGAGCCACGATCTTTTCGAGGGTCTGGTGCAGGCCCGCGCGGATCTCGCTGGTCAGGTCCTTGAGGGCGCGGTCCAGCACCTCGGCCATCGCATCGCGCACGCGCTGTTCGAGCACGAAGTCGGTGCGGCTCTGGAGCGCGTGCAGCACGCGTTCGCTGACCTGGCGTTCGAGCCGCGCCCAGTCGTCATCCGGCGCCGCCGGCGCGGCAGGGGCGGGCGCCGTGGCGGCCGGTTCGTCCGCAAAGACTTCGGTCAGGACCGGGATGCTGGCATCGAACGGCGTCTGGCTCATGACTGGCTGGCCACGAAGTGAGTGAGCGGGTACGAGGCGCGCTTGTAGGCCGCGTAGCGCTTGCGGCCTTCGGCTGCGTCTTCCTCGTCGGTGGAGATGATTTCGAAGACGCGCTGGAAGCGGTCCACATTGGCCGGGGTGCGGCGCGTGAGGTTGACCAGCATGTCGTAGTGCGGCAGCTCGCCCGCATCGTCGGCGGTGACGATGATCGGCGTCTGCGCCGCCAGCGGATCGTCCGCCAGCACGTGCGGCAGGAAGTCGACGTCCGAGAACGTCCACAGCGCGGTGTTGAGCTGCGCCGCCTGCTCCGCGCTGTCGGCCAGCAGCACCACCTTGCCCTGGGCGCTGTAGGCCTTGCGCGTGAGGCGGCAGGCGTAGGCCAGCTTGTCCGGGATATTGGTGTGGAAGTCGATGCGGGTCATCGCTTGGTCAGCCGAAGACATTAAAACTGGAAGGCCGGTTTCGGTGGCACCGGGCGATTGCGCTCGTTGGCCTCGTTCTGCATGCGGATCTTGGCGGCGGCCGCCTCGATCTGCTCCTTGGACGGGCCCTTGGGCGAAGCGGGCACGCCCGCGCCGAACTGGAAGTTTTTCGGAAGCTGGCGCTCGGCCGGGTAGCGCGCCGCGCTCAAGGCCTGGTTCAGTGCCGTCGGCTCAAAGCCGGACAATTTGGTCGCGCCGATCACGATGAAGGGCAGCGCATTGGAGCCCCCGGCTTCCTTGAGCTGCGCCTGGTCCTCGGGCGTGTTGACGGTCTTTTCGGCATAGGGCACGCCGCGCTCCTGCAGCGCCTTGCGGGCCGCATCGCAGGCATTGCACTGACTGGTGGTGTACAGCGTGACGGGATTGGAGCGCGAGGCCTGCGCCAGCTCGTAGGGCAGGGCGACGCCACCGCCGCCCGCCGCCATATTGCGAACCTCGACCTTCTTTTCCGCCGCAGGGGGCGGCTGGTCGCTGTAATGGGTCACGCCTTTCGGGTCGACCCACTTGTACACCTGTGCGCCCGCACTGGCTGCAGCCAGCAGCGTGATCACACCAACAACGAACCGTCCCTTCATAGCACTCCTATCGCCTCGCAGCTTTACTGCATGCCGTGGTGCCGCAGCAGCGCGTCGATCTTCGGTTCGCGGCCACGGAAGGCCTTGAACGATTCGAGCGCCGGGCGCGATCCGCCCACGGCCAGGATCTCGCGCTGGAAGCGCTTGCCCGTTTCCGCGGTCAGTTCGCCGCCACCGGCTTCCACCGCTTCTTCAAAGGCGGCATACGCATCGGCGGACAAAACCTCGGCCCACTTGTAGCTATAGTACCCGGCAGCATACCCACCTGCAAAGATATGGCCGAACGAGTGTTGGAAGCGGTTGAACGACGGCGGAATCAGCACCGAGAACTTGGTGCGCACCTCGTTCACCAGGTCCTGCACCGTTTTCTGCGAATTCGGGTCGAAGTCATAGTGCAGGTGCATGTCGATCAGCGAGAATTCCACCTGGCGCAGGGTCGCCATCCCGGACTGGAAATTCTTCGCCGCGATCATCTTGTCGAACAGTTCACGCGGCAGCGGTTCGCCGGTCTTCACGTGTGCCGTCATGCCCTGTAAAACGTCCCACTCCCAGCAGAAGTTCTCCATGAACTGGGATGGCAGCTCCACCGCGTCCCACTCCACGCCGGAGATGCCCGCGACGGACAGCTCATCGACCTCGGTCAGCATGTGATGCAGGCCGTGGCCGAATTCGTGGAACAGCGTGATGACTTCGTCGTGCGTGAACAGGGACGGCTGCAGCTGGCCGTCCACTTCCTGCGGCGGCGTGAAGTTGCAGGTCAGGTAGGCGACCGGCGTCTGCACCGCGCCGCCGGTGACGAGGCGGCGGCCGCGCGCGTCGTCCATCCACGCGCCCTGGCCCTTGCCGGGGCGGGCGTACAAATCGAGATAGAACTGGCCGACCAGCTGTCCATCGCGCTCGATGCGGAAGAAGCGCACGTCCGGATGCCACACCGGCGCGCTGTCCGGCGCGATGGTCACGCCGAACAGGCGCGAGACGACCTTGAACAGGCCCTCAACCACTTTCGGCTCGGGGAAGTACTGCTTCACTTCCTGCGCCGAGAAGGCGTAGCGCGCCTCGCTCAGTTTTTCGGAGGCGTAGGCGATATCCCAGGCATTCAGCTCGTCCAGCCCCAGCTCGGACTTGGCGAAGGCGCGCAGCTCGGCCAGGTCCTTTTCGGCGAAGGGCCGGGCGCGGCGCGCCAGGTCTTCCAGGAATTCGATCACGTGCTCCGGGCTCTCGGCCATCTTGGGTACCAGCGAGACTTCGGCGAAGTTGCGGTAGTCGAGCAGCTTGGCTTCTTCATCGCGCAGGCGCAGGAGCTGGGCGATGTTGGAGGTGTTGTCCCACTTTTCCAGCTCGGAGAACACGGCGCCCATCTCGGAGGCCTTGGTCGCATTGGCGCGGTAGATGGTCTCGCGCAGGGAGCGGTTATCGCAGAACTGCAGCAGCGGGAAGTAGGACGGGAAGTGCAGCGTGAACTGGTAGCCTTGTTTGCCGTCCTTTTCGGCCAGCGCGCGCGCGGCCTGCTTCACGTCGTCGGGCACGCCCGCCAGATCAGCCTCGTTCTCGACCAGCAGCTTGTAGTCGTTGGTCGCATCGAGCACGTTCTCGGAAAAGCGCGTGGAGATGGCGGCGTGCTGCTCCTGGATCTCGGCGAAGCGCTTCTTCTTTTCGGGCGGCAGTTCGGCCCCGCCGAGGCGGAAATCACGCAGCGCGTTTTCCACGATTTTCTTGCGGGCCGGGGCCAGCGTGCCGTATTCGGGCGACGCGCGCAGCTGCTTGTATTTGCCGAACAGCGCCTCGTTCTGCGACAGCTCGGTCCAGAACTCGGTGACCTTCGGCTGGTTCTCGTTGTAGGTGGCGCGCAGCTCCGGGTTGTCCATCACGTGATTCAGGTGATTGACCATGCCCCAGGCGCGGCCCAGCTGCTCGGTCGCTTCTTCCAGCGGGATGACGAAGTTGTCCCAGCTGACGTTGTCGGTGGGCTGCTCCAGCGACGCCACCACCTCGCGCGCCTTGGCGATCAGCTGCTCGATCGCCGGCGTAACGTCGGCGGGCTTGAAGATGTCGAAACGGGGCAGGCCCGAGAAGTCGAGCAGTGAGTTCTGTGCAGTCATAGTGTCCAGTCTTTCGTGAGCGAGCCTGCCCGCGTGGCCTTACTTGGCGCTGCGTTCCGCAGACTCGATGGTGTTCATCAGCAGCATGGTGATGGTCATCGGGCCGACCCCGCCCGGCACGGGCGTAATGTGCGACGCGACTTCCTTCACACCCGCAAAATCCACGTCGCCGCACAGTTTGCCCTCGTCGTCGCGGTTCATGCCCACGTCGATCACGATGGCGCCCGGCTTGACCATATCAGCCGTCAGGGTATTGCGTCGCCCGACAGCGGCGACCACCACGTCCGCCTGGCGGGTGTGATAGCCCAGGTCCGGCGTGGCGCTATGGCAGATGGTGACGGTGGCGTTGGCTTGCAAGAGCAGCAGCCCCATTGGCTTGCCCACGGTGTTGGAGCGGCCGATCACGACGGCGTGCTTGCCGCGCAGGTTGAATCCAGTGCTTTCGATCAGCTTCATGCAGCCGTACGGCGTGCACGGGCGGAAGCCATCCAGGCCCGTCATCAGCTCGCCCGCGGACAGGACCGAGTAGCCATCCACGTCCTTGCTGGTCGCAATCGCCTCGATCACCTTGTGCGGGTTGATGTGCTTGGGCAGCGGCATCTGCACCAGGATGCCGTGCACCGACGGATCGGCATTCAGTGCGGCGATGCGGTCGAGCAGGGCGGCCTCCGAGAGGTCGGCGTCGTACTTGTCAAAGATGGAGCGGATGCCGGCGTCCCCGCAGGCCTTGATCTTGTTGCGCACGTAGACGGCGCTGGCCGGGTCCTCGCCGACCAGGATCACGGCCAGGCCGGGCTGCTTTCCGGCGGCGGTGAGGGCGGCGGCGCGCTGGGCGATCTCGGCACGCAGTTGCTGGGACAGTTTGACTCCATCGATGAGTTGAGCGGACATGGCGGCAGAAGAGGTAGAAGTGAGAGGGAGAACGCGAGGCGTGATTATAAATCGCCAACGCGGCTGCCGCTGCCTTCATTCCATAATACGAAATTCACTTTCGTAATTTGGAAAAGCCCAAAAACACTGTTAGAATCCTGCCACTAAAAATCCGCCCGTTTCTTCATAATTCGACGACACGCTCAAAAGGAGACGCATCAATGTCAGCACAACTCGACCAGCTCACGTCGCAGGCCGCCAACGACCCGGACACGCTGGAAACCAAGGAATGGCTTGAGGCGCTCGAAGCCGTCATCGAAAATGAAGGTCCCGAGCGCGCCCACTACCTGATGGAGCGCCTGGTGGACCTGGCGCGCCGCCGCGGCGCCCACATCCCGTTCTCGTCGAACACCGCCTACGTCAACACCATTCCGGCCCACCTGGAGGCGCACTGCCCGGGCAATCTGGAATACGAAGAGCGCCTGCGCAGCTGGATGCGCTGGAACGCGATGGCGATGGTGGTCAAGGCCAACCGCGCCGACGGCGACCTCGGTGGCCACATCTCCTCGTTCGCCTCGCTGGCCAACATGCTGGGCATCGGCTTCAACCACTTCTGGCGCGCGCCGACCGCGGATTTCGGCGGCGACCTGCTGTACATCCAGGGCCACTCCTCGCCGGGCATCTACGCGCGTGCGTTCCTGGAAGGCCGCCTGTCCGAAGACCAGCTGCTGAGCTTCCGCCGCGAGGTTGACGGCAAAGGCCTGTCCTCGTACCCGCACCCGAAGCTGATGCCGAACTTCTGGCAGTTCCCGACCGTGTCGATGGGCTTGGGCCCGCTGACCGCGATCTACCAGGCGCGCTTCCTCAAGTACCTCCACGCCCGCAACATCGCGGACACCGCGGGCCGCAAGGTCTGGGTCTTCTGCGGCGACGGCGAGATGGACGAGCCGGAATCGATGGGCGCGATCGGCATGGCCGCACGCGAGAAGCTCGACAACCTGGTCATGATCATCAACTGCAATCTGCAGCGTCTCGATGGCCCGGTGCGCGGCAACGGCAAGATCATCCAGGAGATGGAAGCCGACTTCCGCGGCGCTGGCTGGAACGTGGTCAAGGTCATCTGGGGTCCGGGCTGGGACGCCCTGCTCGCCAAGGACAAGGACGGCATCCTGCAGAAGGTGATGATGGAAACCGTCGACGGCGAGTACCAGAACTACAAGGCCAAGGACGGCGCCTACGTGCGCAAGCACTTCTTCGGCAAGCACCCCAAGCTGCTGGAGATGGTCGCCAACATGACCGACGACGACATCTGGCGCCTGACCCGCGGCGGCCACGATCCGCACAAGATCTACGCCGCCTTCAAGGTCGCGCAGGAGCACAAGGGCCAACCGACCGTGCTGCTGGTGAAGACCATCAAGGGCTTCGGCATGGGCAAGTCGGGCGAGGCGCGCAACACCGCGCACCAGACCAAGAAGCTGGACGACGAGGCGATCCGCGAAATGCGCGACCGCTTTGCCATCCCGATCCCGGACGACCAGCTGAAGGACATCCCGTTCTACAAACCGGCCGATGACGCGCCGGAAATGCAGTACCTGCAGGAGCGCCGCCGCGCCTTGGGTGGCTACCTGCCGCAGCGCCGCGCACAGGCGTCCGAGTCGCTGCCGGTGCCCGCGCTGTCCGCGTTCCAGAACGTGCTGGATGCGACCGCGGAAGGCCGCGAGATCTCGACCACCCAGTCGTTCGTGCGCATCATCTCGACCCTGCTGCGCGACCAGGCCCTGGGCCAGCGCGTGGTGCCGATCCTGGTCGACGAATCGCGTACCTTCGGCATGGAAGGCCTGTTCCGCCAGATCGGTATCTTCTCGCAGCAGGGCCAGTTGTACGAGCCGGTCGACAAGGACCAGGTGATGTACTACCGCGAAGACAAGGCCGGCCAGATCCTCCAGGAAGGCATCAACGAAGCGGGCGGCATGAGCTCGTGGATCGCCGCGGCGACGTCGTACTCGACGAACAACCGCATCATGATCCCGTTCTACATCTTCTACTCGATGTTCGGCCTGCAGCGCGTGGGCGACCTCGCGTGGGCGGCGGGCGACATGCGCGCACGCGGCTTCCTGCTGGGCGGCACCGCGGGCCGCACGACCCTGAACGGCGAAGGCCTGCAGCACGAGGACGGCCACTCGCACATCATGGCCGCGACCATCCCTAACTGCATGCCGTACGACCCGTCGTTCGCGCACGAAGTGGCGGTCATCATCCAGGACGGCCTGCGCCGCATGGTGCAGGACCAGGAGGACGTGTTCTACTACATCACCCTGATGAACGAAAACTACCCGCAGCCGGGCCTCAAGCCGGGCCAGGAAGAGGGCATCCTGAAGGGCATGTATTTGCTGCAGGAAGGCGCGAAAAACACCAAGCACCGCGTGCAGCTGATCGGCTCCGGCACCATCCTGCGCGAATCCATCGAGGCGGCCAAGCTGCTGGAGCAGGACTGGGGCATCGGCGCCGACATCTGGTCCGCGCCGTCGCTGACGCTGGTGGCGCGCGATGGCCAGGATTGCGAGCGCTGGAACCTGGTCAACCCGGACAAGCCGGCCCGCATTCCGTACGTGACCGGCCTGCTGGAACCGACCTCCGGCCCGATCGTGGCGACCACGGACTACATGAAGCTCTTCTCCGAGCAGATCCGCGCCTTCATGCCGAAGGGCCGCAACTACAAGGTGCTGGGCACGGACGGCTTTGGGCGTTCGGACTCGCGCGTCAAGCTGCGTGAGTTCTTCGAGGTGAACCGCTACTACGTGACCGTGGCCGCGCTCAAGGCGCTGGCCGAGGATGGCGTGATCGACACCTCCGTGGTGACCCAGGCGATCCAGAAGTACGGCATCGATCCGAACAAGCCGAACCCGGTGACCCAGTAACGCGTACCTTCCAAGCCTAGAACGGAGAAAAGAATATGAGCATGGTTGAAGTGAAGGTGCCGGATATCGGCGACTTCAAGGAAGTCGAAATCATCGAGGTGATGGTCAAGCCGGGCGACACGGTCAAGGTGGACCAGTCGCTCATCACCGTGGAGTCGGACAAGGCGTCGATGGAGATTCCGTCGTCGCACGCCGGGGTGGTGAAGGAGATTAAGGTCAAGGTCGGCGACAAGGTGGCCGAGGGCTCGCTGGTGTTGGTGCTGGACGAAGCGGCCGGCGGTGCTGCTGCTGGCGCGGCTGCCGCCCCGGCGGCGGCTCCTGCCGCTGCCGCACCTGCGCCG
>NZ_SPVF01000244.1 GCF_004614185.1 Zemynaea arenosa | reverse complement strand
CGGCCAGGCCGCCGGCGCGGCCGCGCCGCCCGTCGCCCTGCGCGACGGCGCCCACGACTTCGACTTCAACCTCGGCACCTGGCACACCAGCATCCGGCGCCTGGTGCATCCGCTCAGCGGCGACCCGGCGGCCGTCGAGATGAGCGGCACCGTGACGGTGCGCCCCGTGTGGGGTGGGCGCGCGCAGCTGGAAGAGATCGAGGTCGATGGACCCAAGGGCCATTGGCAGGGCGCGACCCTGTTCCTCTACAACCCCAAGTCGCGCCAGTGGAGCCAAACCTTCATGGACAGCTCGGACCCGGTCCCCAGCAGCACGGTGGGCAGCTTCGCCAACGGCCGTGGCGAACTGTATGGCCAGGACACCGTCGGCGGCCGCACGGTCCTGGTGCGCGGCACCTGGTCCGACATCACGCACGATGCCCATCGCTACGAAGAAGCCTATTCAGCCGACGGCGGCCGGACCTGGGAGACCGCGTTCTCGGCGCGCCTGCAGCGGGTGGCCAAATGAGCGGGCGGTCCTGGCTTGCCGCCGCGGCGCTGCTGTGCCTGCACGGGTGGGCGCTGGCGGCCCCGCCGCGCGACGGCAGCCATGATTTCGATTTCGATCTCGGCACCTGGCACACGCACACCACGCGCCTGGTGCAGCCTCTCAGCGGTGCGGCCGAATGGCGCGAGATGGACGGCCTCACCATCGTGCGGCCGCTGTTCGGCGGACGTGGCAATGTGGCCGAATACCGGGCCGCCGGCAGTGCCGGGGCGGTGGAACTGGTGGCGCTGCGCCTGTATCACCCGCAGTCGGGCCAATGGAGCATCCATTTTGCCACCCCCGGCGTAGGCGTGCTCGGCACCCCGTATGGGACCGGCGGGGCACGCGCGGGGCGCGTCGAGTTCTACGACCAGGAAGAGTTCGCGGGCCGCCAGATCCTGGTCCGCTTCGCGATCTGGAGCACCGGGCAGGACACGGCGCAGTCCGAGCAGGCCTTCTCCGCCGACGGCGGCCAGACCTGGGAGACCAACTGGATCAACCGCTACACGCGCTCCGCCGACGGGCCGCCCGTCAAGCTTCCGCCACCTTGAGCAGCAGCTTGCCCAGGTTGCGGCCCTCGAACAGCATGTTGAGCGCCTCGGGAAAGCGCTCGAAGCCCTCGACCACGTCCTCCTTCGACTTCATGGTGCCGGCGCGCAGCCACTGGCCCATGCGCGCCGCCGCCTCGCCGTAGCGGGCCGCGTAGTCGAACACCACCATGCCTTCCATGCGCGCGCGGTTGACCAGCAGGGACAGGTAGTTGGACGGGCCCTGCATCGGCGCGGTCGCGTTGTACTGCGAGATGGCGCCGCAGATCACCACGCGGGCGTGCATCCTGAGCCGGGTGAGCACCGTGTCCAGGATGTCGCCGCCGACGTTGTCGAAGTAGACGTCCACGCCGTCCGGACAATGCTGCTTCAGGCCATCCTTCAGGGAACCGGATTTGTAGTCGATGCAGGCGTCGAAGCCCAGTTCGCGCACCACGAACCCGCACTTCTCCGGCCCGCCTGCGACGCCGACCACGCGGCAGCCCAGGTTCTTCGCGATCTGGCCGACCGCCATGCCGACCGCGCCGGCCGCGCCGGACACCACCACCGTTTCGCCGGCCTTGGCCTGGCCGACTTCGGTCAGGCCGAAGTACGCCGTCATGCCCGCCATGCCGAGCGTGTTGAGCCAGGTGGTGAGGGGCGCCAGCTGCGGATCGATGCGCACCAGGGCCGCTGCGCGGTCATTGGCCGGGCCGGTCCAGTACTCCTGGACGCCGAGGCCGCCCATCACGTAGTCGCCTGGCTGGAACTGGTCCGCGCGCGACTGCAGCACCACGCCCACGCCGCCCGCGCGCATCACCGCGCCCAGCGCCACCGGCGGAATATAGGACTTCCCTTCGTTCATCCAGCCGCGCATGGCCGGATCCAGCGACAGGTACAGGGTCTGCACCAGGACCTCGCCGTCGGCGGGCGCGCGCACCGGCTCCGCGCTGCGCTGCCAGTCGCTGTCCTTCGGCAGGCCCACGGGGCGCGCGGCCAGGCGGAACTGGTGGTTGATGATGTTGTCCATCGTGTCCCTCCGTTCAATGTTGGCACCACTATAACCGACTGTGCGACAATATCCGGCTGGGCCGACCCTCTCCGACTCCTCTCGACGACCATGACGCCGCATCCTGAATACATCCTGACCCTGTCCTGCCACGACCAGCGCGGCATCGTGCACCGCGTGTCCGGCTTCCTCGCGACGCATGGCTGCAACATCATCGACTCGGCGCAGTTCGGGGATGCGGAGTCCCAGCTGTTCTTCATGCGGATGCACTTCGCGGCCGAGGACCCGGCGGTCACGGACGGGGACTTGCGCAGCGATTTCGCCGCTTTCTGCCAGGAGCTGGGCATGACCGGGCAGCTGCACGACGCGCGCCGCAAGCCGCGCGTGATGCTGATGGTTTCCAAGATCGGCCACTGCCTCAACGACCTGCTGTTCCGCTACCGCAGCGGGCTGCTGCCGGTCGAGATTCCGGCCATCGTGTCCAACCACATGGACTTTTATCAGCTGGCGGCCAGCTACAACATCCCTTTCCATCACCTGCCGCTGGCAGCGGGGGCGGACGAGGCGACCAAGCTGGCGCAGGAAGCGCGCATCCTGGACCTGATGGACACCCACCAGGTCGACCTGGTGGTCCTGGCGCGCTACATGCAGATCCTGTCGCCGGGACTGTGCGAGGCGATGCGCGGGAAGGCCATCAACATCCACCATTCCTTCCTGCCCAGCTTCAAGGGCGCGAAGCCGTATGCGCAGGCGCACAAGCGCGGCGTGAAGCTGATCGGCGCCACTGCGCACTTCGTGACCAGCGACCTCGATGAAGGACCGATCATCGAGCAGGACGTCGAGCGGGTCGATCACGCGATGGATGCCGAGACCCTGTCCGCAATTGGCCGCGACGTCGAATGCGTCGTGCTGGCACGGGCGGTCAAGTGGTTCGTCGAACATCGTGTTTTGCAGAACGGCGACAAGACCGTCGTCTTCAACTAGGACTTTTTCTTCCTGCCGCGCTGCGGCAAGAACGCATCATTCATGGCACTCAAGAGCACGATCTACAAGGCGGAACTGTCCATTGCGGACATGGACCGCAACTACTACGCAACGCACGCGCTGACCCTCGCGCGCCACCCGTCGGAAACCGACGAGCGCCTGATGGTGCGCGTGCTGGCCTTCGCCCTGCACGCCAGCGAGGCCCTGGCCAATGCCAAGGGCATCAGCGACACCGACGAGCCGGACCTATGGGAGAAGGACCTCACCGGCGCCATCACCCTGTGGATCGAAGTCGGCCAGCCGGACGAGAAGCGCATCCTGAAGGCCGCAGGCCGCTCCGAAAAGGTGCTGGTCTATACCTACAGCGCCGCGAGCCACATCTGGTGGAAGCAGGTCGCCTCGAAGGTCGACCGCGCGAAGAACGTCAGTGTCATCAACATCCCCGCCGAGCAGAGCACCGCGCTGGAGCAGCTGTGCCAGCGCACCATGCAGCTGCAGTGCACGATCCAGGACGGCCAGGTGTGGCTGACCGACGGCCAAGCCACCGTGCAGGTGGACCGCGAAACCTGGAAGGCGTGAGCCGTGACTTCCGCATCCTGCGCGCACGGGCTTTGGCGCGTCTCGCTATAATCGCGGCATGTACTCGACCGTCCGATACCGCAGCATGAGGTGGATCTGGATCGCGCTCTTCGCGGTCCTGATGAACGCGCTCGCGCCTGCGGTCTCGCAGGCGCTGGGGCCAAGCCGCGCGGATTTCGCCGACGGCCAGATTTGCAGCGCCCAGAATGTAAGGTCTGATGCCTCCACCCAGCAGCACGATCCCCAGCATGCCGACAAGTTGGCCGCCTGCGGCTACTGCGTCACGCACGCAGCCTCGTTTGGGCTGCCGCCGCCGGAGCTGGGCGGGTTCGGCCTGTTCGGCAGCGTGTCCATCAAACCCTTCCTGTTCTACCGCGCGCCCACGCCGCTGATCGCGCTGTCCGCCGCGCCGCCGCGCGGCCCCCCGTCCTTTGCCTGAAGCACCTCGGAACTCTCCCGTCGTTTCAAGCAAAGGAATTCACATGAAATACCCTCTCATTGCGCTGTCCGCGGCGCTGCTGTCGCTTTCCGCTCACGCCCAGGTCACCGTCGACAAAGCCTGGGTCCGCGCCACCGTCCCCGCCCAGAAGTCCAGCGGCGCCTTCATGACCGTCACCTCCGCGTCGGACGCGAAGCTGGTCGGCGTCAGCTCGCCGGTCGCCGGCATGGCTGAACTACACCAGATGGAGATGCAGAACGGGACCATGCGCATGCACCACGTGGACGCGGTCGAGCTCCCGGCCGGCAAGGCCGTGGACCTGTCGGCCGGCTACCACGTCATGCTGATGGACCTGAAGCGGCAGCTGAAGGACGGCGAGACCGTGCCCGTGACGCTGGTCGTGGAAGGCAAGGGCAAGAACCGCGAGAACGTGACCGTGCAGGTGCCGGTCAAGCCCATCACCACCACGCGCTGAGGCCTGCCATGCACAGGCTTACGATTGCCGCGCTGGCCGCGGCAGCGGCGGCGCACGCCCAAGCGGATGGGATGTCCTCTGCTGCGGAACCGCCGGGGCGTTCGCTGGACACGGTCGTCATCAATGGCGGCCGCCCCAGCTCGTTGCCGACCCAGATCCCGACCACCATCGAAGGCATCACCGCCGCCGAGATCGAGCAGCGCATCAATGCCCTCGACAGCGAGGACACGCTCAAGTACTTCCCCAGCCTGAATGTGCGCAAGCGCTTCGTGGGCGACTACGACCACGCGGTGCTGGCCAGCCGCGCGTCCGGCACCGGCAACAGCGCGCGCTCGCTGGTGTATGCGGACGGCATCCTGCTTTCCAATTTGCTGGGCAATGGCGCCAGCTTCACACCGCGCTGGGGTATGGTCTCTCCCGAGGAGATCGAGCGCGTGGACGTGCTGTATGGCCCGTTCTCCGCCGCCTATCCGGGCAACTCGGTGGGGGCGGTGGTGGACTTCCAGACGCAGATGCCGAAGCGCTTCGAGGCGCACGCCAGGCTGGCGGGCTTCACCCAGCATTTCAACCAGTACGCCAGCGATGGCCGCTTCGGTGGAGGGCAGGGCAGCTTCTCGGTTGGGGACCGCGCGGGACGCCTGGCCTGGTGGCTGGACGTGGCGCGGCTGGACAGCGATGCGCAGCCGATTTCCTTCGCAACCAAGACCTTTGCGTCGGGCACCGCGAGCAGCGCGGGCTTGCCAGTGACGGGTGCCATCGCGGGCCGCAACCCGGCCGGCAAGGACTGGTGGATCATCGGCTCGACCACGCAGTCGCACACGGTGCAGGACCATGCGAAGGCCAAGCTGGCGTATGACCTCACGCCCACGCTGCGCCTGAATTACACGCTGGGCTGGTGGCACAACGACAGCGTACGGCGCAGCGAATCCTACCTGCGCGGTGCGGACGGCGCGCCTGTGTACCGGGGCGATGCCAACAACGGCATCAACATGGGCGGGCGGCGCTACGAGCTGCGGCCGGGCGACCTGGCGCCGTCGATCGGCGACCTCGAACACCGGATGCACGGGTTGTCGCTCAAGTCGCACACGCGCGGCGTGTGGGACTGGGAGCTGGCGCTGAGCCGCTACGAGTACACGCGCGACGTGGTACGCACCCCGACCGTGTTCGTGGCCGATGCCGCGACCCATGGCGCGGGCAACGTCACCGACATGCATGGCAGCGGATGGACCACGCTGGCGCTGAAAGGCGTGTGGCGGCCCGGCGGCGGCCACGCTGTGGACCTGGGCTACCAGCGCGACACGGCGCGCCTGCGCACATCCGTGTTTGCGGGCAGCGACTGGATCGCTTCTGCGAACGGCGCACGGGTGTCGGCCTTCAATGGGAACACGCGGCTGCAAAGCCTGTACGGGCAGGATACGTGGACTATAGACAGCCGCTGGAAGGCCATGCTGGGCGCACGCGTGGAGCGGTGGAAGGCGTTTGGCGGCGAACTCGCTGGCGGTGGGACTGCCGCGCCACTGCGCTTTGGCGAACGCACCGAGACGGCGGTGTCGCCAAAGGCAGCGCTGTCGTGGGCTGCGGGCGGCGACTGGACGCTGAAGGCCTCGCTGGGCCGCGCGGTGCGCAACCCGACGGCGTCCGAACTGTTCCAGGGCTCCATCGTGGACAACGCCATCGTCAACAGCGATCCGAACCTGCAGGCCGAGAAGTCATGGACCAGCGAGCTGACGGCGGAGCACGCATCGGCGCGCGGCACCACGCGGATCACGTACTTCCACGAGGCCACGCGCAACGCGCTGTACTCGCAGCCGCTGACGGCCACCGTCAACACGGTGCAGAACATCGGCAAGGTGCGCACCAACGGTGTGGAAATCGCAGCGCAGTATGACGATGTGATGGTGCCCGGGCTGTCCCTGGGCGGCAGCGTCACTTATGCCGACTCGCTGATCGCGGAGAACGCGCGCTTCGCGGCCACTGTCGGCAAGCACCAGCCGCGTGTGCCCGACTGGCGTGCCAACGGCACCGCGGCGTGGACGTTCGATGAGCACTGGAGCGCGACGCTGGGGGTGCGTTACAGCGGCCGCCAATGGGGTACGCTCGATAACAGCGACCCGGTCGAGAAGACTTATATGGGCGTGTCGAAGTATCTGGTGGCGGATGTGCGGGTGCGCTACCGGGTCGGCCCGCACTGGTCGCTCGCGCTGGGCATCGACAACCTGAATAACGAGAGCTACTGGGCCTTCCATCCCTACACGCAGCGCACCCTGGTGGGTGAGCTGCGCTGGGATTATTGAGGGAAGCGAGGCTTACTTCGGGCTGGCGCCGAGGCGTTTGGTGCCGCCCGAGCCCAGTACGTTCTTGCTGACGCGCGGGTCGCCGTAGTAATTCACGTCGCCCGAACCGGCGATGGTGGCGGACAGGTTGTCGCTGGCCCAGACGGTGGCGTCGCCCGAACCGCCGATGGTCACGCTGACGTCGCGCGACTTCAGGCCCGCTGCTTCCACGTCGCCCGAGCCGCCGATGGTGATCGAGACCTTGTCCGTGGTGCCGCCGGCGACGGCCAGCTTGCCGCTGCCGCCCAGGACCAGCGAGGTGTCGCGTGCGTCCACCGTCTTGACGTTGATGTTGCCGGAGCCGCCCAGCACCAGGCTGGCGCGCGAGCCTTTGATGACGTCCGCGGTCACGTTACCGGAGCTGCCCAGCGAGATCGAGCTGACCTCGCGCGCGGTGACGACGACTTTCATCGAGCGGGTGCGCAGCTCCAGGTTCTTGCGTACGGGGCGGATCTGCAGGGTGCCGCGTTCGACCACGGTTTCGATCAGCGGCAGCAGGTTCTCGTCGGTCTCGATGGTGATGCTGTCGGTGGCGCCGGTGCGCACGTCCACGTCGCCGGAAATGCCAATGCCGATGCCGGTGAAATGCTCCACGGTGCGGCTTTGCTGCTTGACCGCGCCGTTGCCCTGGACTTTCTCACTGTTCCAGCCCCAGTTGCCGGCCGCTGCGTGCTGCAGCGGCGCGGTGCAGGCCAGGACGGCCGTGGCCAGGACCAGGGCGCGCAGGCCGGAGGTGGATGCGGAGGCGAGGTTCATATTGTTCTCCCATGGATGAAGTGGCGATGATGACATCTTACGGGCTGCCCGGCGGCGGGCGTCCGGTTTTGCGACGGATTGCACGCTGGGCGGAACAGACTGCACGCCGCCGGTTGTTGTTGAGATGGAACGTCGCAAAAATTGTCTGGCACGTCGTGATGTTGCTCTTATAAAATTGTCTGCATTCGTTTTGGCCCTCCTTACCGCGCCCGCAGATGGACAATCACTCGCAGATCCGCACCCTGACCTATGAAGAGAACGAAGACCACCCGGTCTTTGGCACGCTGGTCGAACAGATACTCCACCTGCTCAATTCGCGCCTCAGCTTCAGCGACATCATCATCCACCAGAACTCCCCGCTGATGCTGCGCCAGCCGCGCGGGCTGGTGGCGGTGACGGATTCGCCGATCACCAAGGAGGAGCTGGAGGAGTTCTTCGAGGTGATTGAGCCGAACTGGGCGGAACGCATCGCCGACCGCGCGTTCGACCGTTCGATCGATTTGCACACGGCGCGGATCCGCGCCAACTGCTTCAGCTTCCAGGGCAAGAAGCGGCTGGGCTGCGTGATCCGGCGCTTCCCCAAGGAGCCGCTGGCGATCTCGCAGCTCGGGCTGCATGAGGACGAGCAGGCCTTTGCGCGGCTGACGTCCGGGCTGGTGCTGATCATTGGCGACACCTGCCAGGGCAAATCGACCACCATCGCCTCGATGATCGACGAGATCAACCGCCACCGGTCGGGGCACATCATCACCATCGAAGACCCGGTCGAGACGCTGATCCCGCAGCGCAAATGCATCATCACCCAGCGCGAGGTGGGCGAGGACGGCGATGTCGAAAGCTACTACCTCGGCGCGCTGGATGCGCTGCGCGAGCGGCCGGACGTGATTGTGATCGGCGAGATCCGCGATGCGCAGACGGCGCAGGAAGCGCTGGCGCTGGCCGAGTCCGGCCCGCTGGTGCTGGCGTCCCTGCACGCCCGCTCGACCGAGCTGGGCCTGCAGAAGATGATGCGCCTGCTGGGCAATTCCGAAGCCCAGGCGCAGGCGCTGGCGCACGCCCTGCGCGGCGTGCTGTGCCAGGCCCTGCTGCCCTCGACCGAAGGCAACCGCTACCACCTCGCCACCGAGTGCCTGACCCCGGGCAGCGCCGTCGCGCGCCTGATCGAAGCGGGCGACATCGCCGGCATCCGCAACCACATGAATACGAAGAGCGATCTGGGTTGCCACACCATGAACCAGTCACTGGAACGCCTGCTGGCCACGCACAAGGTGAGCGTCGAAGACGCCCGCGCCGCCACCACCGACCGCGTCGGCTTCTCCGAAATGGTCTGACCTCACCAACTGCCCGCCATTTGACCTCCCTCAACCAATGGGATGGACGCCCCCACCCTAGATTTACGGCATCGAAGTGCCA
>NZ_SPVF01000120.1 GCF_004614185.1 Zemynaea arenosa | reverse complement strand
GCGCGCGCCGGAGGAAATCGCCTTTCTGCGCCAGGCCGTTGCCGCCGATGCTGCATCCAAGTCCGGCGTGCGCGCCGCGGCCCGCCTGAAAGAGCTGGGCCAATGAACCGCGCCGAACCCCTGATGGCGCTGGCCGCCATCACCAAGTCCTTCACCCTCGGCAGCGCCACCATCCACGCGCTACGTGGGGTGGACATGAGCATTCGCCGCGGCGAAACCGTGGCCGTCACCGGGCCCTCGGGCAGTGGCAAAAGCACGCTGCTCAACCTGTGTGGCCTGCTGGACCAGCCGGACGGCGGCGAAGTCTGGTTCGATGGCGCCGCCCTGCGCAACGCCAGCGAAACCTCGCGCGCCCAGCTGCGGCGCGCGGCCATCGGCTTCGTCTTCCAGAGCTTCAACCTGGTGCCGGTGATGAGTGCCGCCGATAACGTGGACTATCCGCTGTATCTCCTCGGTGTACCGCCGCGTGAGCGCGCCGAACGTGTGGCCCGCGCTCTGGACCGCGTTGGCCTCTCCGGCTTTGCGAAGCACCGCCCGGACCAGCTCTCCGGCGGCCAGCGCCAGCGCGTGGCGATCGCCCGTGCCATCGTCAAGAACCCGCGCCTCGTCATCGCCGACGAACCGACCGCCAACCTCGATGCCGCCACCGCCGCGCAGGTTATCTCGCTCATGAAGCAGCTCGCGCACGAGCAGGGCACCAGCTTCGTGATCGCCACCCACGACGACCGCATGCTGGCGCACTGCGACCGCGCGCTGATGCTGGACGACGGCGTCCTCGCAGGAGGCTCGTATGCGAATTGATCTCTCTTTCGGCGGCAAGTGGCTGGCCCTCGCCTTCAAGAACACACTGCGTAACCGCCGCCGCTCGCTGGTCACGCTGGCTATCACCGCCACCGGCACCGCGGCTGCACTGCTGGGCGGCGGCTTCGCCCTGTGGACCTACCAGTCCCTGGCCGAGATGAGCGCGCGCGACACCGGCCATGTGATCGTCGCGGCGCCGGGCCAGTTCGACGGCACCGACTCCACGCCGCTGGCACATGGACTTGATGATGCGGCGGCGCTGGCGCGCAAGCTGCTGGCCCGCCCCGGCGTCCAGCGCGTGCTGCCGCGCGTCCAGTTCACCGGCATGATCAGCAACGGCGACAAGAGCGAGATCTTTGTCGGCACCGGCGTGGACGCGAACCAGGAATTCCTCGTCAAGGGTCCCTTTCTCAAGCGGAACGAAGGCGAGCTGCTGGACAGCGTGCAGCCGCAGGACGGCCCCGGTGTGCTGATCGGCTCCGGCATGGCCCGGTCCCTCAATGCCCACCCGGGTACGTCCCTCACGCTGCTGGCCACCACCACGGCGGGCAGCCTGAATGCGCTGGATGTGCGAGTGACCGGCGTGGTCTCCACCGGTGTCGCCGAATTGGACAAGCGCCTGATCATGGTGGACCTCTCCACCGCGCAATCGCTGCTGGCCACCAAGCGCGTGAACACCCTGCACGTGTACCTTGAGGAGCGCGACGCCACCGATACCGCCGCCGCGTCACTGCGCCATGACTTTCCGAAGCTGGAAGTGCGCACCTGGCTGGACCAGGCGCAGATGTACACCAGCGTGAAAGGCCTGTACGACCGCATTTTCGGCTTCCTCGGCGTGATCGTGATGGTAATCGTGGTGTTCTCGGTGACAAACGCGCTGGCGATGGCGGTCATCGAACGCACCCGCGAGATCGGCACCCTGCGCGCCATGGGCACCACGCCCGGCGAGATCACCCGCTTGTTCACGCTCGAAGGGCTGGTGCTGGGCAGCGGCGGCGCCATCTTGGGCATGGCCCTGGCGGCAGGCGTGGCCATGTCCCTGCTGATGTTCGACGTGCGCATGCCACCGCCACCGGGCCGTACTTCCGGTTATCCGCTGATGGTCATGGTGTCGGCCCAGATGTATCTCACCGCGGCCTTCATCGCCGCCTTCCTGTCCGCTGTGTCGTCCTGGCTGGTGAGCCGCGCCGCCGCCCGCCAGCCTGTCGTGGAGGCTCTCGCTCATGTTTAAGCACACCCTCATCGCCGCCGCCTTTGCGCTGTGCGGCCTGGCCCAAGCCGCTGACGTGGACGACATCCTGCGCAAGGCCGATGCTTTCCGCCTGCCCGACAGCTCGGCGCAGATCGAGACGCTGGTCCAGACCTACAAGGACGGCAAACTCGATAAGGAGAAGCGCTACCAGGTCAACACCAAGGGCGCGGGCAAGTCGCTGATCCTGTTCCGCACGCCCGGCGAGGCGGGGCAGAAGGTGCTGATGGTCGGCGACGACTTCTGGATGATCATGCCCGGTAGCGCACGTCCCATCCGCATCACGCCTCTGCAAAAGCTGCTGGGCGACGCTTCCACCGGTGACATCGCGAACCTGAGCTGGGCCGGGGACTACACCGGCACCGTGCTGCGCGAGGTGGAGGTCGACGGCGTGCACTGCCTGGAACTGGAACTGGCCGCGAAGCGCAAGTCGCTGAGCTACCAGCGCATCGTGCTGCAGGTCGGCGCCAAGGACTACCGCCCTGTGCACGCGGACCTGTTCGCGACGTCAAACCGCCGCCTCAAGCAGGCCAACTACACGGTGGGTGCGCGGGAAGGCAAGCCGTCGGTCCTGAAGGTCGTGCTGATCGACGAGGTACAGACCAGCCGCCAGACCGTGGTGACCACACTCTCCGCCAAGCCGCGCCAGCTCGGCGATGAGCTGTTCAACGCCATGTACCTGACCCGCAGCGACATCGCGCCATGAGATTGCGGATTGCCACCGCCGCGCTGCTGGCCCTCGGCGCTACGCCGCTTGCGCAGGCCGAGGACAGCGTGCAGTTCACCACCCGCGCGCAGTACGAGACCCGCGGCGCCAATCTGGCCAACCCATACCGCGTGCGCGACTGGGAGCACGCGGTGGCTGCTGCGGACCTGCGCTGGCAGTGGGACGCGCCGTGGCAGACCGCTGTCAAAGGCTTGGTGACGGCGCGTGCTGCCGGCGACGAAGAGGGCCGTCTCACGCTTAACGAACTATCCTTTGAGCGCGCGGCAGGCAGCGGCTTTGTTACCGTCGGCAAGAAGATCATAAGCTGGGACGTCGGCTACGCCTTCCGCCCATTGGACGTGGTGCAGCAGGAGGACCGCCGCGCCCTTAACGTGACCAACCTGGTGGGAGTGCCGTTGCTGGCCTATGAGCGCTTTACCGCCGACAGCGCGCTGACTTTTGTCTGGTCCAACCCAGGGCGCGGCAAGGCGGATCAGCCGCGCGGCGACGAATCGCTGGCGCTGCGCTGGTACGCCAGTGCCGATGCGCGCGACCAGTATGCGGTGTTGCGCGTCTCGCAGCGCAACGGCGTCGAAGGCGGTGTCTCGTTCTCCCAAGTGCATGGCGATGGCCTGGAACTGCATGGCTCCATCCTGTTCCAGCAGCGCCACGACACGTGGACCGGCACCCACTGGGAGCAGCAGGGCAGCGGCGCCAAGGCGCTGGCCGGACTGACCTGGACCACTGAAAGCAAATGGATGATGGTGGCGGAGGCCTGGGCCGACCGGACGGCCCTCAAAGGCCAGCAGCACAACGTCCTGTTGCGCGAAGAGTGGCGGGACGGCGACCTGGCCATTGGTGGCGACGTGCTGTGGCAGACGCAGAGCGGCAGCCGCATCGTGAGCGCTAGCGTGGCGTGGACGCCCGCGCCATGGCAGCTGAGTGCCAGCGTGCGGCGCTACGGCGGTGTGGCCGGATACGTGGTGCGCAGCGCCGCGGTGTTCACCGTGCAGCGCGCGTTCTGACTACATCTGCCGGAACAGGTGCGCGTAGAGAGGGCTGACGCGCAGCTTTTCCGGCCGGTTGCGCAGCGTGAGGGTGTACTTGCCCGCTTCGTCACGAATGGCGCTGGTGACGCAGGTGGAATTGACGATGGTGCCACGGTGGACCTGCCAGAACACCTGCGGGTCCAGCTGGGGGAGCAGCTCCTTGAGGCTCGTGCGGATCAGCGCCTCGCCATCGGCTGTGACCACGTTCACGTACTTGTCCAGCGCTTCAAAGAACACGACGTCGCCGATCGGGATCATGCGCACCTGGTTGCCCGCACCGGCGCGGATGATCGACAGGCGCTCCGGCTGCGCGCTGGCCGCCTGCGCGGGCATGAGGGCGCGCATCTGGGTCAGTAGCTGCTCCATCGCCGGCGCGGCGGCGGGCGTGCGCGCGGCCAGACGCTGGCGCAGGCGTTCCACCGTCTTGCCGAGACGCGCGTCGTTCACGGGCTTGAGCACATAGTCGGCCGCATCGCGCTCGATGGCGGCCAGTGCGTATTCATCGTAGGCAGTGACGAAGACGATAAACGGGAAGGGCGCCGCGGCGGGCCATTCGTCCGCCAGTTCCTCGGCCGCTTCCAGTCCCGTCTTGCCCGGCATTTTGATGTCGAGGAAAAGCACATCCGGCTTTTCGTCGAGCGCCATACGCACTGCGTCGATGCCGTTGGGTGCCGTGGCCACAATCTGCAACTCGGGCCACAAGCGCTGCAGGCTGTGAGCCAGCGTGGCGGCGAGGATTGGTTCGTCTTCGGCGATCAGGGCGCGGACAGTCATGGCGTCTCGATGGGCAAAGTGATGGTGGCCACGCAGCCGCCATCGGGCGCAGCGTGCAGCGACAGCGATGCGCGCTCGCCGTACAGTGCCTGCAGCCGCGCGCGCGTGTTGGAAAGGCCCACGTTGGTACCTGGCTTGCCGGGCGGCGCATCAAGGCCGCGCCCATTGTCAGTCACGGACAGGACCAATCGTTCCGCCTCGCGGCGCGCGCCGACGGCGATGTGACCGCCCTCGACCTTTGGCTCGACGCCATGAGCAACTGCGTTTTCCACCAGCGGCTGCAGCAGCATCGGCGGCACGCGCGCCTCGGCCAGCGCGGGCGGCAGCTCCAGCGCATAGTTCAGGCGCGCTCCCATCCGGATCGACATCAAGCCGAGATAGGCCTCCATCAGCGCGAACTCCTGCGCCAGCGTGGTCGCCTGCGCGCGCGAAGACGACAGAGTGGCGCGCAGATACTGGATCAGCTGGTCCAGCATCTCCTGTGCGCGCGGCGGGTCGATGGCAATCAGCCCTTGCACGTTGGCGAGAGTATTGAACAGCATGTGCGGTTCGAGCTGCGTTTGCAGCAGCTGGAGCTGGGCCTGCACGGCCTGGCGTTCGACCGCTTCGGCGCGGGCCCGCTCGTTGGCGGCTTCCGCCTGCGCCTTGAGCAGCCGTTCGCGGCCCGAGAAGAAAATCGATGCGGCGGCCGTGGCCAGCAGCGTGAAGAACACCGAACCGGCATGGAAGGTCCGGCCGGAGAGGAAGGCATCCAGCGAGAAGTTGCGGTGGCCGAGCAGCCAGCTCGCCAGTGCGGTGCCGCTCATCTGGGCGATGACCACCGCGCCGATCAGGATCAGCGGGAAGATGGTCCAGTTGGGCCGCCCCGTGGCACCCCACATCAGGAAGCGCAGCACGTCTATGATGATGAAGGCGATATAGCCGATGCACATCGAGAACACGAGGTTCTCGAAGAAGGTGCTGCGCGAGCCGAGGATGAACGTCACCGCCAGCGCGCAGGCCACGTTGAAGATCGTGACGTAGCCCGCGTCGCGCAGCAGCTTGTTGACGGGGACGCTGTGCATCACACGGTGCCGCCCGCGCGCAGGGCGGCGATGTCGGCGTCCGATTTGCCCAGCACGTCGCGCAGTACTTCATCGGTGTGCTGGCCCAGCAGCGGCGGGGGCAGTTCTGCTTCGGCAGGTGTTTCGGAGAGGCGCATCGGGCTGCGCACCAGCTTGACCGAACCGGCGGCAGGGTGGGGCATGTCCACGGCCATGCCGCGCGCTTTCACCTGCGGGTTGTCGAAGACTTCGTCCAGATTGTTGATCGGCCCACAGGGCACATTGACAGCTTCCAGCTGGGCGATCCACTCGTCCTTGGTCTTCGTCTTCACCATCTCGGCCAGCAGCGGGACAAGCACGTCCCGGTTCTGCACACGCTGCGGGTTGGTGGCAAAGCGCGGATCGTCGCGCAGCTCGGGGCGGCCGCCCACCTCCACGAATTTGGCGTACTGCCCGTCGTTCCCGACCGCGACGATGATGTAGCCATCCGCGCAGGCGAAGCTCTGGTAGGGCACGATGTTGGCATGCGCATTGCCCCAGCGCTTGGGCGGCTTGCCGCTGGTGAGGTAGTTGCTGCCCACGTTTGCCAGCATCGCTACCTGCGTGTCCAGCAGCGCCATGTCGATGTACTGGCCTTCGCCGGTGCGGTCGCGGTGGGTGAGGGCGGCCAGCACCGCGATGGTGGCATACATGCCGGTCATGAGGTCCGTGAGCGCCACGCCGGCCTTTTGCGGGCCGCCGCCGGGCAGGTCATCGCGCTCGCCGGTGATCGACATCAGTCCGCCCATGCCCTGGATCAGGAAGTCGTAGCCCGCGCGGTGCGCGTACGGGCCGTCCTGGCCGAAACCGGTCACGGAGCAGTAGACGATGTCCGGCTTGATGGCCTTCAGGGTGTCGTAGTCGAGACCATACTTCTTCAGCTGGCCGACCTTGAAATTCTCCAGCACCACGTCGCAGTGGCGCGCCAGCTCGCGGATCAGGGCCTGGCCGTCCGCGCTCGCAATATCGACGGTGACGGAGCGCTTGCCGCGGTTGGCGGAGAGGTAGTAGGCGGCTTCGGTCGTGTCGTGGCCTTGCGCGTCCTTGGCGTAGGGCGGGCCCCAGGCGCGCGTGTCGTCGCCCGCACCGGGGCGCTCGATCTTGATCACGTCCGCGCCCAGGTCGGCCAGGTTCTGCGAGCACCAGGGCCCAGCGAGAACGCGGGAGAGATCGAGGACGCGAATATGCCCGAGGGCCTTCTTGGTTGTCTGAGTCATGCTGTGAAAATGAAGAAAATCAGTTGGCCTGGCGCAGCGCGATGCCGCGGCCAATGGCCTGCACTTCGCGCGCGGCGGGCTGCAGGGCCGCCTCGATCACGCGCAGCGCCAGCTCGGGCTGGGCGCCGCCGCACATGAAGATGTCGGCAGCCGCAAAGCCGTGTTCCGGCCAGGTGTGGATGGAGATGTGTGATTCGGCCAGCAGCAGCACGCCCGTCACGCCCTGGCCGTCGCCAAACGTGTGGAAGTGCGAATGCAGGATGCGCGCGCCCGCCGCCTGTGCGGCGCCGCGCAGCAGCGCGTCGATGCCCACGGCGTCGGTCAGCAGGAACGCATCGATGCCGTACAGGTCCGCCAGCAGATGCTGGCCGGCCGGCCGAAAGTCATGGTTCATTTGTGGCCGCCGCCCCCATAGCCGCCGCCGTAGGTGCCGCCGCCGTAGCTGTGCGAGGTCCAGCTGCTGCCGCGGCCACTGCTGCCACTCGACGAGAGCAGCGACATCCAGCTGCCCGCGGTGGAGAGCAGGGTCACGATCAGGGCGTACACGTAGAAGCGCGGGTTCATTTCTGGTCCTCGTCGGAGCCCTTCATCAGGCGCGCAGGCAGCCAGATGGCGAGCGCGCCGATCAGCGGGTAGATCATCGAGCGCGGGCTCAGGATGGCCGGCAGGATATTGAAGAAGAAGAGCGCGATCAGGAAGCCGCGCACGCTCGATGGCGACAGCTGGTTGGCAGGCGTGGAGCGGGTCCGGATCGCGACATTGCGCATGCTCTGGCCGAACCATGCGCGCACCTGGTCGAAGGCCACGCGGGTGGAGCGCGACCAGGTCAACTCGTCGTCCGTCATTTCGGCGGAGAGGCGGGTCTGCGCATGTTCGAACTCGTACGCGCGCACCACGTCGCCGACCTGCACGCGCCAGTTGAAGGCGCCCGCAGCCCAGCGCACCGTGGCGGGGTAGTCATACAGCTTCTTGTACGTCGCGCCGTCCAGCGTGGCTGTGTCGGACCCGGTCGAACTCCACTCGGGCCAGTTGTACTGCACATCCGCGCGCCACCATTCCTCCGCTTCCACCAGCCAGAAAAAGCCGCCGCGGGGGCTGTACAGCAAGTACTCGGTCCAGGTGGTGCCTTCATCATCCGCCCGCACCATGGCGCCGAGCACCGTGTGCTCACGGTTGTTGATGGTAGCCTTGGAGCCCAGCACCAGCGTGGTGCGCACGCGTTCGATCTGTTCGCCCTTGTCGATGACCGCCGCTTCCGGCCCGGCCGCATCGAGCCGGGTAGCGCAGCTGGGGCAGACCAGCGTCGTGGTGATGCCGGGCAAGTAGTTGATCAGGCTTCCGCAGGATGGGCAATCCAGCGTATCGAGCTTGCCGCGGTATTTGCCCGCGCTGGATTTGATCTGCTCTTCGTCGCGCAGCAGCTGCATCTGCATCTGCTCCAGCGTGACCGAAAAGCCGTTGTACAGGACCGGGCGCTCGTCCGAATAGTCGAGGGTGACGAAGCGCGGGCCGGCGCGGAAGTCCGCCACTTTCGCTTCCCAGCCTTCGCCCACCTTGAACGGCAGTTCGCCCTGGCCGCCAATGCAGCGCGCCACGCGCTTTTCGGATGCGGTGAAGCGCTGCCCGCCCAGGTCATAGCGGCGGCCGGGGTGAATGGAGTCGAAGTCCGGCAGCCCGCCTTCGGCCGGAATCTCGGTGGTCAGCGTGAACAGCCCGGATGAATCGCCCAGCCAGCCGGTGGCGCCATCGTCGAACATGAGGTACCACTCGTTCCACATGCCCGCAGAGTAGCGCAGCTGGATGCGGCCGATGACGTTGAACTGCCGCCCGCCCGCAGTGCCGGAGCTGCCGATCTGGATCGGTGAATAGTCCTCCAGCACGGCCGACATCTTGCCGATGTCGCGCACCGAGTCCGCGTCCTTGAGCACCGTGGCGCGGCAAAACTCGCACACCGCCATGACGGAGGCATGCGACTTGAACTCGACCGGCGCGCCGCAGCTGGGACAGGAGACTGTTTGCATGCGCCCGCGGTCAGCCGATCAGTTTTTTCAGCAATTCCGCTTTGGTGCTGTCGTAGTCG
Source organism: Zemynaea arenosa (assembly GCF_004614185.1). GTDB lineage: Bacteria > Pseudomonadota > Gammaproteobacteria > Burkholderiales > Burkholderiaceae_D > Telluria > Telluria arenosa. Next base: position 116 of record NZ_SPVF01000120.1, on the reverse strand, counting down.
CCCTGCGAGATCAAGCCCTTGTCGAGCAGGCCCTTGAGCTTTGCCAGGCGGGCTTCGATGGAGTCTTCGGCCGGGGCGGCAGGTGCAGCCGGTGCGGCAGCCGCCGGGGCAGGGGC
>NZ_SPVF01000125.1 GCF_004614185.1 Zemynaea arenosa | reverse complement strand
GCCCGCAAGTGGTGCGGCAACTGCGGCAACATCGAATCGATCCGCGAAGTGACCACGCGCGCGCGCGGTAGCGGCGTCGGTGCGGCCGGCGGCGCCGTGCTGGGCGGCCTGCTGGGCAACCAGATCGGCGGCGGCACCGGCCGGACCCTGGCCACCGCGGCCGGCGCCATCGGCGGGGCCGTGGTTGGTAACCAGGTCGAGGGCAATGTGCGCGCCACCAAGAGCTACGAGATCCGCGTCCGCCTGGACGATGGCACTGTGCGCACCTTCCATCAGCAGGCCGCACCGCGCTGGCGCAATGGCGAGCGCGTGAAGATCGTCAAGGGCTCGATCCGCGCCGTGTAAGCGGAGCGGTGTTCGCCAATCCAGGGGCCTGCGGGCCCCTTTTTCTTGCCCTTATTGCTGAGCTAACCCGGCTGTGTGCGTTACCGAACGGAATGAAAGCTTTCCCAACTTGACAATAGTTTCACGGCGGAATGCGCCGGCCAACGAAGGGAGACAGCCATGAACCACTTCATCTGGATTGGAATCATCGTGTGGGGCGTGTTGGTCACGCTATTCGGCATGGGCACGCTCACCAGCGTGGACAGCACTAGCCTGACGGCGCAGATGCCGCCGCACGACCTGGCCTTCCTGGTCGCCTGCGGCATGCTGTCCTGCCTGATCGGCGCGCTGGGCCTCACGGGCCTGCTGCACAGGCTGCCACTGTTTGGTGAGGGAAAAAAGTGACGTAATGTACGCCATCGTACGGATCACCCAGCGGTGCGCGGCCATACTGGATTCACGACGACCAAGTCGTTAATAACAACCCACCCGAGGACATCATCATGCTTTATACCATTGCCGTAGTTCTCATCATTCTGTGGCTGCTTGGCCTCGTGACTTCGTACACGGTCGGCGGCTTCATCCACATCCTGCTCGTTGTGGCGATCATCATGATCCTGGTGCGCCTGATCAGCGGGCGAGGCATATAGGCAGTTGGCATGTTTCAGCCATGAGCCGGGGCCCATGAGGCCCCGGTTTTATTTTCAAAGGAGACTCATCATGCAGAAGACGAGCTTGCGGAAGGCCCCCCTGGCATTGCTGACGGCCTGTGCCCTGACGGTCAGTGCGTGCGGAGACATGGGCGCCAACATGACGCCGACCCAGCGCGGCACCGCCACCGGCGCGGGTATTGGCGCCGCGGCGGGTGCGCTGATCGGCAGCGCGACCGGGGGCGGCGGCGGTGGACGCACCACGCGCGGCGCGGTGCTCGGGGCCGCGGCCGGGGCGGTGATCGGCAATGTCTGGTCGCGCCACATGGAAGAGCAGAAGCGCCAGATGCAGCAGGCCACGGCCGGCACCGGCGTGCAGGTCACGCAGACGCAGGACAACCGCCTGAAGCTGGAGATTCCCAGCGATGTGTCGTTCGATACCGGGCGCTCGGATATCAAGTCCAATTTCCGGCCGATCCTGGACCGGTTCGCCCAGACCCTGCAGGAGAATCCGGCCACCAATGTGACCATCATCGGCCACACCGACAGCACCGGCACGCCGGCCATCAACGAGCCGCTGTCGCTGGAGCGGGCCGCGCACACGCGCGACTACCTGGCCTCGCGCGGCGTGAATCCGCAGCGCATCCTGATCGACGGCCGCGGGGCCGCCGAGCCGATCGCCTCCAACGACGACCCGGCCGGCCGCGCCCACAACCGCCGCGTCGAAATCTACGTCGCCGAGCCGCAGCGGCAAGGGTGACCTTGTACCGGAGCGCGCCCGCTAAACGGCGCGCCACCCGGCTGAGAACTCAAAGCCAGCCCTGGTCGCGGGCGAGGCGGAAGGCTTCGACGCGGTTGGCGGCGTTGAGCTTGCTGATGGCTTCGGAGAGGTAGTTGCGCACCGTGCCTTCGGACAGGTGCACCAGCTTCGCGATTTCGCCGGAAGTCTTGCCCTCGCCCGCCAGCCGCAGCACCTGACGTTCCCGCTCGGACAGCGGGTCCTCGCCCGCACTCCAGCTTTCCAGCGCCAGCTCGGGCGCAATCGCGCGGCCACCGGCGTGTACGGAGCGAATCGCGGCCGCCAGGGCCTCGGCCGGCGCATCCTTCAACAGGTAGCCGCGCACGCCCGCCTGCAACGCCCGCCGCAGATAGCCCGAGCGCGCGAAGGTGGTCACGATCATCACCTTACTCGGCAGCGCCTCCGCCGCCAGCGCGCCGGCCAGCTCCAGGCCGGTCATCAGCGGCATCTCGATATCGGTCAGAATCACATCCGGCCGCAGCGTGCGGCACAGCTCCAGCGCCTCCTTGCCGTTGCGGGCGGTGCCCACCACGTCCAGGTCCTCTTCCAGCCGCAGCAGCGCGGCCAGGGCGCCCAGCAGCATGGTCTGGTCTTCGGCCAGGACAATGCGGATCATGCCCCACTCCCCATCGGCAGGGCCAGCTCCAGCGACAGCCCGCGCCCGCCGGACAGCACGATCTTCCCGCCCAGCGCCCGCACGCGTTCCTGCATCCCGGTCAGGCCGTTGCCAGCGCGGATGCGCCCGGCATCGGCCGCGCCACCGTCATCGGCAATCCGCAGCACGATGGTCCCGTGCTCCACGGCGAGTGTGACGTCGCAGCGCGTCGCCGCCCGCGCATGCCGCACGATGTTGGTCACCGCCTCGCGCAGGGCCAGCGACATCACGTTCTCCACCGCCGGCGGCATGGCCAGCGGATCGACGCGCGCATCCAGCGTGATGTTGGCCGCGGCCAGGCTGTGCCGTGCACTGTCCAGCTCATAGGTGAAGCCGGCCTGCCGGTAGCCCGTGACCGCGCTGCGCACCTCGGACAGCGCCTTGCGCGCGGTCTGCTCGATGTCGCGGATCTCGCGCGCCGCCGCGTCCACATCGCGGGCCACCAGCTTGCCCGCCAGCTCGGCCTTCAAGGTGATCAGCGACAGGGTGTGCCCCAGCAAGTCGTGCAGGTCGCGCGAAATGCGCTCGCGCTCGGCGATGGTCGCCATGTGCTCCACCTCCTCCTGCGTGCGCAGCAGCTTGGCGCGGGAACGGCGCACCTGCGCTTCCATGATGCTGCCGATGCCCACCGGCAGCCCCACGCACACGGACGGAATCAGGAAATTCAACACGGGGTAGGCCGAATTGGCCGCCGACACGGCTGCCAGCAGCATCACCCCGATCAGCGCGGCATACGCGTTGCGCCGCTGTACAAAGCCCGCGCACATGCCGCTGGCGAAAATGAAGAACACGTTCGCGCCCGGATTGAAGGGCACCCACAGCACCCCGATCAGGCAAACGGCCAGGATACACAGCAGCACGCGCTGCCCGTCGCGCCGCCAGAAGCTCGAAAAATACGCCGCCAGGAAGGCCGCAAAGGTGAGCACCACCATGCCCGCTTCCGTCCACGACGGCAGGCCGCCGATGTACTTCCAGAAGAAGAAGTTGATCGTCAGCAGCCATAAATACGGCGCCTTGCCGAATTCGGCCGGGACCCAGGGCCAGCGTAGCCAGCGCATGAAAAAAGTATCCATGCCGACAGTGTGCCGCCATCGGAGCCGCCGCGCCAGTGACAACTGTCATCAGCTGGCCGGGCCAGTCGGAGCACAGTGTGCGTCACCGAACCGAGCCACGGCGGCGCAGGACCTAAGGTGCTAGCTCTCCTGCCCCCTGCCCCCGCACGAAAGGACAGCCAATGCCCAGCCAGCCCACCCGCTCCCTCGCCCCGCTGCAGCGCCATCCGGTGCGCCTGCGCATCAACGGCGAGGAGCGCACATTCGACGTCGAGACCTGGGTCACCCTGCTCGCCCTGCTGCGCGAACGCGCCCAGCTCACCGGCACCAAGAAGGGCTGCGACCACGGCCAGTGCGGCGCCTGCACGGTGCTGCTCGATGGCCGCCGCGTGAACTCCTGCCTCGCGCTGGCCGTGATGCAGGACGGGCACGAGGTCACCACCATCGAAGGGCTGGCTCAGGGCGAGGAGCTGCACCCGCTCCAGCAGGCCTTCATCGATCATGACGCCTTCCAGTGCGGCTACTGCACGCCGGGCCAGATCTGTTCCGCCGTGGGACTGATGGCCGAGGGCCAGGCCAAAACCGCCAACGACGTGCGGGAGCTCATGAGCGGCAACGTGTGCCGCTGCGCAGCCTATCCGCAGATCGTGCGTGCGGTGACGGAGGTGATGGGGCTCGATGACGCCGAGCAGACGCCCGCCGCGGGCTACGTCACCGGACCGGTGCTGGCATGAACCCGTTCACCCTGACCCAGGCGTCCGACCTGGATGCCGCGCTGGCGCGCCTCGCCGCGCCCGACGCCCGCCCCATCGCCGGCGGCACCAACCTGCTGGACCTGATGAAGGAAGGCGTGATGACGCCCGCCGAGCTGGTGGACATCAACACCCTCGCCCCACTGGGCCTGGACCGCATCGAGGCCATCGACGGCGGTGGCTTGCGGCTCGGTGCCCTCGCCCGCAATGCCGATACCGCCTACCACGAGCTGGTACGCATCCGCTACCCGCTGCTGTCCGCCGCCATGCTGGCCGGCGCCTCGCCCCAGTTGCGCAACATGGCCACCAACGGCGGCAACCTGCTGCAGCGGACCCGCTGCGTGTACTTCTACGATATCGAGGTCCCCTGCAACAAGCGCGAACCGGGCAGCGGGTGCCCGGCCAGGACCGGTGTCAACCGCCAGCTGGCCATCCTCGGCACCAGCGAGCAGTGCATCGCGACCCACCCTTCGGACATGTGCGTGGCCCTGCGCGCGCTGGACGCGGTTGTGCACGTGCGTTCGCAGTCCGGCACGCGCGCAATTCCGTTCGCGGAGTTTCATCGCCTGCCGGAAGACCGGCCCGAGATCGACACCACGCTGCAGCCTGGGGAACTGATCACTCACATCGAGCTGCCCGATGCCACGCGCTTCGCGGACCATTCCGTCTACATCAAGGTGCGCGAGCGCCTGTCATATGCATTCGCACTGGTCTCGGTGGCCGCCGCACTCGATCTCGATGAGCACCAGCGCATCCGGGCCGCCCGCATCGCCCTCGGCGGCGTCGCCCACAAGCCGTGGCGGGTGGAAGACGCGGAAGCAGCTCTGGTGGGCGAGGCCCCCGGCGACGCGGCCTTCCACCGTGCCGCCGACATCATCCTGCAGGGTGCGCGCGGCTACGGCCAGAACGACTTCAAGCTGCCGCTGGCCCGCAACACCATCGTGCAGGCCCTGCACGCCGCCGTGCGCGGCACAGCCGCTGCCGGACAACGAGGAGCCCACCATGGATGACCTGATCCCCGCCCTGCAAACTCCGACCGCACCTGCGGGCACGGGCCGCGTGCGCAGCGGCATGCCGGTGTCGCGCGTGGATGGCCGCGCCAAGGTGACCGGGAGCGCGCGTTACGCCGCCGAAATCCACGCACCAGGCCTGTGCCATGGCGTGGTGGTGAGCGGCATGATCGCCAAGGGCCGCATCACGCATATCGATCCATCCGATGCGCTGGCGGTCCCCGGCGTGATCGACGTGCTCACCCACCGGCACCGCCCGCCCCTGGCCGGCGACGATGAGGAGTACAAGGACAGCACCGCGCCCGACGGCGCGCCCTTCCGTCCCCTGTACAACGACCGTATTCTCTACAGCGGCCAGCCGGTGGCGCTGGTGCTGGCCGAGACCTTCGAAGCCGCGCGTTACGCGGCATCGCTGGTGACGGTGGACTACGAGGCCGAGGCCCACGCCACCGACCTGCTGGCAGGCCTGAACGACGCCCACGACGCCAGCGAGACCACCAACGAATCCAAGGGCGACGCCGATGCGGTCTTCGCGCGCGCGCCGGTGAAGGTCGATGCGCAGTACTACAATGAGGTGGAGCACCACAATCCGATGGAGCTGTTCGCGTCCACGGTGGTGTACGGCGACGATGGCCACCTGACCATCTACGACAAGACGCAGGGTTCGCAGAACTGCCATGAGTACATCTGCGGCGCGCTGCAGCTGCCGCCGGAGCGGGTCACCGTGCGCAACCCGTACGTGGGCGGCGCCTTCGGTTCCGGCCTGCGGCCCCAGTACCAGCTGCCGCTGGCCACCATGGCCGCGCTGCACCTCAAGCGCTCCGTGCGCGTGGTGCTCACGCGGCAGCAGATGTTCTTCTTCGGCCACCGGCCCGAGGTCTGGCAGCGCGTGAAGCTCGCGGCTAATCCTGACGGCCAGCTGCAGGCCATCGTGCACGAGGCGCGGCAGGAGACCTCCAGCTTCGAGGACTACACCGAGGAAGTGGTCAACTGGTCTGGCCAGCTGTACGCCTGCGAGAACATCCGGCTGGGCCACAAGCTGGTGGCGCGCGACCGCCCGACGCCGGTGGACATGCGCGCTCCCGGCGCCACCCACGGCGTGCATGCGCTGGAGGTGGCGATGGATGAACTGTCCTATGCCCTCGGCATGGATCCGCTGGCGCTACGGCTGAAGAACTATGCCGAGCGTAATCCGCTGGATGGCAAGCCGTATTCGAGCAAGGAGCTGCGCGCCTGCTACGAGCGCGGGGCGGAGCGCTTCGGCTGGTCCAGACGCCCACCGCAGCCGCGCTCCATGCAGGAGGGCGCGGAGCTGGTCGGCTACGGCATGGCGAGCGCCATCTGGGAAGCATTCGTCAAGGAAGCCGAGGCGCGCGCGGTGCTGCATGCCGATGGGCGGCTGGTGGTATCCAGCGCCGCGTCGGACATCGGCACGGGCACCTACACGGTCATGACCATGATTGCGGCCGAAGCCATGGGACTGCCGATGGAACAGGTGACCTTCCAGCTGGGCGACTCGAACCTGCCGAAGGCGCCGACGGAAGGCGGCTCGTCACACGTGAACTCGGTCGGCTCGGCCATCTTTGGCGCCTGCGACCACCTCAAGCGCGAGTTGTGGGAGTACGCGCGCGAGCAGGAAAAATCGGCGTTTGCGCAGGCATCGTTCGAAGACGTGGAATTCGGCGACGGCCAGCTGCGCTTGCGCGGCGGTGCCACAGTGGCCATCGCCGACCTGCTGCGGGCGAAGGGCAAGGACCATATCGAAGCTACCTACCAACTGTCCCCGCCCAAGGACAAGCAGGAACAGTACGCGCGCCTCGTGCATGCGGCCGTGTTCTGCGAAGTGCGGGTGAATGAGGCGCTGGGCATCGCGCGCGTGACGCGCGTGGTGGACGCGGTGGCTGCGGGCCGCATCATCAGCGCCAAGACGGCGGCCAGCCAGGTGAGCGGCGGTGTGATCTGGGGCATCAGCCAGGCCTTGCACGAGGCGACCTACACCGACCATGACCTCGGCCGCTTCATGAACCACAACTACGCCGAGTATCACGTGCCGGTGTGCGCGGACATCCACGACATCGAGGTGATCTTCGTCGACGAGGAAGACCGCATCGTCAGCGCGCAGCTGGGCACCAAGGGAGTGGGCGAAATCGGCATCCTGGGCGTGGCGGCGGCGGTGTCCAACGCCATCTACCACGCCACCGGAAAGCGCATCCGCAGCACGCCGATCACGCCGGACAAGCTGCTGCTCGGCGACCGCGACCTGCCTGTGCCTAACGCGCCGGGCGGGGCTTGACCCAGCGCGGCAGCATCGAAACCAGCACGCTGTCGCGCAGGATGAAGTGGTGGTACAGCGCGGCGACTGCGTGCAGGCCCGCCAGCCACATGATGGCGTCGCCGAGGAACTCGTGGACTTCAGACACGCCCTCGCCCAGGTCGTGGTTCAGGGCCAGCAGCGGGCCGATCTCGGCCCCGCCGGCCAGCGTGAGCGGGTGGCCTTCCAGCCATGTGCCCACCACACCGGTGAGCGGCAGCGCGAACATCAGCAGGTAGAGCAGCCCCTGGACGGACTTGGCAACAATGCCCATCCAGCGAGCCACCGGCACCGGGTCGGGCTGGCGCGCCACGAGGCGCCACAGCAGGCGCAGCAGCACCAGCGCAAACACCGCCAGGCCAAAGGTTTCGTGCAGTTGCTGTTGGGGGTCGACTCCGGCAGCCCGGGCGTGCTCTTCGCCGCCTTCCGGGCCGAGAATGAAAGCGGCCAGCACCAGGATCGCGGTCAGCCAGTGCAGGGTCTGGGAGACAGCGCCATAACGAACAGGATTGCGTTCCATGTGAACCTCCTGCAGTTGAGTATAGGTCGGAAACCTGACGCAGAGCCTACACCAGTTTAAGAAAGGAGAACTCCATGGACGAGGAAAGCATCCGGTTTCAAGGGACAGAGACGCTGTCCCGGGACTCGGACAGGTTGAAGAAGACGAGCTTCGATTTGAAGGCGAGGAATGGCGAGTGGATTCATCAGGATCGCGAAACGTACCGGCGGGACGATGGGGCGACTGTGCTGTTGTATAACCTGGCGCACCGTACGGTGGTCCTGACCAGGCAGTTTCGGCTGCCGGTGCATATGCATGGGGAGCCGGGGTATCTGGTCGAGACGGTGGCGGGGGTGCTGGAAGGGGCGGATCCGGCGGTGCGGATCAAGGAGGAGATCAAGGAGAAAACGGGGTTCGAAGTGGACGAGGTGCGCGCGGTCGGGCGGGCGTACATGAGCCCTGCGGCGGTGGTGGAGCTGGTGCACCTGTTCGTTGCCGAGTATGAGCCGGGGCGCAAGGCGGGACCGGGCGGGGGCTTGCATGAGGAAGGCGAGGATATCGAGGTGCTGGAAATGCCGTTCGACGAGGCCTATGCGATGGTGGAGCGCGGGGAGATCGTGGATGGGAAGACGATCATCCTGCTGCAGCATGCCAGGTTGTCCATCTTTGCCGAGGGGGCGCAGGGATAGCGGTGACGGCGGCGCAACGGGTTGGCGGAGTGCTCCGGCGGCCTGCGACGATGCGCGGCGGGCGGCCGGGCGGGGCTGAGCGGGATCAAACGCTCGCGAGGTGGCGCTCCTAGAGTGGCCTCCAGTAGGTGCTTTCCAATGAGGCCAACATGGACCAGCCAGTATCCACGATAGCGGGCCCGCGCCCCGCAGCAGCGGCATCTCCGCAATCATCGGAGCCGGTCGTGGGCTCCGCAGAGCCGATGCCGCTGAGCGGCCGGCCGCCCGCCGCGCTGCCTGCGGAGCCGATGGTCCTGAGCAGCAGCGTGCCGGGGGCGTGGCGCACTGCGCTGCCTGCGGAGCCGATGGGCCTGAGCGCGAGCGTGCCGGGGGCGC
>NZ_SPVF01000192.1 GCF_004614185.1 Zemynaea arenosa | reverse complement strand
CCACGTGAGGCGGCGCCGGGCGGGGATGCGGCGCGGATGGCCGGCCACTGTCCGCTGCGCGGGCGCGTGGCCGACGCCCGCAACACCCGCCTATGCGTTCGCGCTCGAGCGGTCCACCAGGTGCAAGCGCGGCGCATCGTCGCCCGAGACGCAGACCCGGTTGCGGCCCGTCTTCTTGGCGTGGTAGAGCGCATCATCCGCGCGGCGCAGGATGTCTTCCCACTTGTGGTCCGCCGGTTCCAGCGCCGCCAGGCCGACGCTGACCGTGAGTGCGATGGTGTGGCCGTCGATGTGCAGCGGCGAGGCATCCACCAGCTCCCGCAGGCGCTCGGCGATGCTGCGCGCATCCTCCGCGCTTACGCCATTGATCAGCACCGCAAACTCCTCGCCGCCGATGCGGAACAGCGCGTCGTAGCCGCGCAGCGCGTGCGCGGACAGTTCGGTCACGCGGCGGATCGCGGCGTCACCCGTGCCGTGGCCAAAGCGGTCGTTGACGGACTTGAAGTGGTCGATGTCGAAGGTGATGAAGTACAGCGGCTCGCCGGTGCGGCGCGCGCGCCGGTAGTCGCGCTCCGCCAGGTCGTGCAGCGCGCGGCGGTTCAGCCACCCGGTCAGCGCGTCGGTGAGCGAGGCGCGGCGCAGGGCCAGCTCCTGGTGCCGCAGCACGATCAGCGCGCAGCACATGGTTACCACCGACAGGAAGACCAGCACGAACAGCGAGCCGGACGTCTGCAGGAACTGGCTGCCCAGGAAGGTCAGCGGCGTGTGCTCGCTGGCCACCATGTACATTGCCCGCAGCGTGAGCTGGAACATGAACAGCACTTCCAGCACCACCAGCGGCATGTAGGAGCTGCGCGCCTCGCTGTCCGGCTGGCGCCACAGCAGCCCGGCGATGCTCAGGTTGATGGCGGCGATGACGGGCGTGAACATCAACAGCCGGTGCGCGACCGAGCTGATGGCGAACGGCGTCAGATGCAGCAGGAAGACCGCGAGCGACAGCGCGGCCAGCACGTCATAGCGCGGACTGCGGCCCAGGTGGCGGCGCACCCCGGCCAGCACCGCGTAGTGGCCTGCGATATAGATGGTGTTGGCGATGGCGGGCAGCAGCGCATGCCAGCTGCCCGACATGGCGGCGAACGCGCCGACGATGTTATTGACCGAGAACAGGGCCCCGGCAATGGCCCAGTCCAGCAGGCAGCGCCGGCCGGACGAGGCGCGGTACAGCAGACCCATCGTTGCGGCCATGATCGCGCCCACCATGGCGGAGGCCACGATCAGTGTGAATGAGTCCATCAGCTCCCTCAGCTCGTCTACTCAGACAGGCAACGCATGGTGCTTGTCTGCATTTTCAGCGCATGAGTATAGTGCGGCAGAGGGAGCGGAATACTCTCGAATTGTCACGCGCCATCCCTCGTGGCGCGCTACGGCTCTAGTCCTGGCGGGCCATTCAGTGTTTCCAGGCTTTCAGCTGTTCGGCGAACTCGTTCGCGTTGGCGTAGGTGTAGTCCTTGTTAATTTCCTGCTTGATGAGCGGCTTGAGCTCGTCATCGAGGTTGTTGCGCAGGACGCCGAGGAATTCGGGCGAGGCCACCAGCTCCAGGTCGTCGAACTTGCCCTGCGCGTGGGCTTCGACCAGGTAATGGCTGAGCTCCTTGGCGAACAGGTGGTTGGCGTGCTGGGTCGGCGTTTCGCGCGGCTGATATTGCTTGGTTGGCGTGGCGCCGCCGGTCCCGTGCTGGCTCTTGCCGGCGGCAAGCGGGTCCAGGCCGTCGGTCTGGGACTCGTCGGTGCGCAGGCGCGCGGCCTCGTTCACCATGTCCTCGACTTCTTCCAGCGACTGCGAGGGAATGTGCTCGCGGAAAATGCGGGCGCGGCTGGCGTTGGCGGAAACAATCCAGGTCGTTTTCATCTTACCTCCGTTGCAAGTACGAACGTGAGGCGATCCTAGCCGAAGCGCGCGGTCAGTGGCGCGGCGTATCCAGGCGGATACGGTCCTGCTCGAAGTTGCGGGCCAGTTCGTCGCGCGCGGCCTGCTGCAGGGAGATTAACGCGGACTCGTCCTGGTAGTGCGGGGCGATCACGTCAAGGGTGGCCATGTTGTGTTCGCGGAATTTCAGGCGGGCGCGCTCTGCGGTTTCGGCGTCGATGCCCAGCGCTTCCAGGGCATGGCGGCCGAGCATCAGGGCGGCGTCGAAAGTTTCGCGCTCGATGATGGTCACGCCACGTTCGCGCAGTTCGAACAGATGGGTGACGTTGCGGGCGCGCGCGGCCATGCGCAGGTGGGGGAAGTGCTGGCGCACCAGGTCGGTGAGGGCCAGGCTGGTGTCCATGTCGTCGATGGCGTTGATCAGCAGGCGGGCACGGGCGGCACCGGCGGACTGCAGCAGGTCTAGGCGCGTGGCGTCGCCGTAGAAGACGTGGAAGCCGAAGCGGCGCACGGTCTCGATCAGGTCGGGGTCGTTGTCCAGCACCGTGACCGGGATGCCGGAGGCGTTCAGCAGGCGGCCCGCGATCTGGCCGACGCGGCCGAAGCCGGCGATGATGACGCGCGCGTCTTCGTCGGGCTCGATGACGTCCGGCGGCGGGGGCGCGCTGCCGTGCAGGGTGCGGCCCAGCCATTCGCCGGCCACCGCGGCCAGCGGGGTCAGCGCCATCGACAGGGCCACGGCGAGGACCAGCAGCTCGTCCCAGGGCGCGGGCAGCATGTGTGCGTCCTTGGCGACGGCAAACACGACGAAGGCGAATTCGCTGCCTTGGGAGAGCAGGGCGGCCAGCGGCCAGCGCTGCACGGGCGCGACCGGCAGGATGCGCGCGAACAGGCCGAGCAGCAGCATCTTGACCGCGACCACGCCGACCGTCAGCGCGGCGATCTGGACCGGCTGCGCGGTCAGGAGACCAAGGTTGACCGACATGCCGACCGAGGTGAAGAACAGGCCCAGCAGCAGGCCCTTGAAGGGTTCCAGGTCGGTCTCCAGGGCCTTGCGGTATTCCGAGCTGGCCAGCAGCACGCCGGCCAGGAACGCGCCGAGGCCCATCGACAGTTCGGCCAGCGTCATCAGCTGCGCGATGCCGAGCACCAGCAGCAGGGCGAAGGCGGTGAAGATCTCGCGCAGCTGGGTGCGGGCGATCAGGCGCAGCGCCGGGCGGATGAGGGTGCGGCCGATGAAGAGCACTGCCGCGATGGCGAGCGCGGCCAGGGCCCAGTTGAAGTGCTGGGAGGTGGTGGCCGGCGCCGTTCCGAGCAGCGGCACCACCACCAGCAGCGGAATTGCCGCCATGTCCTGGAACAGCAGGATGGCGAAGGCGATCTTGCCCGCGGGCGTGTTGTCCAGGTGGCGCTCCTGCATAGTCTGGACTGCGATGGCGGTCGACGAGAGCGCCAGTGCGAGCCCGGCCACGATGGCCGCCGCCGGAGGCAGCCCGAGCGCCCAGCCGCCGAGTGCGAGTGCCGCGCCGCAGACCAGCATCTGCCCGGTGCCGCCGCCGAGGACGATGGTGCGCATCGCGAGCAGCTTGCGCGGTTCGAGTTCCAGGCCGATCAGGAACAGCATCAGCACCACGCCGATCTCCGCCACCTGGCTAATGCGCTCGACTTCGTGGATGAGCCCAAGTCCCCACGGGCCGATCAGGCAGCCCCCGATCAGATACCCGAGCACCGCACCGAGTTTGAGCCGCTGCGCCAATGGCACCAGCAGCACGGCGGTAAAGAGGAAGACGATCGGCGTCAGCAGGACCTGGTGCATGTGCGGGCAGCGAAGGGTGGCGGGCGCCGCGGCCAGGGCAGCGACGGACTGCGCCCGATTATAACGACCTCCCGCCCCCCACCAATTGGAACCCTTCCCACCGGGGACGTACCCCGCTCCCACACCGGGGACGTACCCCGCCTTAGAGCTGTAGGAAAGCGCTGGTTTTTAACAATCTGCTCTCGGGCGACATAATCGAAAGCTCAGCAAAATCATGGGTTTACCGGGATTGTGATAATCCGGGCAATTCCAGTGGTTTGGGGACGTACCCCGGTGTGGGAGAGGGGTACGTCCCCGGGGGATTTACGGCGGTAAATGTGCAACATATGCATTGGAAAGGTCGCCGCTGAGGGCACCCCTCCTGTACGATGCTGGCATCCAAAAACAGGAGGATGACTATATGAGACTCAAGCTGTGCTGCGGCGTGGTGGCGGCGCTGTTCGTGGGCGGGGCCTTTGCGGCCGATGCCATGCATTCTGGTGTCGATAAGGCGGCGATGGATGCGAGCGTCCGCGCGCAGGATGACTTCTTCCGCGCGACTCAGGGCAAATGGCTGAAGGACGTCGATATTCCGGCCGACCGCTCGGGCTGGGGCGCGTTCAACGTCGCACAGGAGAATGCGGAAAACCAGATCCGTACCCTGATCGAACAGGCGGAGCAGGACAAGACCAGAACCGCGGGCTCGGATAACCAGAAGATGGGCGATTTCTACGCCAGCTTCATGGACGAAAAACGCCGCAATGAATTGGGCCTGACGCCACTGAAAGCCGAACTGGCGCGCGTGGCAGCTCTCTCCAGCCACCAGCAAGTGGGCGCACTGGCCGCACGCTTCAACCGGATTGGCGCGGGCGCGCCGCTGGATATTGCGATCCACCAGGACAATAAGGATTCCACCCGCTATATCGTGGACATCACCCAGTCCGGCCTCGGCATGCCGAACCGCGATTACTATCTCTCGGACAAAGACGCCAAGCTGACCGAAACCCGCGCACGCTACCAGCAGCACGTGGAAAAGATGCTGGCGCTCGCAGGCCACAAAAACGCCAAGGACGAAGCGGCCAAGATCGTGGCGCTGGAAACCGAGATCGCCCGCGCCCAGTGGAGCGCCGTCGAAAATCGCGATCCAGTCAAAGCCTACAACAAGCTGACCCTGGCGCAGGCGAAGGAGCTGATGCCGCATTTCGACTGGGCGACCTACCTGAAGGACACCGGCGTGGCCGGCAAGGTCGATTCGATCATCGTCAGCCAGCCGACCTATCTCTCCAAACTGGATGGCATCATCCAGGCGACCGCGGTCGATACCTGGAAATCGTATTTCGAATTCCGCCTGATCAGCGCGTATTCGCCGTACCTCTCGCAGCCGTTCGTGGACGAGAGCTTCGACTTCCGCGGCAAGGTGCTGTCGGGCGCCAAGGTGAATCGCCCGCTGCAGAAGCGCGCCATCGCGGAAATCAACCGCGACCTCGGTGAGCTGGTCGGCAAGGTCTATGTGAAGAATTACTTCCCGGCCGAGCGCAAAGCCCAGGTGCGCGAGATGGTGAATAACTTCCTGCTCGCCTTCAAGGAGCGCATCGACACGCTGGACTGGATGACGCCGGAAACCAAGAAGCAGGCGCAAGCCAAGCTCGCGAAAATCAACGTGAAGGTCGGTTATCCGGACCAGTGGCGCGATTATTCGTCGCTGACCATCGCGCGCGATGACCTGGTCGGCAACGTGATGCGTTCGCGCGAGTTCTCGCACGCCTTCGATATCGGCCACCTCGGCAAGCCGGTGGACCGCAACCAGTGGGACATGACGCCGCAAACGGTGAATGCCTACTACAACCCGGAATTGAACGAAGTGGTGTTCCCGGCCGCGCGCCTGCAATATCCGCTCTACGATCCGGACGCGGAGCCGGCGATTAACTACGGTGCGGTCGGCATTTCGATCGGCCATGAAATCAGCCACGCCTTCGACGACCAGGGCGCGCAATTCGACGGCGACGGCAACCTGCGTAACTGGTGGACCAAGGACGATGCAGAGAAGTTCGCGGCCAAGGGCAAGGTGCTGGTGTCGCAGTACGGCGCCTACAGCCCGGTGCCGGGTTATACGCTGAATGGCGAACTGACGCTCGGCGAGAATATCGCGGACAACGCGGGCGCCATCATGGCCAGCCGCGCCTACAAGATTTCGCTGAAAGGGAAACCTGCGCCAATGATCGATGGCTTCACCGCCGAGCAGCGCATCTTCATCGGCATGGCGCAAGCCCGCCGCGGCAAGATGCGCGAGCCGGCGCTGATCGCACAGGTCAAGTCCGACCCGCACTCGCCGTCCGAATTCCGCGTGAACGGCGCGCTGCGCAACCACCCGGGCTTCTACGAGGCCTTCGACGTCAAGCCGAACGACAAGATGTACCTCGCACCGGAGCAGCGTGTGATCTTCTGGTAAAGCCGCACGGCCTCACCACGCCAACGCCAGCCCCGCAAGGAGGCTGGCGTTGTTCATTCCGGGACATAGAACGAATGCACTGGCCGGATTTCGAGGCGCCAGCCCAGATTTTCGGCTTCCGGCATCGCAACAGCGGGGTGCATGGAGGCGATGCGCGTGGCTTCGGCCATGTCCTGAGCTTCGATCAGAAATACGCCTCCCACCAGTTCCTTGGCTTCGGTGAATGGCCCGTCGGTGGTCTGGATCCGGCCGCGTGTCCGGCGCACGCTCACCATGTCCGTGGCGATGCCGGCGTCCATGAGCACCCGCTCACCGGCGTAGAGCTCCTCGACAACCGCGCCGCAGCGCGCCATCAAGGCATTGATCTCCGCCTGGGGGAGAGCGTCCATTTTCGCGTTGTCAAAGTAGCCAAGGCAAAGGAATTTCATGTCTGTACACCTTTCGTGAGGGTTGTCGATGCCGTCACGACGAACCAGGACCGTTGGTTTCGACATCATCAGCGGCAGCCCGCGCTGACCACTGGATGGTCGCGGTGCTGGAGGCCCATGAGGTCGGGCCGGTCGTAGGGGACGTACCCCATCCAGAACCACGGCAGGCAAATCGGGCCGAAGGCCGCTTCCGTCATCGGCAGGAACAGGTTGCGGGCGTTGGAGCTGTTGGACAGCATGACGATCCCGCGCTTGCCATCGCGCAGGCCGAGCATCAGGTTCTGGGTGCCGTCGTCCGCTCCCTCCTTGAAGAACGCCGGGCCCGCCTTGGATTTGAACACGATCCAGCCCAGCGCCGCGGACAGCCGCGTGCCGTCGTTGATGTCGGTGCTGCCCGGCCAGTGCGAGGGGAATTGCTGGGGCGAGACGATCTTGATCTGCGGCGCGAGCATCGGGCCGGTGGCCGGGTCGTTCAGCACACCGGCCAGGAACTTGGCCATGTCCTCCAGCGTGGTGTCCATGGACCCGGCCGCGCGTGCGCTGCGGCGCCGGTCATGTTCGATGCGTTCGCCCTTCTCGCCGTAGTGGGTGACAACGTGCGCTGCGAAATCCGGCCGCCATGTGAGGCTGCTGTTCCGCATGCCGAAGCGATCGAACACACGTTCCTGGATCAGCGCTTCCACCGGCCGCCCGGTGCGCTCCTCCACCACCAGCTGCATGATGGCGATGCCTTCGCCCGAGTAGACATAGCGGCTGCCTGGGTCGAACTTGAAATCGAGCTTCTTGTCCTCGTTGATCCAGCGCCAGTTGAGCAGCCCGGAGCTGTGTGACAGCAGCATGCGCGGGGTGACCTGGCGCCAGCGCTCATCGCCTTTCAGGTCCGCGTACTTCTCGTAGTCGGGCAGCGGCTTCTTGAGCTGGCGCGGGAGCGGGGCATCGAGGTCGATCACGCCCTCGCGCACCAAGCCCGCGACCATGTAGGCGAAGACTGCCTTGGTCAGTGAGGCGCCGTACATGATGGTGTCCGTGGTGAGGGGGCGCTGGCTCTCCACGTCAGCAAAGCCGTAGGCCTGTTGGTAGACCACGCGGCCGTCCTCGATCACGGCCAGCGCGAGGCCGGGGACGTGGGCGGCCTGCATGGCCTGGGCGGCCGTGGTGTCGATGCGGGTGCTGTCGATGGCGGGCGGTGGCCGCGTCGCGCAGGCGGCCAGCAGGGGCAGGAGGGCCAGGGTGCGGATCAAGGACAGGGACTTGCGCATCGTACGGCCTCCAGCAAAGGGACGGTATCCCCGCATTCTGGAACAGAAGAGGGCGCGGGGCAACCACTGCGTCATCGGCAGTGGTGACGTTTGTCACTTGTC
Source organism: Zemynaea arenosa (assembly GCF_004614185.1). Taxonomy (GTDB): domain Bacteria; phylum Pseudomonadota; class Gammaproteobacteria; order Burkholderiales; family Burkholderiaceae_D; genus Telluria; species Telluria arenosa. Next base: position 1,571 of record NZ_SPVF01000192.1, on the reverse strand, counting down.
CTGGACCGGTGAGCACTGGTTCAATGAGGGCTCGATCAACTCATTCACTTCCACGACCATGACCCTGTTCTCGTCCCAGCGCCGCCGTGTGCTGATAGGCGCCATCGCCGCCGCCATCCTCTGCCTGCCCGCGTGGGCGGCCGACTTCACGTCCAACCGCATCAGCGTGCGCGTGGAGGGCAGTGGCGACGACGTGGTGCTGGTGCCTGGCCTGGCCTCGTCGCCCAAGGTGTGGGAGCACCTGGTGAAGGCGGTGCCGGGCCATCGCTATCACCTGGTGCAGGTCTCCGGCTTCGCGGGGCAGCCGGTGGGCGGCAATGCGGAAGGCCCGATCGCCGCGCCGGTGGCCGAGGAGATTGCGCGCTACATCCAGACTGCGGGGCTGAAGAAGCCTGCGCTGATCGGGCATTCGATGGGCGGCACCATGGGCCTGATGGTGGTGGCCCGCCATCCCGAGTCGGTGTCGAAGCTGATGGTGGTGGACATGCTGCCCTTCCTCGGGGCGGCTTTCGGTCCACCGGGGTCGACCCCGGAATCGCTCAAGCCGATGGCCGATGGCTTCGAGGCGCGCATCCGCACCGCGACGCCGGAGGCGCGCAAGGCCAGCGGCGCCGTCACCATCGCAGGCATGGTCAATACGGAGTCCATGCGGCCGGTGGCGGAAGCCGATTCCCTCTCCAGCGACCAGGCGACGGTGGCGCGCGGCTACCGCGAAGTGATCCTCACCGACCTGACGCCGGAGCTCTCCCGCATCACGGTGCCGACCACGGTGCTGTACGTGCAGCAGAAGGGCATTCCGGTGACGGCGGAGCAGTTCGACATGTTCTACAAGATGGCCTATGCGCCGCTGAAGAACGTGACGCTCAAGCGGGTCGACAACAGCGCCCACTTCATCATGTGGGACCAGGCGCAGCGCTTCCAGGACGACGTGCGGACCTTCCTCGGGTCGAACTGAACGAGACGTAGCGCGCATTTTTTGTAGACTGGGCCAAGTTGATTCCTGGCCGAGGTGGATGTGCGCTATCTGGATTTCAGCTCCTGGGAAGGAGTGCTCACGACGTTGCTTGGGCTTGCGCTGGTCACGCTGATCGGCGTGGGCATCCGCGTGCTGATGATGCAGACCATCCAGCAGAAGCGCGAGCGGATGAACCGGCAGATCAACGAGCGGGTGAAGACGCTGATCGCGGCCTACCGCACGCTCGGTGGCTCGTTCACGGGGGAGCTGACCGTCGATCCGACGCATCTGCGCGATGTGAAGGGGGAGCTGGAAGGGGAGAGCCGCAGCTCGGACCGGGCGCGCAGGATACGCGATGCGGTGGAGGGGGCGCTGGCGGACATCCTGCTGCTGGGGACCGAGGAGCATTGCCGGCTGGCGGGGCAGGCCGCGGCGGATATGGCGGCGGGACGGCCGATCCACACGGCCGATCTGGTGGTGGCGCTGCGCGATTTCATCCGCGAGGCGCTGGATCTGGCGCCGATGCCGGCCGATGTTGTCATCCCCGCGCAGGGGCCGACCCGCACGCAGGGTAGCGGAGGGCGCGGCAAAGGCGGTGAGGAAGGCGGCCGTGGAG
>NZ_SPVF01000217.1 GCF_004614185.1 Zemynaea arenosa | reverse complement strand
GTCCTGCATCGCTGCCGCAGCCTGCCCCAGCACCTTTTCCCAGCGTGCCCACTGCTGTGAGAGCGCCTGTTCGCCCGCATGAGCCTCGAACCAGCGGGTGCGTTCGGCCTGGCGCTCGACCAGTGCGGCGCGGCGCGAGCTCATGCCGGTGAGGTTCTCCACGGCTTCTGCCATCTGCTCTTCGACGTGGCGGACTTCGGCCTGCACTTTGCCGCCGGCCGTGGCGAGAGCGCCGATCTGCGCGTCCAGCGCCTTGGCTTGGTCCAGCAAGGGGGCGGCGTCGCGCTGCTCGGCTTCGGCTTTTGCCAGCGCATCCTGCGCGGCGGCGATGCCCGCCGCGGCGTCGGCTGCCTTGGTGCCGGTGCGTTCGGCGTACTGGCGCGCGGCCGATACCTGGTCGGCCAGTTTGCGGTTCTCTTCTTCCAGGCGTGCGCGTTCGGCCAGCAGCGCGCGTGCGGGTTGCACGGCTTCGGTGAGTGCCAGGTGCTGGCGGCGCGGCTCGGCCTCGGCGTGCGCGGCGCGTGCCGCGGCCAATGCCGTTTCGCCGTCCGTCACGTGCGCAGCGAGGCGCGCGTCTTCCTGGTGCCAGCGCCAGTGGGCGTCCAGCTCCTGCTTGCGGGCCTCCAGCGCGGACAGCTGCGCCGTGCCGGTGACCAGGTGCGCTTCCAGTGCGGCGCGGGCTTCGGGGTCGAGCGGCACTTGATCTGACAGGCGGGCCGACAGTGTTTGCAGCTTGCCCTGTTCCAGCTTGTAGCGTTCGAACGCACGTTTGGACAGCGTGGTGTAGACCGTAGTACCGGTCAGCGTTTCCAGCAGCTCGCCGCGTTCGCCCTCATCGCTTTTCAGGAAAGCCGAGAACTCGTTCTGCGCCAGCAGTACAGCGCGCGTGAACTGTTCGAACGTGAGGCCAACACGCTGGACGATCTCCTGCATCGTCTCATTCTTCTTGCGGCCAATGGCAGCCAGCTCGGGGAGCTTGTGCAGCGTGATCGACGAAGCTTGCAGGCCGCCGGTCGCCTTCGAATACGCGCGCCGCACGCTCCAGCGCGAGCGGTAACGCTGGCCATCGCTGCCGACGAAGTCCACTTCGGCGTAGCCTTCCGCCGCGCCACGGCGCAGCAGCGTGCGCGGGTCGTAGGTGGAGACCATGTCCGAGCCGACGTCCGGCAGGGTGCTCGCGTTGCGGCCGGTCTTGAGCAGGCGCGGGGTGGCGTCGTACAGGGCGAGGCAGAGCGCATCGAGCAGGGTGCTCTTGCCCGCACCGGTGGGCCCGCAGATTGCAAACAGGCCGGCCGATCCCAACGTGCCGTTCTCGAAGTCGACGCTGAATTCAGCCGCCAGCGAGGCCAGGTTCTTGCCGCCGATGCGCAGGATCTTCATTCCGCCTCCGGCAGCGCGAGTTCACCGAATGCCGCGACCTGGTCCGGCGGCGCGGGCTCGCCGTAGCGCTCTTCATACAAACGCCGGAAGATCTCATCCGGCTGCAGCTGCTGCAGCTGGTCGAGGGACAGCGCGACCGTGGCGGCGCCGGCGGCGACGCTTTTGCGGGTCGGCTCGATCTTCGCGAGGCGCACCGGCTTGCCCTTGAGTGCAGCCTCCACGCGTGCGCGCAAGCCGGGCTCGGGGCCGTCCAGCAGCACGCGCACTTCCAGATAGGGGTGGCATTCCGGTTCCAGCTCGTCGAGTGCCAGCGCCTCCAGCGCAGCCAGCGCTTCGTCGATGGGCGCGGGCTGCGACGGTACGCGCAGCATCTGCACGGCACGCGGCACGTGCAGAGGCGTTACTTCCCGGACCTGGTGGCCATCGAGATCAATGCGCAGGACCTGGTGCTGGTAAGCGGTCTCGGAGAACGACATCGGCAGCGGGCTGCCCGAGTAGCGCAGCGATTCCTTCTGCCCGATGCGCTGGGCCAGGTGCAGGTGCCCGAGGGCCGCATACGCAATCTCGTCATGGAAGACGGTGGCGGGCAGCGCTTCCGTCCCGCCGATCACGATGCGGCGCTCCGAATCCTGCGAGGGCTGGCCGCTGACCATGTGGCAGTGGCCCATGGCGACGATGGCCTGGCCGTCTTCCCGGCGTATGCGGGCCAGGTCGAACAGCTGCTGGTAGAGCAGGGCGATGCCGCCGAGGTAAGGGTCCGTGGTGTCATCGGCCGTTGGTGCGCCGCGCGGCACATCGCCCGGCCGCAGGAACGGCACGGCCATGCACCATGCCTTGACGTTGCCGCATCTGCCGCGCAGGGGCACCAGCATGCGTTCCAGGTCGATGGCGCCGTCGCCAGTGCGAGGCACGGTGCCGATAACGGCAGTCGCGTGCTCCTCCAGTAGCGGCACGGGGGCTTCCAGCCGCGCGGGCGAATCGTGGTTGCCCGCGATGATGACGATGTTCAGGTGCGGGGCTCGCGCGCGGGCCTGCCGCAAAAAGCGGTAGAGCTGGCGCTGCGAGGCGGCCGAGGGGTTGGAGGTGTCGAACACGTCGCCCGCCACCAGCAGCGCATCCACGTCCTCGCGCACGATCGTCTCCACCAGCCAGTCCAGGAAGCACTGGTGCTCGTAGGTGCGGTCGTAGTTGTGGAGGGACTGGCCGAGGTGCCAGTCGGACGTGTGCAGCAGGCGCATGGGAGGGCGATACAGGCATGGAAAAACGAGGCCGTACTATAGCAGAGTGCGGGGCCGAATTTGCACCGCAATTGCACCTGTACGCCGTTGATGATTCGTCCTTAGAATAAGCACATGACCGATCTCAAGCTCTCGCTTTCCGCCGCCCGTGCGCTGCATCTCGCAGCCCAGGGCATGCTCCAGCCGCGCCGCCGCGGCGCCACCAAGGCGGACGTCCTCGATGCGATCCGCCGCATGGGGATGCTGCAGATCGATACCATCAGCGTGGTGGCGCGCAGCCCTTACCTGGTGCTCTGGAGCCGGGTGGGCGATTACGACACGGCGTGGCTGGACCAGCATCTGGAAGAAGGCCAGCTCTTTGAGTATTGGGGCCACGAGGCGTGCTTCATTCCGATCGAGGACTACGGTTTGTTCCGGCACCGGATGCTGGATCCGGAGGCGATGGGCTGGAAGTACTCGGCGACCTGGATGCGCGAGCGGCGCAAGGAGGTCGACGCGCTGCTGGCACACGTGCGGGAGAAGGGGCCGGTGCGTTCGTCCGACTTCGAGCGCACGGACGGCAAGGCGGGGGGCTGGTGGGAGTGGAAGCCGGAAAAGCGCTCGCTGGAGGTGCTGTTCACGTCCGGCGCGCTGATGATCGCGCGGCGGCACAATTTCCATCGCATTTATGATCTGGCGGAGCGGGTGCATCCGGCGTGGGACGATGCGCAGATGCCGGCGCTGCCGGACGTGCTGCGCACGTTTGCGCTGCGGACGGTGAAGGCGCTGGGTGTGGCACGTTCTGCGTGGGTGGCTGACTATTACCGCACCAAGCCACCAAGGCCTGATCTGGAAGCGCTGGCGGATGAAGGGCTGCTGCTGCGGGCGCGGGTGGAAGGGTGGAGCGACACGGTCTACATCCATCCCGAGCACGCGGAACTGGCGCGGCAGGCGGGGGAGGGGACTTTGACACCGACGCTGACCAGCATCCTGTCGCCGTTCGATCCGATCGTCTGGGACCGGCGGCGGGCGCTCGATTTGTTCGGCTTAGATTACCGGCTGGAGTGCTATACGCCAGCCGAGAAGCGCAAGTACGGGTACTTCACTCTGCCGGTCCTGCGGCGTGGCGCCTTGATTGGCCGGGTGGACGCCAAGGCCCACCGGCGCGAGGGAGTGTTTGAATTGAAGGCACTGACGCTGGAGCCCGGTGTGCGCATCAGCGCGCGGCTGGTCGATGACGTCGCCCGCACCGTGCGGCGCTGCGCCGCGTGGCACGGCTGCCCGGCCGTGCAGGTCACCCGCACCGACCCGCCCGTGCTGGCGGCCGCCCTGCGCACCGCGCTCGGCGAGGCAGACACGGAGCTGGCAGCATGACTGCTCCGATGGCGCGCGCACCAAGCGCGGTCGTGGGGCCGGATGGCGTGCCGTCGCTGGGGCGCTTCCAAGGCCTTGCCGAGTGCTTCGACTGGCACCGCCTCGCGCCGCCGCATGCGCGCGGGGCCTTCTGGCGCCGCTTTCATCACAAGCGCTGGCATTACATGGCGCTGGCGACGCCCGAGCTTTTCTGTGCGGCGGCGGTCGTGGACGTGGGCTGGACCAACACCGCCTTCGCCTACGCCTTCGACCGCGCCCAGCGCCGCGTCATCGCTGCCTTCTCGCGCGACGGCATCCCGGGCCTGACCGCATCCGTCGCCCACAACGCCCTTGGCCGCAGCCGCTTCGCCATGGCAGGGCACCGCGTCGAGCTGGGGCAGCAAAGTCTCACCCTGCGCTGCAAAGACTTCTCTATCGACGCCGTTCTGGCAGGCGAGGCACCCGTGATGCTGGCCGTCGGCCCAGCCCTGGGCGGCTCGATCCACGCCACGCAGAAATCTGGCGGGCTTGCGCTCACGGGCAGCGTGACAGCCGCAGGAAAAACCTGGTCGCTGGACGGCGGCACCGCCAGTTACGACTACTCCAACGGCCTGCTCGCCCGCGACACCGCCTGGCGCTGGGCCAGCGCCCACGGCCCGCGCCTCGGCTTCAACCTGCAAGCCGGCTACTTCGGCGCCCACGAAAATGCGCTGTGGCTCGATGGCGCCATCCATCCGCTGGCCGAAGCTAACTTTGACTATGACCCTGCCAGCCCGCTGGCCCCCTGGCACATCACCACCGCGGATGGCCTGCTGGACCTGACCTTCACGCCCGAAGGCGCGCGGCGTGAAGACCGCAACCTGCTCGTCGCCGCCTCGCGTTACGTGCAGCCGATTGGTGTATTTGATGGGTGGGTGCGCCCACACCAGGGCGCTGACAAGGTGCGTATCGACAGCCTGGTGGGCGTCACCGAAGACCACAGCTCCCGGTGGTAGTCGAGACAGCGCTCAGTCCAGCGTCTGGCGATAGCGCTTGACCGCCACAAACCCCGCGACCAGCATGAACAGCGCGATCGGCCACAGCTCCGGCGCGACCTGCTGCAGCGTGTTCCCCTTTAGCAGGATCCCGCGGATGGCCCGCAGGAAGTGGGTCAGTGGAATCACCTCGCCAATAGTCTGCGCCCACTGCGGCATCCCGCGGAACGGAAACATGAAGCCCGACAGCAGCATCGAGGGCAGAAAGAAGAAGAACGTCAGCTGCATCGCCTGCAGCTGGTTACGGGCCAGCGTCGAAAACGTGAAGCCCACCGCCAGGTTGGCCGCGATGAACAGCGTGAGCACCACCGACAGCAGCATAAAGCTGCCCAGCATCGGCACATCGAACAGCCAGCGCCCGAACAGCAGGATCACCGAGACCTGCACGTAGCCGACCAATATATATGGCACGATCTTCCCGATCATCACCTCGATCGGCCGCGCGGGCGTGGCCAGCAGGTTCTCCATGGTACCGCGCTCCACTTCGCGGGTAACGGCGAGGGAGGTCATCATCACCATCGTCATCGTCAGGATCACGCCGACCAGGCCGGGGACGATGTTGAAGCGGGACAGGCCCTCCGGGTTGTAGCGGCGCTGCACGCGCACGTCGAATGCCGGTGGCGTGGCCGGAGCTTGCACGAGGCTCCCGCGCAGCTCGCGCGCCAGCACCTGCTGCGTCACACCCGCGATGGCCGCCAGCGCGTTGCCGCCGGCCGCGGGATCGGTGGCATCGGCCGCCAGCAACAGGGACGGGCGTTCGCCGCGGATGACGCGCCGGCCAAAATCCGGCGGCACCACCAGCAGGAACTGCGCGTCGCCGGTTTCCAGCAGCCGGTTGCCTTCCGCCTCGCTGCCCGGCTGCGCCACCAGCTTGAAGTAGCGCGAGTTCACCAGCCCATGCACAAAAGCGCGCGAGAACGGGCTGTGGTCCGCCTCCACCACCGCCAGCGGCAGGCCTTTCGGATCGGTGTTGATCGCGTAGCCGAACAGGATCAGCTGCATGATCGGCACCGCCACCATCATCGCGAACGTGAGGCGATCGCGCCGCATCTGGCGGAACTCCTTGATCAGGATCGCCAGCAGCCGGGCGCCGGAGAGGCCGAACATTCTCATGGCTTGGCGCCCTCGGGGCCGAAGTTGTCGTCAGCGTTCTGCATCAGCGCGATGAAGACGTCCTCCAGGTTGGGCTCCACGCGCCGCACGTCGAGGCTCGGTGCACGCAGCTGCTGATCCACGCGCGCGAGCGCGGCATCGAGCACCGCATCCGAATCCCCGCTCACGTGCAAGGCCGCGCCGAACGACGCCACGCTGCGCAGGCTCGTGTCCTCGCGCAGCGCATGGCTCAGCTGCGCCAGTGCGTCGGCGGGTCCGCTGATCTCGCGGCTCGCCAGCGCGGCCTGCGCGATCAGCTCCTCGGCCGTGCCCTGCGCGAGCATGCGGCCGTAGCAGATGTAGGCCAGCGCGTGGCAGCGCTCCGCCTCGTCCATGTAGTGGGTCGAGACCAGCACCGTGAGGCCGTCCGCCGCCAGCTCGTGCAGCTGGTCCCAGAACACGCGGCGGGCTTGCGGATCGACGCCGGCGGTGGGTTCGTCCAGCAGGAGCAGCTTGGGCTCGTGCAGCAGGCAGGCGGCCAGCGCGAGCCGCTGCTTCCAGCCGCCCGAGAGCGCGCCCGCCAGCTGCTTGCGGCGCTCTTGCAGGCCGAGGCGCGCGATGGTTGCGTCGACCTTGGCGCGGCGCTGCGGCACGTCGTAGATGCGGGCGATGAAATCGAGGTTTTCCTCGATCGAGAGGTCGTCGTACAGGCCGAACTTCTGCGTCATGTAGCCGACCTGGCGCTTGATCTGGCGCGCCTGGGTGCGGATGTCCAGGCCCAGGCAGGTGCCTTCCCCTTCGTCCGGCGTGAGCAGGCCGCACAGCATGCGGATGGTGGTGGTCTTGCCGCTGCCGTTCGGACCGAGGAAACCGTAGATGCTGCCGCCGCGGACCTGCATGTCGATGCGCTGGACCACCGTGCGCTCGCCATAGCGCTTGGTCAGGCCATGCACGTCGATGACGATGTCCTGCGCCATTAGCGCTGTGCCTGCGGGACGTTCTGCACCAGCCGCACCTCCAGCGGCTGGCCGGGATGCAGCGCCGCGGCACCGGGGCCGTAGGGCTTGGCCTCGACCATGAAGACCAGGTTCGCGCGCGTCTCCTGGCTGTAGATGATAGGGGCGGTGTATTCGGCGTCGCGGCTAATGAAGCTGATGTTGGCAGCCACCGGCCCCGCGCAGCCGTCACAGCGCAGGCTGACCTGCTGGCCGAGGCGCAGCGCGCCGATGCCGGTCTGCGGGACGAAGAAGCGGGCGCGCACGTAGTCCTGCACCAGCAGGGTCACGACCGGCGTGCCGGCGGGGACCAGTTCGCCCGGGCGGTACAGCACGTCCGCCACTTCCGCGTCGGCGGGAATGGTCATGGTCTTCTGGTCCAGCCGCCACTGGGCTTGCGCGGCTTGCGCCTCGGCGGCCTGCACGTCCTGTTCGGCGGCGCGCAGGGCGTCGCTGCGGGCACCGAGCCGGGAGACTTGCAACTGCGACGCGGCCTCGCGCACGCGGCCTTCGTCGCGCTTGACGGCGGCCTTGAGCTCGTCGATCCGGGCCGGGGAGACGAAGTTCTGCGCCACCAGTTTCGATTCGCGCGCCAGGTCGGCCTGGGACAGGCGCAGCGCGGCCTGGGCCTGCGCCAGCTGGGACTCGACCACCGCCAGTTCCGCCGGGCGGCTGCCCTTGCGCAGGTCCGCCAAGGTGGCGGCGGCGCGGCGCTGGCGGGCCTCCGCTTCCAGTCGCGCGGCGCGCTCGTTGTCCTGTTCCAGCACGAAGGCACGGGCGCCGCGCTGGACGTGGGTGCCGCGCTCCACGTAGCTGCGCGCCAGCGTGCCGGCGATGGGGCTGGCCAGCCGCACATAGTCGGCTTCCACATAGCCGGGGAAGTAAGCGGGTGGTTCGGCGCGGCAGCCGGCAAGCAGTGCGGCGAGCATGGCAGTACCGAGCCGGAACGATGCTTTCGTCATAGAAATCTTGAAGGCGGCCGAGGGATGGACTACGTTATCACATCATCACTAGTGACGAGCTCGGCGAACAATTTGTGAGTTTCTTCAAGCCCGACCGGTTTGCGCTATATCAAAGGCGAGAGGTCGATGCTCCTTACACTGGTCATTTCCGCCCCCGCCTGCGCTCATCCGCGCGGCTGTGGGAATAACAGGGAGGAGACTATGCTAACAGCAACCTATTCGATAGTTGCGATGTCGGTGGAGCAGGCCAACGTCCGTTCGAGCCTGAAGTCGTTCCAGCAGCTGATCCGCTCGACGTTCGAGCCGGCGCAGTTCCTCACGCCCGGGCAGGTGGAGTACGCCTGCGAGGCCATGCAGCGTTTGTATGATGCGTTTCAATGGCGCAAGGTCGAGCAGTATTTGCTGCCGGCGGTGCGCAAGGTCACCCGCCTGGTGGACAAGCTGATGTTCGAGCTGGATGCCCTGAAGCTGTCCGCGGCCGACGCCATGTGCGCGCTGTTCGAGCGCATCCGCGTGCAGCCGGTGGACGACCGTGACAAAGTCTCCCTGTTCTGTTCCCATGCAGACGCCTTCTGCACTTCGCTGCTGACCCGGCTGGAGCGCGAGGAGCGCGAACTGTTCCCGGTCGCGCGCGCGGTGCTGCCGTCGGAAACCTGGTTCGCCATCGCTAACCGCATCCTGGCGATCAACGGCGACGGCAGCGAGGCCGACGAGGCGGACGCCGAGCTGTACGTGGCGCCGTATGCCTCGCCGCCGCGTGACTTGGCGAGTGTGGCGCTCAATTAAGGCTCAGGAACGGCCCCTCCCGATTCTTGCTATGATGGCGCTTTTGAATGCTTGATGCCTCGTCATGTTCGAATTTCTCTTCAAGCGCCAGGGCGACAAGCCCGACGGGACGGGAGCCGAGCCGCAAGCGGACCAGCCTGCCGCGCCGGGGCCCACGCCCCGTGAGCAGCAGGCTGCGCTGTTGAGCCAGCTGGCTGGCAACGAGCAGGCGGCAGCTGATTTCATCCTTCATTCCGAATTCTCCGACTTGCGCCTGGCCGCGGCGGAGCATGTCCATTCTCCTGAACACCTGGAGCGCGTGTACAACGCGATCCGCAACACCGACCGGCGGGTCGCCAAGCTGATGCATGGGCGGCTGGATGCGCATCGCCATCACCAGGCCGAGGTGGAGCGGGCGCGCGCGGCCATCGAGCAGGCGCGGCAGCTGGCCCAGGATGACCGGCTCAGCCCCAATCAGGTGGCGGATCTGGACCGGCGCTGGTCGGTGATCGACGCGTCGGAACTGACGGCGGAATTTACAGAGGTGCGGGCGCAGCTGACGCGGCGGCTGGAGGCGCAGGTGGCGCTGCAGCGGCGCGTGATCGATGCGCTGGCCGAGCTGCGGGCGCTGTCGTCGTCCGCCTCGGCTGCGGCTGATGACGCACGTATCGAGCAGCTGCTGGCCATGCTGGAGGGTGTGGGCAGCGAGCCGGAGCATGTGTCGCTGCCGCGGCATTTGCTGAACGATGCGCAGGCGCTGGCGGCACAACTGCATGCGAGCCGGGATGCGCGGCGGCGCCAGCATGACACTGTGGCAGCGCCAGCGCAGGCTGCGGCCGGCGCGAACGGCGATGCCGGCACCCAGCAGCGGGCAGGGC
>NZ_SPVF01000139.1 GCF_004614185.1 Zemynaea arenosa | reverse complement strand
GGACATCTATCTGCTGGCCGCGCGCGAACTCGGCGTGCGGGCCGCGGGCTGGCAGCTGGACGTGGCGGACCGCGAGCGCGTGCGCGCGTTTCCGCAGCAGGTGCTGGACCGCTTCGGCCAGGTGGACATCCTCATCAACAACGCCGGCGTGGCCCTTGGTGGTACCTTCGAGCAGGTGAGCGAACTGGATTTCGACTGGCTCCTGGAGATCAATTTCCACGCGGTGGTGCGCATGACGCGCGGCTTCCTGCCGCTGCTGCGAGAGCGCGATGCGGCGCGCATCGTCAATCTCTCCAGCCTGTATGGCCTGGTTGCGCCGCCGGGGCAGGCTGCCTACTCGGCCAGCAAGTTCGCGGTGCGCGGCTTTTCCAACGCGCTGCGGCATGAACTGGAGATGGAGGGCAGCCGCGTGGGCGTGACGGTGGTACACCCCGGCGGCGTGAACACGTCCATCGCGAAAAGCGCGCGCGTGCCGGCCGGTGCGCCGGTGGACGAAGTGGAACGCCAGCGCCGCCTCACGCAAAAGCTGCTGCGCATGCCGCCGGAGCGGGCGGGCGAGATCATCGTCGAGGGCATCGAGCGCGAACGCGCGCGGGTGCTGGTGGGCGGTGATGCCAAGGTGGTGTCGGTGCTGGAGCGCCTGATGCCGGTTGGTTACTGGAACATCCTGCGAAAGGCGATGCGGCGCGCATGACGATCATTCTCATCCTGCTGGCGGTGCTCGCGCTTGTCGTGGCGGCCCTGGTCCAGTTCACCCGCGCCACCGCGCGCAAGGTCGAGGCGGTGGTGCCGCCGCTCGGCCGCATCATCGACGTCGCGGGTACGCGCCTGCACGTGCATGAGGAAGGGGAGGGCCAGCCGCTCCTGCTGGTGCACGGCCTCGGTGGGCAGGTGCGCAACTTCAGCCATTCGCTCACGGCGCAGCTGCGCAATCGCTACCGGGTGGTGCTGGTGGACCGCCCCGGTTCCGGCTACTCGCCGCGCGCTGACGGCGCGCCCGCCGACCTGGCCACGCAGGCGCGCACGCTGGCCGCGCTGATCGACCATCTGCGGCTGGAGAAGCCGGTTGTTGTCGGCCACTCGCTGGGCGGCGCGCTGGCCCTGCGGCTGGCGCTGGACTTTCCGGACAAGGTGGGCGGGCTGGCGCTACTGGCGCCCCTCACGCATTTGCCCGCCGAGCCGAAGGTGGCCGACGCCTTCAAGGGCTTGACCATTGCGAACGGTGTGGTGCGCACCGCAGTGGCGTACACGCTGGCGACGCCCATGTCGATCGCGCTGGGGCAGAAGGTCCTCGGGCAGATCTTCGCGCCGGACCCGGTGCCGCGCGACTTCCGCACCAAGGGCGGCGGCCTGCTCACACTCCGCCCCGCGCCTTTCCTTGGCGCCTCGGCGGACCTGCAGGCCTTGCCCGCCGCGATGCCGGACCAGATGGCGCGCTATGCGGACCTGCGCTTGCCGGTGGGGGTGTTGTACGGCTCCGGTGACGCGATCCTCGATTGGCGGGAGAACGGCCAGGCGCTGGTACGTCTGATTCCCGGTTCGACGTTGGAGGTCATTGAGGGCGGGCATATGCTGCCGGTCGTGTACCCACAGCAGTGTGCACAGCTGATTGACACGGTGGCGCAGCGCGTCGCTGCCGAAACGAACGCATAGGGTCTCAGCACGCGGCGTCAGCGCAGCACATCCAGCTCCGCGCACGCGGAGACTGCAAAGTCGATGAAGGCGCGCAGCCGCGGCGCCATGTGGCGGGTGCTGGGCAGCACCAGGTGCACTGGCACCGGTTCCGGTTCAAAACGGCGCAGCAGGCGCACCAGCTGCCCCGCCTTGAGCGCCGGTGCGGCCTGGTACGACAGCACGCGCGCGATGCCGAAACCATCGAGCGCAGCATGCAGCACCGCCTCCATGTCATTGAGCTGCAGGCGCGGCGTCACGCGCACTGCCTGTTCGCGCCCATCCACTTTGAAGCGCCACTCCGGCAGGCCGCGCACCGTGGTCGCCAATATCAGTTCGTGCGACGACAGCGCGGCGGGCGCGGACGGCTCTCCGCAGCGGTCCAGGTAGGCAGGGCTGGCGACGACCACGCGGCGCACCTGCCCCAGCTGGCGTGCAACGAAGGCGGTATTCGACAGGGGCCCGATACGGAAGGCCGCATCAATGCCTTCCTCGATCAAGTCCACGTTGCGGTCCGCGAGGCGCAGGTCCACCTGCACCTCCGGGTAGCGCTGGAGGAAAGTCAGAACAATGGGCGTCACGTGGCGGCGGCCGAACATCAGCGGCGCGGCCACACGCAGCAGGCCGCGCGGCGTGGCGTTGCCGGGCAGCTGGACGGCGCTGTCGTAATCGGCCAGCAGGCGGCGTGCCTGTTCGGCCAAACGCGTGCCCGCGTCGGTGGCCACCAGCCGCCGCGTACTGCGCTCGAACAGGCGCGCGCCCACGCGCTGCTCCAGCGCGGTCAGGATGCGCGTGACGGCGGGCGGCGAACGATTCAGCCGCCGCGCGGCCGCAGCCATGTTGCCGCTGTCGAGGATGGCGAGGAAGACCTGCAGTTCGTCGAGACGGTCCATGGGGGTCCGAATTCTTCCAAAAACCGGAATAGTGAATTGCCATTATGGGGCATTCTGTATTGCTGCGGGAATGATTACGATGAGGGCTCATTTCCACTGCGAGGCCCATCATGCAAGCACCCGAGATCGTCGTTTATGGCACCCGCCTGTCTGGACACGCCCACCGCGTCGAGACCTTCCTGCGCATGCTCCAGCTGCCCTTCCGCAGCGTGGAGGCGGGAGCGGCAGTGCGGCAGTCGGCCGAGTTCCGCAAGTTGAACCCGCTGGGCCAGATCCCGGTGCTGACCGACGGCGACCTGGTGCTGGCAGACAGCAACGCCATCCTCGTCTACCTGGCCAAGCGCTATGCGCCGGGCAGTGCGTGGCTGCCGGAAGACGCGATCGGCGCCGCGCGCGTGCAGCGCTGGCTGTCGCTGGCCGCGGGCGAAATCGCGTTTGGTCCGGCGCGCGCGCGTATCCAGGCCCGCTTCTTCGATACCGGCATGCCCCAGCCGGTGATGCAGGACCTGGCTGCCAAAGTGCTCGGCTTCATGAATGCGGAACTGGCCACTACTTCGTTCCTCGCGGGCGACACGGCCACGCTGGCCGACCTGGCCTGCTACGCCTACGTGGCGCACGCGCCCGAAGGCGGCATCGATCTTGCGCCGTACCCGCATGTGCAGGCGTGGATCGCCCGCGTGCAGGCGCTGCCCGGGTTCGTGCCCATGCCCGCCGAGTGAGACGGTGATGGAAGACCACCGCATCCCCAAGCCCTTCCACGCGGGCGAACTGGAAGCGCAGCGCCTGGCCGGTGGCGGCCCGGCGGGCGCTCCGATCCGGGACCGGATGCCGGACCAGCACCGCCACTTCTTCCCGCTGCTGCCCTTCCTGTGCGTGGGCGCGCTGGATGACCTGGGCTGGCCAGTGGCCACACTGCTGTCCGCGCCACCGGGCTTCGCAACTTCGCCAGAGGCAGACCGGCTGGACGTCGCCGCGCTGCCGCCGGAAGATGATCCTGTGGCGCGGCATTTGCGCGAAGGCGCATCGATCGGCATGCTCGGCATCGAGCTGCCGACCCGGCGCCGCAACCGGGTCAATGGTGTAGTGACGCGCCAGTCGGCGCAAGGCTTCAGCATGCAGGTACGCCAGTCCTTCGGCAACTGCCCGAAGTACATCCGCGTGCGCACGCTGGCACGGGTTCCCCGTTCGCAAGGCCCGGTGCAGTCGTTCGAAACGGAGGAGGGAGACCAGCTGCCGCCCGCCGCCGTCCAGATGATCGCGCAGTGCGAGACCCTGTTTGTCGCTACCGCCAGCGGCCCGGCTGCGCAGCCGCTGGCGCGCGGCGTGGACATCTCGCACCGCGGCGGACCGGCCGGTTTCGTGCGGCTGGCCGGGCGCGTGCTGACCGTGCCGGACTACCCCGGCAACCGCTTTTTCAACACGCTGGGGAACATGCTGCTGGAGCCGCGCGCCGCGCTGGTGCTGGCCGACTTTGCGACCGGCGACATGCTGCACCTGCAGGGCGTGGCGGAAGTGAACTGGCGGCCAGACGCGCTGCCCACGGACCCACTGGCGCAGCGGGCCTGGACCTTTCGCGTGGTGCGCGGCTGGCTGCGCCCCGGCGCCTTTCCGTACGCCGGGGAGTGAGCGCAGGACTCAGCGTGCGGGCACCGGATAGACCGCCGGGCTCACGTTGCCGTCCTTGTCCACCGCCTGCACGCCGAACAGCACATTGTCCTTCGACTGGTCGAGGCGGAAGGTGGTGACGTTGCCCACGTACTGCGCTCCCTGCCACAGCGGGGATGTGGTGTCGCGCCAAACGATGCGGTAGCCCGCGAGGTCGGGCTCCGCATTCGCCTTCCACACCAGCTCCGTGCCGTTGTCCAGCGCCGCGGTGCGGACCTTGACCTCCTGCGGCACCGCCGGCGCCAGCGCCAGCGACGCCAGCGAGGCCGCATTCACGCGCGCCACCTGGGCGATATAGGCCGGGTCCACGTACTCGGGCAGGTCGCCGATCTTCTTGCCGTTCTCAGTGCGCAGGTCCTGGTGCTGGTGGTTGAAGTCCTCGTGCGGCTCGGTGAAGCGCACCGCCGCATAGCCCGCGTCGAGGAAGGGGCTGTGGTCGCCGCCGCGCAGGTAGCGGTCGCGCCGGTAGATGATGTTCACCTTGAACCCATCCACGTAGCGCTCGCCGGTGTCCTTGATGTGGCGGGCCAGCTGGCGCGTGATCGAGTCGTTCTCGCCCCCGGTGGTGATCAGGGTGCGCAGTTCCGGCGTGGTCTCCCTCACCGGCGGCACGCCTTCCGCGAACAGGCGGACCTGCGTCGCGTCCTGCTTCCCGTGCTCGTCGTGCGAGCTGCCGATGATGTCGTTGTTGAGCATCCCCGCGATGTTGAGTTGCTTCGCCTTGGCCTTCTGCGCCCAGTCGCCGGAACCGAACAGGCCCTGCTCCTCGGCGGCCACGGTCATGAAGACCAGGGTGGCGTCGAACCTGTGCTTCGCCATCACGCAGGCCATCTCGATCACGGCTGCGGTGCCGGAGCCGTCGTCGTTGGCGCCCGGGGCGTCCGCGGTGAAGTTCATCACATCCGTCACGCGCGAATCATAGTGGCCGCTGACGACGTAGATGCGGTCCTTCGATGCGGGCTGGGTGCCGGGCAGGGTCGCGACCACGTTGACGATCTCGGTCGGCTTCGAGAGGCGCGTGGCCACCGGATGCAGGTGACTGTCGAACTGCACATCGAGCTTGCCCGCGCCGCAGCGTTCCAGTTCGCTCTTGATCCAGCGGCGCGCGGCTCCGATGCCACGCGTCGGGGACTCGGTATCGGACATCGTGTGCCGCGTGCCGAAGCTCACCAGCTTCTCGATGTAGCCCTGGATGCGCTGCGGCGAGATCTCGCGCACGATGGCGTCGATCTCGGCCTGGTGCTTGCCGATCGGCGGCTCGCCCGGCGCGGCCTGCGCCGCGCCGCAGGCCAGCAGGAGTGGGAGGGAGGTTTTCAAAACAGGATGCATGAGATTCCTTGATTACTTCCAGCTGTAGGTGCCGGACAGGTAGACGAAGCGGCCGCGCGGATCGCCGTAGCTCACATCATACCCACCGAGGAAATTGGAGGTGAGGTTGGTGTACGGCGGATCGCGGTCGGTCAGGTTCTTCACGCCCAGCGTGAGGCGGGTGTTCCTGATGCCGTTGTAGGCCAGCTGCAGGTCCAGCGTCTGGTACGGCTCGACCTTGCGCACCGGCGTGCCCGCAGGCGCGCGGTTGGCCGCGACGTCTGTGTAGCCCTTCTGGTAGTTGTGCGCCAGCGTGGCTTCGAACGGACCCACGCCATAGGTGACGGCCGCGTTGTGCTTCCAGCGCAGGATCACGCCACCGGCCGCGTTGAGCGCCTGGTCGAGGGAGCTGGTGTAGGCGCCGCTCGGGCCCTGCACGTCGTATTTGGCGAGATAGGTGCCGGACAGGCGGAACATCAGACGGCTGCCCGATTCGAAGCGCAGGCCGTAGCGGCTATCCAGGTCGATACCGGCCAGCTGGGTCTTGAACAGGTTGGCGTTGGTCTGGACGATGCCAGTGATCGGGCCCACGCCGCTCGGATTCCCGTCCGGCGCACCGCGCTGGATGAAGGCGGCGTACTGGCGCGCGCGGTCCGCATTGGCCAGGAAGTAGGTGGAGGACAGGCCGCCCACCACGATCGCATCCTTCAGGTTGACGCGGAAGGCGTCCACCGCCACGGACAGGTCGCGGGTCGGCTCGAACATCACGCCAAAGGTCCAGGACAGCGACTTCTCCGGCTTGAGGCTGGGGTTGCCGCCGGTGAGCGTGAGGAACTGGAAGTTGCAGTCGCTCGGGGAACCGGTCTTGATGTCCGGGCAGCGGATTGGGTCGCGCGTGCCGTTGGCGGTGACGCTGGTGGCCTGTGGTGTGTACAGGTCCGTCAGAGAGGGCGCGCGGAAGCCCGTGCCGACCGAGGAGCGCACCAGCCAGGTGGACGACGGCTGCCAGCGGAGCGAGGCCTTCGGGTTCACGGTGCTGCCGACGCCCTGGTAATGGTCGTAGCGCACGGCGACATCGCCATCGAGCTTGGCGAGGATAGGGATGCTGGCCTCAGCGTAGAACGACTCCACGTGGCGCTGGCCCGTGACCGGGAAGGCGTTGCCGCCCAGGCCCGCGATGTCGCCGGTCTGGATGGCGACCGACGGGTTGTACTCGAACTTCTCCTGCCGCAGTTCGGCGCCCAGCGCCACCGCCAGCATGCCCGCCGGGAGCTGGTAGAGCTCACGCGAACCCTTGAAATCGAGCGAGGTGGTCGAAGTCTTGGTGCTGTAGCTGGTGCCGCGGAATTCCGCCTCCTGCACCTGCGCCAGCGCGTTCTTGTCGGTGGTCTCGCCGAACGGGTTGATCACGCCGCTGTTGAGGATGGGGAGCACCTTGGAGTACTGCGCATAGCCGCGCAGGAGGTCTTCCTTCACCTTGCTCTGGCTGTACAGCAGGCCAGTGTCCAGGTCCCAGCCCGCCCAGGTGCCGCGCGCGCCGAGCAGCAGGCGCGCGTTCTCGGAGGTGTCCAGCGTCTTGCGCACGCCGTTGGCGTCGTCGCGGTAGTTGAGCAGCAGCGGCAGGCCCGCGAGGCCGTTGGACGTGGCCCATGCGGTGGGGTAGTAGGGGCTGGACGGGACCAGCACGAAGCCGCCAATGCCATACGTGCCCGCGTACTTCGCCACGCCCGGGTACTGCGCCATCAGCGCCTTGAACTGCGGAACATAGGGGTTGGTGCCGGTCGTGATGGCGTTGTAGGCCATCGGCACGGCCTGGGTGGTGGAGTTGATCTTGTTCTGGGTGTAGCCGCCCTCGAAGTACATCTCCGAGTCCGCGCCCAGCTTCTTGCGGCCGTTGAGGACCAGGCTCGCCTTCTTGAATTCCGGCTGCAGCGACACCGAGGGGCTGTTATCGAAGCTGCAGCGGGTGGGCGCGTACGGCGACACTTGCGACACCGGGCCGCAGTTGGGCGCCACGGGGCTGATCAAGGCGCCGGTGCCGTACTTGGCGACGTTGGCGGGGAAGGAGATCGACGACAGGTAGTCGTTCTGCTGTTCGACGTTGAGGCGGCGCGCGAAATCGCGCTCGTAGCCGTAGATGGTGGTGGTCTTCTGCAGGTTGATGCCGGCGGTGAGGTTATAGCCATCGTCCGCCATGCTGCCGAAGCCCGCGAACAGCGAGGCCTTGCCGTCGCGCCCCGAGCTGCCGCGGGTCGGCTGGCCGTACGTGCCCGAGACCTCGTAGCCCTTGAAGTCACGGCGCAAGATGAAGTTGACCACGCCGGCGATGGCGTCCGAACCGTAGACGGCGGAGGCGCCATCCTTCAGCACTTCCACGCGCTCGATGGCGGCCAGCGGGATGCTGTTCACGTCCACCGACGACCCGGCGGCGCCGGCCGAGCCGCCGCCGTACACGGACACGCGGCGGCCGTTGACGAGGACCAGGGTGCGCCCGCCACCGAGTCCGCGCAGGGACACGGTGGCGATATTCCCGCCGCCGTAGCCGGAGGCGTTGGCCACGGTGGTGGAGCTGCCCGCGCTGGACAGGGAGCTCAGTTGCTTGACCAGTTCCTCGGTGGAGGCGGCGCCAATCCGTTCGATGTCAGCGCGCTTGAGCACCTGCACGGGCAGCGCGGTTTCCCCTTCGATGCGCTTGATGGAGGAGCCGGTGATGACGACCTTGTTGTCGCTGGTGTCCTGGGCGTAGGCGGGTGCCGCGAAGGCGGCGGCGATGAGGAGGGCGGAGGTTTTCAAGGTGAAGCTGGGGTGCGGCATAGGGAGTGTCTCCAGGGTGAATATGGTGTCGTTATGGCCGTGCTGTATTGCTAAAAAAAATTATATGGGTGAACACTTGGCAAGATTTGCTATAGTTGCCTTGTGTGCGCGGCATTTGGCGCAATGAATGTTTCGTATTTTGGAAATTGGCGCAATGAACGTACTGCCCAAGCTGGACCGCACCGACCTGAAAATCCTCGACGAGCTGCAGGCCAACGCCCGCCTGTCGAGCGCCGAGCTGGCCGAGCGGGTGTCCCTGTCCACCTCCCCGTGCTGGCGGCGCGTCAAGCGGCTGGAGGAAGAGGGGGTGATCCGCGCCTATCGCGCGCAGCTGGACCCGGCGAAGCTGGGCTACCAGGTCACGGCCTTCATCCACATCTCGCTGGACAAGAAGGACACGCGGCATCTGCAAGCCTTCGAGCGCGCGGTGCAGGCCATTCCGCAGGTGCTGTCCTGCCATCGCATCTCGGGGCGTTACGACTACCAGTTGATGGCGCTGGCCGAGGACCTGCAGGCCTACGGCGTGTTCGCGGAGACCTTCATCAACGCGCTGCCGAGCGTGAAGGAGGTGTACACCTCGTTCGTGATGCGCGAGGTGAAGGCGCCGGGGAGTCCGCCGCTCCCGGGATGATTTTTAGGCACCCGCTGTCGATTTCGCGGAGGTCCGATCGTCGTAGCAGAGAACATCATCTTGAGGAGAGCAGCATGACAGTTCCTGTGATCACGGCATTCGAACGCTCGCCCGACGGCGGCAAAGGCCTCGCGCGCGACATGCGGGTGCGCTGGGCGCTGGAGGAGGTGGGCGCGCAGTACGAGGTGCGGCCGGTGTCGTTTGCGGCGATGAAGGAGCCGGCGCACCTGCGCCTGCATCCGTTCGGGCAGATTCCGACCTGGGAGCAGGATGGGCTGGAGCTGTTCGAGTCCGGCGCCATCGTGTTTCACATCGCCGAGCGCTATGAGGGACTGCTGCCGCGCGATGCGGATGCGCGGGCGCGGGCGGTGATGTGGATGTTTGCCTCGCTCAGCACCATCGAGCCACCGATCCTGGAGCTGCAGAACGCGAAGTTCGCCGAGGGCGGGCAGCCGTGGGCGGCGGAGCGCATGCCGCTGGTACTGGACCGGATCCGCGTGCGGCTACGCGAGCTGGCCGCGCGGCTGGGGGAGCGGGAGTGGCTGGACGGTGAATTCAGCGCGGGGGATCTGATGATGGTGTCGGTGCTGCGGCGGGTGCGTCCCTCCGGCCTCCTCGATGAGTTCCCGGCGCTGGCGGCCTATGTGGCGCGCGGCGAGGCACGGCCCGCGTTTGCGCGCGCGTACGAAGCGCAGGCGGCGCCGTTCCGCGAAACGCCGGGCGAGTGAGGCGGCACAGGGTGGCGCCGTTCCAC
>NZ_SPVF01000131.1 GCF_004614185.1 Zemynaea arenosa | reverse complement strand
GTCCCAGCGGGTGCGGCGGGGGCGATTGCGGTCGCGGTGCTGGATGGCGTCGCGGCGGGAACGCTGGACGGATCGACGATGGCTTCCTTCGCATCCAGCGCCGCGCTGGCAGGGATGTTGGCCGGGGCGGGTGCGGGCAGCGGGGCGGCCTTTTCCTTGGACGGGATGGCAATCGCGATGTCGCCGCCGATCGGCTTGGGCTCGGAATCGAGAATCATCGGCAGGCCGACGGCCACCGCCAGTGCCAGCGCGATGGCGCCGACCAAGCGGCGGCGCGCGCGCTTCTTCTCGGGCAGCATCGGGTCTGCGGCTTCGCCCTTCTTGCGGCTGCGCGTGGGCGTGGCGCCCTCGCCTGCACTGGAAGCGCGCTTGGAACGGGCCGCCGAGACCAGGTCGGCGTCGTCGCGGGCGGTGTAGTGGCCGCTGTCGTCAGCGGCGTCCTGCTTCTGTTGACCGGATGAGAACAGGCCCATGCGTATGCGATTCAGTGAGTGGTTTTTCGGGCGCTCATCACACCGGCGACGGTGTAGAAGCTGCCAAAGACCACAATTCTATCATTCTCGGTCGCTCTGCTGAGTGCATCGGCGAAGGCGGCGCCGGGATCGGCGAAGGCCTGGACCGTACGGTCCTCCGGCTTGGCGTCGCTCGGCATGGCCGCGATGCGCGCCGCCAGCTGCTCCGCATTGGCCGAGCGCGGCGACGGCAGTTGCGCCACGTTCCAGTGATCGACCACTCCCGCCAGAGGCGCGAGCACGCCGTCGATGTCCTTGTCCGCCATGACGCCGAACACCGCGAAGGTATAGCGGAAGAAGCCCATGTTGCCGAGATTGAGCGCCAGCGCGGCCGCCGCATGCGGGTTGTGAGCCACGTCGTAGATCACCGCCGGGCGGCCCGGCAGCACCTGGAAGCGCCCCGGCAGCTCCACCACCACCAGGCCGGTGCGCACTTCCTGCGCGCCGACCGGCAGCTCGTTGCGCAGCACTTCCAGTGCGGCCAGTGCGGCTGAAGCGTTGAGCAGCTGGTTGGCACCGCGCAGGCTCGGATAGGCCAGCGCATTGCGGCGCTGCGAACGGCCGCCGTAGTTCCATTGCTGCTTGTCGCCCATGTAGTTGAAGTCGCGGCCCAGCAGCCACAGGTCCGCGCCGATGGCGTTGGCGTGGTCGATCAGCGCTTGCGGCGGCACCGGGTCGCTGCAGATCGCCGCCTTGCCGGGCCTGAAGATGCCGGCCTTTTCGAAGCCGATCTTCTCGCGCGTATCGCCCAGGTATTCCTGGTGGTCGATGTCCACGCTGGTCACGATGGACACGTCCGGGTCCACGACGTTGACGGCATCCAGCCGCCCGCCCAGGCCCACTTCCAGGATCACGACATCGAGCCCCGCCTGCGACAGCAGCTGCATGATGGCCAGCGTGGTGAACTCGAAATAGGTCAGCGAGATGGCGCCGCGCTTGGCCTCGACGGCGTTGAATGCCTCCACCAGCGCCTCGTCGGTCGCCATGTCGCCATTGATGCGCGCCCGCTCGTTGAAGTGCAGGAAGTGCGGCTTGATGTACAGGCCCACCTTGTAACCGCCCTGCAGCAGGATCGATTCCAGCATCGAGCAGGTGGAGCCCTTGCCATTGGTGCCCGCCACCATGATCACCGGGCAGTCGAACTTGAGGTCCAGCGCATCCTTCACGGCGCGCACGCGGTCCAGCCCCATGTCGATGTGGGTTTCGGCGTGGCGGGATTCGAGCAGTTCAAGCCAGGAGGGCAGCGTGGTCGGGAGCGAAGACATGATTTCGGAGGCTGGAAAATGAAAACCCGCCACGCCGCTTGCGCAGCCATGACGGGTCGATGTGGAGCAGGCGGGCCCTGGGCTGGCTAAGTCGATGACTCAGGCGACGACTTCCGCCGGCTGGTTCTGCAGGAGCGCCAGCAGGCGCGCGATTTCGGCGCGCATCTCGCGGCGGTCCACGATCATGTCGATCGCGCCCTTCTGCAGCAGGAACTCGGAACGCTGGAAGCCTTCCGGCAGCTTCTCGCGCACGGTGTTTTCGATCACGCGCGGGCCGGCAAAGCCGATCAGCGCCTTCGGCTCGGCCATCACCACGTCGCCCATGAAGGCGAAGGACGCGGACACGCCGCCCATGGTCGGGTCGGTGAGCACGGAGATGAACGGGAGCTTTTTCTCGGCCAGCTTGGTCAGCATGGCGGTGGTCTTGGCCATCTGCATCAGCGACAGCAGGCCTTCCTGCATGCGCGCGCCGCCGGTAGCTGTAATACAGATAAACGGCACCTTCTGTTCCAGCGCCGCCTGCGCGCCGCGCACGAAGCGCTCGCCCACCACGGAACCCATCGAGCCGCCCATGAATTCGAACTCGAAGCACGCCACCACGACCGGGAGGCTCATGACGGCGCCACCCATGACGATCAGCGCGTCGGTCTCGCCGGTGGCTTCCATCGCCTGCTTCAGGCGGTCCGGGTACTTCTTGCTGTCCTTGAACTTGAGGGTGTCGACCGGCAGCACTTCCTGGCCGATTTCGTAGCGGCCGCCTTCATCCAGCAGCGCGTCCAGGCGCTCGCGGGCGCGGATACGCATGTGGTGGCTGCACTTGGGGCAAACGTGAAGGTTGGATTCCAGGTCGGTACGGTAGAGAACTGCCTCGCAGGACGGGCATTTCACCCACAGGCCTTCCGGCATCGTCTTGCGCGCGCCAGCGTCGGAACGCTGGATTCGCGGCGGCAAAAGTTTTTCCAACCAACTCATGGAGACTCCTTGAGGCAAATTCAGAGGGCGAAGTTTAGTCCTTTGTCTCTAATTTGTCGAACCTTGCCTGCGCGGCAACATTGCAGACCGCCGGGTTGACGCCGCTTCGACATTCGGAACAGGATAGGGTTCCGCCCACTCTTGTTCAGCCCATGAAACCACTGTTCGCCGCCCTCGCCTGCAGCGCCGCGCTCGCTGCGCACGCCCAGGATTTGCCCGCCAGTTTCGCCTGCCCGGCCGGCGGCGCGCCGGTGCATGAGGCGGGGTACGTCCCCATCGGGGGCCTGCCGCAATGGGTGACGATCGACGGCGCGGATTGCCGCAAGCCCATCGTCCTTGTGGTCCATGGTGGACCGGGCAACGCCAACAGTCCGTTCGCCAGCGCACTGTTTGGTCCGTGGTACGGCGAGTTCACGGTGGTCCAGTGGGACCAGCGTGGCGCGGGCATGACCTTCGTGAAGAACCCGCCCAAGGAGAGCGACAGGCTCAGCATTCCGCAGCTGACCCAGGACGGGATCGACGTCGCAACCTTCGCGACCAAACGGCTGGGCCAGCCCAAGGCCATCCTGATGGGCGCGTCGTGGGGCTCAGTGTTGGCCGTCCACATGGCGATTGCGAAGCCGGGCCTGTTCAGCGCTTACATCGGCACGGCGCAGCTGGTCAGCCGCGCCGCTGACGGCAAGGCGATGTACGAAATGGCGCTGGCCCGCGCGACGGCGCTGGGCGACCAGAAAGGGCTGGAGGTCGTGCGGCAGTATGGCGCCCCACCCTGGACCAATCCGCGCGCGTTTGGCGCGCTGCGCCGGGTGACCCGTCAGTATGAGAAGGCTGCCACGGTCCCGCCACCCGCGGGTTGGTGGCAGCTCGGCGAGCATTACAAAGCGCACGAGGCGGCGTTCGAGGCCGCCGACGATTGGTCGTACCTGCAGGCCGTGGGGATGCACGGAGACGGCATCCTGGAACCGGTCGACCTGCCGAAGCAATTGGGTACGCGCTTCGCGATCCCGGTCTACCTGATCCAGGGCACCGAGGATTTCGTGACGCCGCAGAGCGTGACAATCTCCTACTTCAACGCCATCACGGCGCCGCACAAGGAACTGCACATCCTCGCCCGGACCGGCCACGATCCCAACCCGCCGATGGTCCAGCAGCAGTATGAGCTGCTGAAGCGGATCGCAGCCGGACGCTGAGGACTACTGCCGTGTGAAAGTGCTGCCGCTGCCCTGGAAGCGCACCGTCTTGCGGAAATTCCCGGCGCCATAGGACACTTCGAACCAGCCGCCGGACGTCACCTGCAGCACGCCGTCGCCGTCGCTGCGCGCGGCGCTGCTGAAGCTCACCGTGCCGCGGAAAGCGCTCGTGTTCGCGCCGGTCTCCGTCACCTGCAGCCGCTCCGTGTCGCCATTGCTGGACACCAGATCGACGTATCCGCTCTCCGCCGCCGTGTAGTTGAAGTTGAGCGGCGCCTTCAGTTCCACGCCAAAACTGCCATAGGTGAGCGTGGAGGGCTGCGCGGTGAACCCCGCGTTGTACACGGTGACACTGCTGTCGTCCTGCGCCATGTAGGCCAGGCTCGCATTCCACGCCGTATTGAAGGCCACCCACCCTTCCGTGTACCCCGGCGCCGCAGCGGGATTGAATGGATAGGCATCCTCCTTCGGGGAACCATCGATCACACCGCGCACCGCCATCAGCTGCCCGGCCCCGCCATTCAGGTAGGTGCTCCAGCCCACGTCCACGCCCTCCATCTCGCGCGCACCGTCATAGGAGAAGTGCCGCCCAAGCGGATTGCGGCCGAAGCCCGCGTCGACCTGCGCAAAGGCGATCTCGCGCAGGCGCTGCCGGGTGGCCGGGTCGGTCAGCACCTGCACCGCCGCCAGCGCCGCCGCCGGGAAGCCCAGCACGTTCCCCGGCTCGTTGTAGGAGGGGATGATCCACGTGCTGTCGCTGTACTTGCGGAAGTCCCACATATTGTCTGAGCGCGCGATCATGGTCTGCGCCCAGGCATCGATCTTGGCCTGCAGCCCGGCCGGGGCGCTTTGCGGATACATCCTCTGGAAGTACGCCAGCCCTTCCATGGTTTTGTGTTCGCTCATGCGCTGGCCCTTGGTGGTTTCCGGCGCGGCCCAGTCCAGGTTCGTGATAATCCACTGCGCCTGGTTGTAGGCGGCATCGAAATACAGCTGCGCGTCCGACCGGCCCTCGCGCAGGGCCACCGTATACATCATCAGGTTCGGCATCACCGAATGCCCCGGCGGGAACTGGCCCTTGCCGCTGCCGTACACCGAATACACGCTCAACATGTTCCCGCTGGGCGCCGGTGACAGCTCGTAATAGGAGATGTTGCCGATGCCCGTGTCGCTCCAGTTGCCGAAGGCGTAGTCGCGCACCCGCTGGTAGTCGGCCTGCGAGATGTACTGCTTCATCATTGGGTAGGCGTACAGGAAGGCCGCCAGCTCGCCCTTGAGCAGCGGATGGTTCCCGGTGGCGGTGCTGTTGACCTTGAGGATGCGGTCCACGCCCCAGTGGATCATCTTGACGATGTCCGGCGCATTGCTGGCCGGTGCGCCCAGCGTCTGGTAGGCGGAATTGAAGCTATAAGTGATCTGGTGCGGCATCCGGTCATAGGCGCTCGGGTTGGACATGTACATCTGCACCAGCGTGGAGACCTCGAACGAGAACTGGTGGGAGTCGCGCCAGGCCAGGCCGTTGGTGCAGCTGTTGCTGGTGCCGAGGTAGCAGCGCGCATCGACCATGAAATCGATCGCCAGCTGGTAGGACACGCGCTCGATCCAGTTCGGCGCGATCGAGAACGGATAAGACGTTTTGCCGCCCGCCTGGATCACGTATTCACCGGTATCGGCCGGGTTGAAGGCAGTGAAATCGCCCACGCCGCCCGAGATCGATCCGCTGAACAGGACCGCAGTCTGTCCAGACTTGACGATGCTGAATGGCGTGCCATCGGCCAGCGCCGGCGCCGTGAACCGCTTCGGCTTGTTGATGTTGTAGCCGCTCAGGTTGATCAGGATATCGGTCCTGGGCGTGCCGCTCGACTGGCCATCGGTGGCGAGACCCGGGCAGCCGGAGAGCGCGCTGTTGAAAAGCTTGAGCTCCTTTACACGGACATACCCATTGTCGCTGGACGAGAGCCGCACCCGGCTCGTGGTGACGGGACTGGAAAACAGCAGCTGCAGGTCGGTGGCCGTGTTGCCGCTGACGGATGCGCCGGGGATGTCGGTCCAGGCGCTGCCGGTCCACGACTGCAGCTTGGCGTTGGCGACGGCGCTGGTGCTGCCGTAGCCGGTGTGCAGGTGGGCGCAGATCAGGGTCGCGGCGCTGCCCAAGTCCACGTCCAGCGTGTGCGGGCCGGCGGTGTTGGCGCTCAGCCAGCGCGATTCATCCGAGATCGCGCCATCGACCGCATTGGAGCCCGCATAGGTGCTGTAGGTCGAGTCCACGGTCACCGGCTTGCCCTGCGCGACGTTGGTGCTGCTGACCGGCTCGAACTTGACCGCGTCCGCGATCGTGTAGCCCGGCGCCGTGGCCAGGATGCGCACGTAGTTCGAGGTACCCGCTGCCAGTGTGTACTGCCCGACCAGCACCCAGCCACCACCTCCGGTTTGCTGGTTCACGGTCTTGCTGGTATCGGTGCCGGTGGCGTGCCGGATCTCCAGTGGCGCGGCGCTCGGCCGGTTGGCCGCGGCGGGCCAGCGCATGTAGACCAGGTAGTCTCCTGCGGTGGGGATGTTGGGCGTCCAGGTGGCGGCCTTGCCGGTGTCCGCGCTGGCGGTGCCGTCCTGCAGATAGTCGGAGCCGTAGTAGCCTGCGTTGAAGGTGCTCGCGCCCCAGGTGCCGGTGACGCTGAAACCTGCGCCGCCGTTATCGATGATGATGTCGTCCGCGCAGGCGGAGAAACTGGCGAGGCTGAGCGCAACACAGCCCAGCCACCGTCGGGTGGTAGTCAGCATTCCTGTCTCCTGTTGTTATGGCATTGCACCCAGGTCCGCTGGGCCGGTACTCAATCCATGGCCGGGCCCTCGACGATGAAGAGACCACCGGCGCCGGGCGCGTCGGCCAGCTGGCGGGGGCTCAGGCGCATGCGCGAGGTGCTGGCGAACAGGGTTCCCTCCGGGCCCTCGCAGACACTGCTCACTTGCAGGGCCGGGATGCGCACCGATTGCAGCAGGGCGCCGTCCGGCGCGATCTGCACGATGGCGGAGCCGCCCCACATGGCGACCCACAGCGTGCCGTCGGCAGCGACGGTCATGCCATCCGGCTTGCCAGGCACGCCGAGGAAATCGGTGACGATGGCCGGCTCGCCCAGCGTGCCGCCGGCGGTATCGGCCGGATAGGCCAGCAACGTGCGCGCCAGCGTATCGATGACGTACAAGGTGCGCTGGTCCGCGCTGAAGCCCATGCCGTTGGGGACGCCCAGGCCGTGCGCCACTGCGCGCGGCGTCTCCTGCAGCTTGGGCGCGTAGTACAGCGATCCGGTGCCGGCGAGGATCCCTTTGTGCATGGCGCCCGCCCATAGACCGCCGCGCGCATCCGTAACCATGTCGTTGAAGCGCACTCCGGCGGGCAGCGGTGCGGCGGGCCCGCGCAAGATCGTGCCGCGCTCCAGGTCCACGTGGCAGAAGCCATGCGCGGTGGTGCCTGCGGCGTGTACCGGGTCCACTGCATGCGGTGCGTCCGGCTGCGCCAGCGGCGCCAGCGACCAGACCGAGTCCTCAATTGAGAGCTCTCCGCAGGCGCCGTCCGGCGCCGCATGGAGCAGGCGCTGTGTCAGCGGATCGGTCCAGTACACCCGCCCATGGGTGGCATGCCACAGCGGTGCTTCGCCGATGCTGGCCTGCGGTTGGCACAGCAGCCAGGCCACCGGGGCGGCCAGCGCGGAGCACAGCCAGGGCATCAGCTCCCGCGCCCGCGCGCCCACGGCGGCGGCACTCATACCCGGCCGGTACAGGTCTCCGCCGATGCCGAAGGATGATGCACCCGCCGCGGCGAGTTCCGCGCAGGTGAGCGCATTGACGCCGCCGACTGCCACCACGTGGGTGTCCTTGGGAAGCACGGTCCGTATCGCCGCCAGGTCGCTTGCATGCCCCGCGGACGGGAACATCTTGAGATGGCGCGCCCCGGCCGCACGTGCGGCAAACGCCTCGGACGGGGTGGCGAAGCCGGGCACCGGCACCAGCCCCGACGCCAGTGCGGCGCGGATAACGGTGGGATCGGTATTCGGGGACACGCACAAGGTCGCCCCGGTGGCGGCCAGCTGCGCCACCTGCTCCACCGTGACGACGGTGCCGCCGCCAATCATCATGCGGTCACCGAAGTGCGCGGCCAGCCGCGCGATGGTCACAAAGGGATCGGGTGAATTGAGCGGCACTTCGGCCACGCGGATGCCCGCATCGAACAGCGCCTCGACCACATCGACCGCTTCTCCGGTACGCAGGCCGCGCAGGATGGCGATGACCGGGACTTCCGCCAGCTCGGCATCCAGCCGCTGCGCGTGCTGCACAGCGCTCATGCCATCTCCAGACGGTGCAGCGCGGTGAAACCGGCCACGCAGGCGGCCCGCGAGTCGACGTACCAGCTGCCGACCTGCATGCTCTCCAGCGCCGCAGCGTACAGCTGGCATAGGGGACCGTTACCGATCAGCGGGATTTGTGCCGCTGCCAGGCCAGGGTGGATCGCCAGCGCATCCGCGATCTCGGCCCCGATCAGCAATCCGCGCAGGAAGGAGGCCGACTCGGTGCGTGGCAGCGCACCGCGAATCACCCGCGCGCGGGCGCCAAACAGCAGCGTGCCCAGGCCGAGCTGGCGCGCACTTCCCAGCCGCACACCTTCGAGGAACGCGTCGCCCACCTGCGCTTCGCCCTCCACGATGGAGGCCAGCAGCCCGGCGCTGGTCAGGCGGTCGTACATCTCGCCGGACATGCTGGTGAAGAAGTCCACCACCTTGCCACCGCTGAAGCGCACCCACTTGGTGTGCGTGCCCGGCAAGGCCACGAAACCATCCCAGCCGCGGTGCAGCTGGGTGAAGCCAAACAGTTCAATCTCCTCGCCGCGCAGGATGTCCGGGCCGCCATCGTAGGCGCGGCGGCAGGCCATGCCGGGTACCAGGCGCACCGGCACGCCGCCGATCACCGTGCCGACCATACCGCGCGCGATCTCGGCCAGGCCTGCCGGGGCGAGCACGTAGGGCACGTCCTGCCAGCCAACGTTCGAGCCGATCATGCCGGCGGCGTAGGCCATCTGAAGGCCCGGCCAGTGCGCAGCCACGGCGCGCATCAGGTCTTCCATGCCCGCGCGATCCAGCTTGGCGACACCGGAGGGGCGGCTGTATTCATCGATCGCCACGCCATCCGCGCCGATCAGGTAGGCGCGGAAGTTGGTGCTGCCCCAGTTGATGCCGACGAAATCATCTGCGCGTGGCACTGGCGCCTCCATCGATGGGGTAGACGCTCCCGGTGACCCAGGAGGCCCGCGGCGAGGCGAGGAACAGCGCCAGCTCGGCCACCTCCTCCGCCGTGCCGAAGCGCGCGAGCGGATGGCGCTCCTTGTTCTTCTCCAATGCGCCGTCCGGACTGTCCGCGAAGGAGGCCCGGAACAGCGGCGTGTCGACCGACGCAGGGGCGATGGCGTTGACCCGGATACCGTCCGGCGCCAGCTCCACCGCGGCGGTGCGGGCCAGGCTTTCCAGCGCCGCCTTGGAGGCCGCATACGCCGCCAGGGTCGGCGTGGCGAAACGCGCATTGATCGACGAGAGCAGCACGACGGAGCCGCCGCCGCTGGCGCGCATGTGCGGCACGCACCAGCGCAGCAGGCGGACGGCGCCGATCACGTTGACGTTATAGATATCCGCGTACACCGCAGGCTCCGTATCGAGGCAGCCGCCCTGCACCTGCATCGCGGCCGCATGGACCACGATGTCGGGTGCGCCGACCGCCTGCTCCACGGCGCGCAACGCGGCGGCCAGCGCGGCCTCGTCCCGCAGGTCCGCCACCGCAGCATGGTCCACCCCGGCGGACGGCACCAGATCCAGCCCGGC
>NZ_SPVF01000246.1 GCF_004614185.1 Zemynaea arenosa | reverse complement strand
CGTCGCCAGCGCCGAGCCGCGCAGCACCCGCGCCAGGCCCCAGCCCGCCGCCACGCACAACACGATCATGCCCGCCTGCCACAGGAAGCTGGGTTCGCGGAAATCCGAAATCAGGTCAAGCAGCAGGTTGGAGATGGGCATGGTGGCGATCAGTCTGCGGAATCCTCGTCCTTGGCGGCCGCGGGCTTGGCGGCAGCCTTCTTACGTTCCAGCACGGCGGCAAAGAAGCCATCGGTCTGGTGCCGGTGCGGCAGCAGCTTGAGGTAGCTGTCCATCTCCAGCGGAATCTTCTGCTCCGCCAGCACCTTGTTCATCGGCACCAGCTCGAAGTCCGGGTGGTCGGCCAGGAAGCGTTCCACCACGCGGTCGTTCTCTTCATCCAGCAGCGAACAGGTCGCATAGACCAGGCGGCCCCCGCCCTTGAGCAGGCGCGCGGCGCCGTCCAGGATCGAGACCTGCTTGTCGTGCATCTCCTGCGCCACCTCGGGCGGCTGGCGCCACTTGACGTCCGGATTGCGGCGCAAGGTGCCCAGGCCCGAGCACGGCGCATCGACCAGCACGCGGTCGATCTTGCCCGCCAGCCGCTTGATCTTGGCATCCCTCTCGTGCGCGATCTGGACCGGATGCACATTGGACAGGCCGCTGCGCGCCAAGCGCGGTTTGAGCTTGGCCAGGCGTTTTTCCGAGATGTCGAACGCGTACAGGCGCCCGGTATTGCGCATCAGCGCGCCCAGCGCCAGCGTCTTGCCGCCCGCGCCCGCGCAGAAGTCGACCACCATCTCGCCGCGCTTGGCGCCGACGATCTGGGCCAGCACCTGGCTGCCCTCGTCCTGCACCTCGATCGAGCCTTCCTTGAACAGCGGCAGGTTCTGCAGCGCGGGCTTCTTGTGCACGCGCAGGCCCAGCGGCGCGAACGGGGTCGGGTCGGCGGCGATCGGCGCCTCGGCCAGCTGGGCGATCACCTGTTCGCGGTCGGCCTTGAGCGAATTCACGCGCAGGTCCAGCGGCGCGGGCTTGTTGAGCGCGTCAGCCAGCACGTCGGCCTCGTCCTGGCCGTACTGGCCCACCAGCTTCTCGTACAGCCAGCCCGGCATGTTGGAGCGCTTCTGCGGCGGCAGCAGGCTGCGGTCGATCTGCTTGACACGCTCGGCCAGCTCGCGCTCCTCATCGCTCAGCCCGGCGATCGGCTCGATCCCGACCGCTTCCGCCAGACCGAGCACGGCCAGGCGCCGCATGCTGGCGTTGGACCCGGCAAAGTCGGTGAAGAAGGTCTTGTTGCGCAGGACCGCGTAGACGGACTCCGCAATGGCTCCGCGCTCGCGCCCGCCCAGGCGCGGGTGCTCCTTGAAATAGCGCGAAATGACGGCGTCAGCCGGAGTAGTGAAACGCAAGACCTCGCGCAGCACCTCTTCGGTGTTGGCGAGCACAGCGGGATGCAAACGCATGGGTATTCCTTAATCAGTGAGGCGCACGATGCCGTCCTCGATGCTCACACGGCCTTCGATGAACTGGCGCACGGCGCGCGGATACAGCTTGTGTTCTTCCTGCAGCACGCGGGCGGCCAGCGTGTCCGCGTCGTCGCCCGGCAGCACCGGCACGGCCACCTGGCCCAGCACCGGACCATGGTCGAGCTGGGCGGTGACGAAGTGGACCGTCGCCCCATGCTCGGCCTCGCCCGCGGCCAGCGCCTGCTCGTGCGTGTGCAGGCCGGGGAACTTGGGCAGCAGCGACGGATGGATGTTCAGGAGCCGTCCGGCGTAATGGTCGACGAAGCCCGGCGTCAGGATGCGCATGAATCCGGCCAGCACGACCAGGTCCGGCTGGTAGCCATCGATCACTTCCATCAGCGCCGCGTCGAACGCCTCGCGCGTCGGGTACTCCTTGTTGGCCACCACGGCCGTCGGAATGCCGTGGGCGGCGGCGAACTCCAGCCCCTTGGCATCCGCCTTGTTGGCGATCACGGCGGCGATCCGCGCCGGCCACTGCTCCGCCGCGGCCGCGCGCACGATGGCTTCCATATTGCTGCCGCGGCCAGAAATCAGAACGACGATATTTTTCATAGGCCGACATTGTACCCTGCCGGGGCAGCCGCCCCCGCAGAAATGTTGCGGCGCAGCAGTGGATTTACTCGAAGGAGTAGAAGACGCGGAACGGGACTTTCTTCTCGGCCCAGAAGTCGGCCGCGTCGCGGAACACGTCCAGCAACGATTCGCGCGCTTCGCGGTCGAATTTTTGCGTGTTCGGCAATTGCTCGATCACCACGATGAAGCCCGGCTGCGGGCCGGCCTTATGGATCGTTTCGGTCACGCTGGTCCGCAGGGCGTCGAAGTTCTTGCAGGCGGGCTTGGGGAAAAAGAAGGCCTCGCCGATGCGCTGGCATACCTGCTGCTTGGTCAACGTGTTCGCGCAATGGACATACAGAAAATGTTGTCCCAGCCGGGCAGCCTCTTCCTGCAACTCCGCAACGCGGAATGCGCGGATGGCCTGCACGACGTTGGGCGGCACCGTTAAAAACAAACTCATTTTTTCCTCAGTGAAGACCGTTTCCGTGTCGTTGCCAAGCGCCAATATTGCGTTCCAATGTAGTAGGGTAACGGTTTGTGGTAGTGGAATCAACTAAATGTGAGATTGCTCTCGGATTTGTGAAACCTACCGCCCGGCAATTTGTCGCCCCGCCGTTACAATTTGTTGCCATGGCAACGCTTGCCGTTCACACGTGCGCAGTACTATTGATTCCAAGGGCAGCACCCGCATGTGCCGCCTCCATCCCGCAAGCGAATGACTGTGAACGACAATTGAACGAAACGAGGCCATCCATGAACGTGCAATCCAAACTGGTCCTGTCGGCCCTGTGCCTGAGCGCCCTGCCGCTGGCGCAGGCCCAGGTCGGCGATTTTGAAGACTTCGGCCGGGTGACGCGGGTCCAGCCGCGCGTCGAGCAGGTCAACCGCCCGCGCCAGGAGTGCCGTACTGAATATGTGCAGGTGCCGGTGCGCCAGGCGCCGCCGCAGCGCTCGGCCGGCGGCTCGATCATCGGCGGCATTGCCGGTGCCATCATTGGCAACCAGGTCGGCGGCGGCAATGGGCGCGCCGCGGCGACCGCGGCCGGTGCCATCGCCGGTGCCGTGGTCGGCGACCGCGTCGACAACCAGGGCCAGAACTACGCGCCGGGCCCGGACCGGGTGCAGGAACAGGCCGTGCGCCAGTGCCGCACGGTGGACGCCTGGGAGTCGCGCACCGTCGGCTACGACGTGACCTACGACTACCGCGGCCATCAGTACACGGTGCCGATGTCCTACGACCCCGGCCAGCGCGTCAAGCTGCGCGTGACGGTGCAGCCGGAGCAGATGTAACGGAGTACCCTGGACGAGGCCTCTCCTCGTGCAGGCCGCCGGGCAGTCCAGCCGGCGGCCTTTTGCATTCTGGTTGTGCTTGCGCCCCGCCGCACCGCCAGCCGATAATGCGCCATGCTCATCAAACGCAAGTCCATCGAACAGGCCGAGTCCTCCCGGCCGCCCGCCCGCAAGCCGAAGTTCGCCCCCGTCACCCTGTCCGAACAGGACGGCGTCCGCTATCTCCACTTCGGCACCGAATGGGTGCAAGGCGCAATGCGCATCCGCAAGCCGGACTGGCCCGAGCTCGAATACGCGCAGCAGATGATGGCCTGGATGCTGTTCCTGGATCAGCCCCGCACCATCGTCCAGCTGGGCCTCGGTACCGGCGCCCTGACCAAGTTTTGTTACAAGACATTTCCGGAAGCAAAGGTCACGGCGGTCGAATTGAACGAGGCCGTGATCAATATCGGCTACGCGATGTTCAAGCTGCCGCCCAGCGACGCGCGCCTGCAGGTGCTGGAAATGGATGCGCTCGACTTTGTCACCCATGAGGACAACCACGGCCGGATCGACGTCCTGCAAGTCGACCTGTACGACGCCACCGCCCGCGGCCCCGTGCTGGACACCCCCGAGTTCTACCAGGCCTGCGCGGCCTGCCTGACGGAGCACGGCGTCATGACCGTCAACCTGTTCGGCGACCACCCAAGCTATGCGCGCAACCTGAAGGCGATGAAATTCGCCTTCGACGACGTGCTGTGCCTGCCCGAAGTCCACGACGGCAACGTGGTCGCGCTCGCCTTCAAGACCCGCCCCACCCTCGACTTCGCCGTCCTGAAAGAGCGCGCTGCGCAGATCCAGACCGCCACCAAGCTGCCGGCCAAAGCGTGGGTGCGCGGCCTGCAGCCATCCTGAGCCCGCCACCGGAGACCGCCTTGAGCGCAGACCCCGCCGCCGCCCCGCCCCGCAAAGCCGCGCCGAAACCCGCGCTCGATCTGCAGACCCTGTTCTCCTGGCTGCTGGCGGACGGCATCGTCGACAAGTCCACCGTCAAGCCGCATTACGCGCACGCGCAGGGCATCCTCAAGAACGCGCCCGGCTCGATGCACCCGCTCACCGCCATCGCGCAGTGCAAGCTCGTGTCCGCCCAGCCGCCGCACAAGCTGCAGACGCTGGACGTGCTGACCGAATGGTTCGCGGGCAAGGTCGGCCTGCCCTTCCTGCGCATCGACCCGCTGAAGATGGACTTCACCCGCGTGGCGGACGTGATGTCGGCCAGCTACGCGGCGCGCTTCAACATCCTGCCGGTGGACCTGAGCGCCACCACGCTGACGGTCGCCACCGCCGACCCGTTCGCCACGGAGTGGGAAGCCGAG
Source organism: Zemynaea arenosa (assembly GCF_004614185.1). Classification (GTDB taxonomy): domain Bacteria; phylum Pseudomonadota; class Gammaproteobacteria; order Burkholderiales; family Burkholderiaceae_D; genus Telluria; species Telluria arenosa. The sequence continues at coordinate 5,156 of NZ_SPVF01000246.1, read as the reverse complement.
ATCGCCAAGGTCGCGCGCCGCAACGTGCAGCTGGCGATCGCCAATCCGCTCGACATCGCCCAGTACATCTCGCAGTTCTTCAGCCTGGCCAAGTCGATCCGGGACGCCAACAAGGCGGGCGGCCAGGAACTGGCGCTGCGCAACAACTTCGAACAGCTGGTCGAACTCGGCAAATCGAACAAGCAGCTGGACGCCAACGACCAGCACATCGTCAACATCGTGGACTGGCTGTGGCAGTACGCCTTCGACCAGCGCGCCTCGGACATCCACCTGGAACCCAAGCGCGACATCGCCGTGATCCGCTTCCGCATCGACGGCGTGCTGCACCAGGTCTACCAGGTGCCGGCGGTGGTGATGATCGCGATGACCGCGCGCATCAAGCTGCTGGGCCGCATGGACGTGATCGAAAAGCGCCGCCCGCAGGATGGCCGCATCAAGACCCGCACGGCAGGCGGGCAGGAGGTCGAGCTGCGCCTGTCGACCCTGCCGACGGCGTTTGGCGAAAAGCTGGTGATGCGGATCTTCGACCCCGAGGTCGTGGTCAAGACCCTGCCCGAGCTGGGCTTTCCGCCCGACGACGCCGCGCGCTGGGACGCGCTGACCCAGCGCCCGCACGGCATCATCCTGGTCACCGGCCCCACCGGCTCCGGCAAGACCACCACGCTCTACACCACCCTGAAGGCGCTCGCGACCTCCGAGGTGAACGTGTGTACGGTCGAGGATCCGATCGAGATGGTCGAGGCCTCGTTCAACCAGATGCAGGTCCAGCCCGGCATCGACCTGTCGTTTGCCGACGGCGTCAAGGCGCTGATGCGGCAGGACCCGGACATCATCATGGTCGGCGAGATCCGCGACTTGGCCACGGCCGAGATGGCCATCCAGGCCGCGCTGACCGGCCACTTGGTGCTGTCCACCCTGCACACCAACGACGCGCCCTCGGCCGTGATGCGCCTGCTCGAACTGGGCGTGCCCTATTATCTGCTCGAAGCGACTCTCATCGGCATCATGGCCCAGCGCCTGGTGCGCACCCTGTGCCCGCATTGCAAGGCCGGCGACGGCCAGCTCAATGACGATGTGTGGCAGAGCCTGGGCGGCGCGTGGAATTTGCCGAAGCCGGCAACGGTCTACCGCCCGGTCGGCTGCCCCGAATGCCGCCAGACCGGCTACCGCGGCCGCACCGGCCTGTACGAGCTGGCCGTGGTCACGGACGAGTTCCTCAAGTACGTGGACGAAGAGACCGACATTTCCGCCTTGCGCCAGCAGGCCGTGCGCGATGGCATGAAGCCGCTGCGCATCGCCGGCGCGCTCAAGATCAGCGAAGGGCTGACCACCGCCGACGAGGTCCTGAAGGTGACCGCCGCGCTGGCGACGTGAGGGCCGCCGCGCCCTGCCCTGAATCTTTTTTCCAGATGCCCTAGCGCAAAAGAAAAACACCGGCTATAATCTTGCCTCTTTCGGGTCGTTAGCTCAGCTGGTAGAGCAGCGGACTTTTAATCCGTTGGTCGCAGGTTCGAATCCCGCACGGCCTACCACGAATAGAAAAAAGCCCACGAAGTTCGCTTCGTGGGCTTTTTGCATTGCGCGCTCGCTGCGCGCGCCGCTCGTGCACAAGCAGAAATGATGGCCCGCGCCAGCGCGCACGCTTGATACAGCTCTACTGCGCCACATCCCCTTCCCGCACTCTTCCTCGACACCGTGTGCGAAATCGCAAGTTACACGGGCTCAAGCATACGTTTTAGCACATTTTCAAAAACGAATATTTCAACCGTGCAGCCGCGCACAGTAGCAAAAAGTCATTATTGCTTTTTCGTTCTACACTCCGCCCACAACGTCAAACACAACCTTAGAGCGCAACCGTTTTCTTTTAGGGGCAAGCCATGAACAAACTGTATCAGGGAGCACTCGCCTGCGCCGTCGCCGCCTTCGTGGCCGGCTGCGGTGGCAATACGTCATCCAGCACCACGGCCGCGCCGAGCATGGCGGCGACCATCGTCACCTCGCAGACTTCGGCCCAGCAGGCCACGCACTCGGTCGAAGACTACTATCCGATGGTGCAGAGCATCTACATTTCGTACTTCGGCCGCCCGGCCGACCCGGCCGGCCTGCGCCAGTTTGCCGAGTACCTGCAGGCCATGAATGCGCCGACCAGCCTGGTGGAACTCAACACCCTGGCCTATACCAATGTGCAGCTGCAGAATCTGCTGAACGGCTTCAACAGCAGCCAGGAATCGCAGGAACTGTACGCCGGCGACAACAGCGCCTTCATCGACGCGATTTACCAGAACCTGTTCGGCCGCGCACCGGATGCGGACGGCAAGGCCTTCTGGCTCGGCAAGGTGAACTCGGGCGAAATGACCCGCGCGCGCGCCTCGCTGAACATCCTGTCCGGCGCCTACAACGACCCGAGCAGCGGTGACGTCGCAGCCATCAACAACCGCGCCACCGTGGCCGCCAATTTCACCACCGCGCTCGACACCGGCGTCGAAGTCCGCGGCTACCGCGGCCAGGCCGCCGCCCAGTCGGTGCGCACCATCCTGCGCACGGTGAACTCGGCCACCGATCCGGCCAGCCTGAGCGGCCAGATCACCGCCACCATCAACACCCTGAAAGCGGCGGTGCCGCTGTCGGCGGAAGGCATGTACCACAACGACATCGACGCTACCGGCAACACCGATCTCAACCTTCTGGTGCTCGATGACGACACCGTTTGGGCCTTCTACGGGGTGGAGCGCAACAGCCAGTACGACCTGTTTGGGTACGCTAAGTCCTCGGCAATCGGCAACGGCACCAGCCTGACTGGCGCGATGAAGGACTATGGTAACGGCACCGGTGCAGACACGACCCTGAACGTGAATTACTCGGCTGGTTCCAACCTGACCGGTGCAATCCAGACCAACAACGGTCCGCTCTCGATCAATGCCGCGCCGGTGGCCAGCTCGGTCTACAACTACAACACCGGGGCCAACATCAACGAAATTACCGGCACCTGGACCATGTCCCAGCGCGTCCGTGAGCCGCAGGCGACCGTGACGGTCAATGCCAACGGCACCTTCACCGGCACCGTCAGCGGCTGCACCTTCATCGGCGCCCTCAAGGGTCGCGCCAACCGCAACGTGTTCGACATGACCATGCAGTACAGCACCGGCTGCGACCAGGCCGGCACCGTGGTCACCGGCATCGGCCTGAGCATGCTGTCCAACAGCGGCGCCAACCGCGAGTTCATCCTGCTCGGCGCAAATACGCCGTGGAACCGCAGCAGCATGTTCTGGGGCGTGCGTCCGAAGTAATCCCCTGATGGCAAGGCCGCGCTAGACCAGCAGCGCGGCGCTCATCGACTTGACCTCGGCAGCCGACTCTTCGAGTATGCTGCCGAGCGTGTCTTTGTCCACCGCAAAATCCAGCGCGGACTCATCATCAGCCGGCAGATCCTGTTCCCGCGTCGCCAGCGGCGAGCGCACCGGCGCAAACTGGTTGGCCAGCAGCAGCGTATCGAGCAGGTTGGACGGTGGAATGTTCACCCAGCCGTCGCGCAGCCCTTCGATCGCCACCCGCACCGGGTCCGGGATCGCCAGCTTCTTCATCACCTCGCGGCTCACCACTTCCTCGCACAGCTCGGCCCACTTTTCGGGATCGTCATCGAGCAGGCCGGGGAATTCGTCCGCGCGCGACAGCAGGTAGAAGCCGCCGACCTCGTGCACGATGCCGGCAAACATGGCGGTGTCCGGATTGACGAAGGTGACGCGCTTGGCCAGCACATGGGCCAGCGCCGCGACGTGCGCGGTGTGCTGCCACATCTGCTCGGCCTTGGCGCGCAAGCCGGGGTCCACGATCTTCGCGCCGAACTGGCGTACCACCAGCCCCGCCACCAGGTTCTGCAGGCTGCTGTAGCCGATTCGCATCACCGCGGCGCGCGCGCTGGTGACCACGCTGTCGCCATGGCGGTTGAACGCCGCCGAATTGGCCAGCGCCACCGTACGCGCCGCCAGCTGCGGCTCGCCCAGGACTAGGCGGATCGCATCCTCGATGTGGCAGTTGGGGTCGTTGAGCGCAAGCTGCAGGCGCAGGGCCGCATTCACGCTGGTGGGAAAACTGATCTCTCCGCGGGCAGCCTGGGCCGCGATGTAACCAAAGGCTTCGATCTTATTCATCGAAAAATTATAACCCTCGGGGCGCGCCAAAGATTCAAAACGGTTGCGGCGCACACGCAAAAACCCCCGGCTGCCGCACTCGACAGCCGGGGGTTTGTCCGACTCGAACGGCTTACTTGACCTTCAGCGCGCTGCGCACGTCGCTCACGCCCTTCACTTCCTTGGCGACCTGCACGGCACGCTGCGCTTCGGACTTGGAGTTCACGAAGCCGCTCAGCATCACCACGCCCTTCTCGGTCTCCACGTGGATGCCCAGCGATTTCAGGTTCGGTTCCTTGACCAGGTCCGCCTTCACGCGGGTGGTGATGACGGAATCCTCGACCACGTCCCCGGTCTTGTCGGCCACGCGGTCGGTCTTCTGGGCCGCCACGGCGGTGGCTTCCTTGGTGTTCTGGCGCGCATCGGCGGTCGCCTCGCGGGTGTTCTGGGCGACGTCGTGCGCCACTTCGCGGGTCTTCTCGGCGACCTTGGCGGCGCCTGCCTTGGTGTTCTGCGCGACGTCGTGGGCGACTTCGCGCGTCTTGGCGGCGGCGGTGGCGGCCGCTTCCTTGGTGTTCTGGGCCACGTCGCGCGCCACTTCCTTGGTGGTGGCGGCGGCGTTGGCGGTCGCCTGGCGGGTGTCCTGCGCCACTTCACGGGTCGCCTCGCGGGTGTTGGCGGCGGCACTGGCCGTGGCGTTCTCGGTCTTCTGAGCGGCGGTCGCGGTGGCGGCGCGGGTGTCCTGGGCCACCTCGCGGGTGGCCTCGCGGGTGTTCTGCGCCGCGTTGGCGGTCGCATCCTTCACGCGGTCACCGGCGTTGGCGGCAGCATCCTTGGTGCGGTCCAGCGCGACACCAGCCTGCTGGCGCGCGGCGGTGGCGTTCGGGTGGGTGCCGTTGTCGATCAGGCAGGCGGTCTTGTTGTTGCCCGCGGCATCCTTGCACTGGTCCATCAGCGCCTGCTTGTTGTCCTGGCCGGAAGCGGTCGTGCCGGCCGCGCTCATGCCGGCGCTGGTGCTGCCCGCGGCGG
>NZ_SPVF01000163.1 GCF_004614185.1 Zemynaea arenosa | reverse complement strand
CAGCGGGACGGCAGCGGGTCCGGCGCACCCGCTGCGAAAGGCGGCGATGGCGTGAGCAAGGGAAGCGGGAACGCCGTCGCGAAGTCCGCGAGCAAACCGGTCGCGAAAACGGGACGCGTGAGCCTGGCGGTGCTGCCGTGGGGGAGCGTGACCGTGGATGGCGCCAGCAAGGGCGTAACGCCGCCGCTCAAGACTCTGAACCTCGCCCCGGGCCGCCATGAGATCAAGATCACCAACCCGGCCTACGCGCCGTACACCGCCACCGTCACCGTCGACGAAGGCAAGACTGTCACCGTGGCGCGCAATTTTGCGGCTCCGAACTAGCATCTGAACCCATGACGCCCCGCCGCACATCCATCCTCACCGCCGCGCTGGCCCTGCTGCTGGCCGCCTGCGGCAGCCTGCAGACGGCGCCGAAAGCCCCCGAGACCCCGGCCCGCAAAGAACTTGCCGCCGGCCTGGCCCTCTACAACAGCGGCGACTACCCGGGCGCCATCAAGCTGCTCAGCGGATCCCAGGAGATCTCCAAGGCCGACAAAGCCACCCAGCTGGAAGCCATCAAGTACACCGCCTTCAGCTACTGCCTGACCGGCAAACCCGTCCCCTGCCGCCAGCAATTCCAGAAAGCCCTGAAGCTCGACCCCAGCTTCGACCTCGCCCCGGGCGAGCAAGGCCACCCCATGTGGGCCCCGGTCTGGGAGAAGGCGAAGAAGCCCGGCCGCTGACCCCAGGCGAAAGCGCCGGAAGCCCGCTGCGCAGTCGCGCGCACGGGCCGTTTGTGGCATCCTAGCGGCCTTCACCGCCAGGTACAGCCACGAAGCGAACATGAAGCTCCACTCCAGCTCTCCCAATCAGCACTACCAGACCGTCACCGCCTACGACGACAAGGGCGTCGAGATCAACGCCCAGCGCCATGAACACAGCCTGATCGTGATGCCGGAAGTCCCGCCGCGGCCCTGGCCCGTGACGCGCTTCGAAGACCTCACCGCCGAACACTTCGCGCTCATCGAGCAGGACCAGCCGGACGTCGTCATCCTCGGCACCGGCGAGCGCCAGCGCTTCGTGCATCCGAAGCTGACCGCCGCCCTGGCTGCGCGCCGCGTCGGCGTAGAGAGCATGGACAGCCAGGCCGCCTGCCGCACCTACAACATCCTGATGCAGGAAGGCCGCAAGGTCACCCTGGCGCTGATCATCTCCCCGGCGGGCGCCGCCTGATGAACGACCTGCACGCCAACCGCCGCTTCCTGTGGGCGCTGTTCATCCTGTTCGCCCTCGTCTCCCTGTTCGTGCTGGACCTGCGCGCCCTGGTGCCGCCGGACGAAGGCCGCTATGCCGAGATGGCGCGCGAGATGTGGCGCACCGGCGACTGGGTCACCACGCGCCTGAACGGCATCAAGTACTTCGAAAAGCCGCCGCTGCAAACCTGGATGAACGCCGCCACCTTCGCGGCCTTTGGCCTGGGTGAATGGCAGGCGCGCCTCTGGACGGGCGCCTGCGGCATCCTTGGCGTGGTCCTGACGTGGTACGCGGGCCTCAAGGTCTTCAACAGCCGCGTGGGCCTGTACGGCGCGCTGGTGCTGGGTTCCTGTTTCTACTGGGCCGCCTGCGGCCAGATCGACTCGCTGGACATGAGCCTCTCGGGGATGATGACCATCGCCCTCATGGCCCTGCTGGTGGCCCAGCGCGACGACGCCACGCCCGCGGAGCGACGCAACTGGATGCTGGTGTGCTGGGCCGGCATGGCCCTGTCGATGCTGGCCAAGGGCTTGATCGGCCTGGTGCTGCCGGGGGGCGTGCTGGTGATCTACACGCTGGTGGCGCGCGATTGGAAGATCTGGACCCGTCTCCACCTGGGCAAAGGCCTGCTGCTGTTCTTCGCCATCGCCACGCCGTGGTTCGTGCTGGTCGGCCTGCGCAACCCGGAGCAGCCGCACTTCTTCTTCGTGCACGAGCACTTCGACCGCTTCCTGCTCAAGGAGCATCACCGCGAGGCGCCGTGGTACACCTTCTTCGTGCTGACCGCGATCGGCATGCTGCCCTGGCTCGGCGTACTGCCCCAGGCGATCCGGCGCGGCTGGCAGCGCGAGGACTCGGTGTTCCGTCCGCGCCTGATGCTGCTGGTGTGGTTCGCCTTCATCGTCCTGTTCTTCACCAAATCCAATTCCAAGCTGCCTGGCTACATCCTGCCGGTGTTCCCGGCGCTGGCCCTGCTCACCGCCAGCTACCTGGAAGACGGCACGCGCCGCAGCCGCATGCTGGCCGCGGGCATCCTGGCGCTGGTGGGTATCGGCCTGCTGGCCCTCGTGCCGTTCATCCCCAAGATGAAGCACAACCCGGGCGAACTGCCCCTGCTGGAGGCATTCGCGCCGTGGATCAGCGCCGCCGGCCTGCTGGCCCTCGTCGGCGGCCTGGCCTCGATGCTGTGGGCGCGGCAGCTGAAGCGCGACCTGTCCGTGCTGGCCCTGGCCATCGCGGGTTTCGGCGCCACCGAACTGGCGCTGGCGGGGTTTGCGCCGTATGGGGCGCAGCGCGCGGCGCTGGAATACGTCCCGGCGATCAAGGCGGAACTGGGGCCGCAGTCGCGCGTGTTCTCGGTCAAGGTGTACGAGCAGTCGCTGACCTACTACCTCGACCGCACGGTCACGCTGGTCGATTACTGGGACGAATTCACCTTCGGCCTGCAGCAGCAGCCGCAGCTCTCGATTCCGACGGTGGACGCGTGGGTGGCCGAGTGGACGCGCGATGCGCAGGCGGGCATCAAGGACGTCGCCGTCATCAACAACGAACTGGTGCCCACCCTGCAGAAGCAGGGCGTGCCGCTGCGGATCATCGGCGCGGACGGCCGCCGTACCATCGCGGTCAACAAATAAAAGAATACCTATGAACCTCGCCACCTTCGGTTTTATCATCAGCGGCGTGCTGCTGAACGCCTGCGCCCAGCTGCTGCTCAAGGCCGGGACCAATGCCATCGGCGCCATCCACCTGACCGCGGACAACTGGTTCCAGACCGGTCTTAAACTGGCCACCCAGCTGCCCATCCTGGGCGGACTGGCCTGTTACGCGATCTCGCTGGTGGTCTGGATCATCGGCCTGTCCCGCACTGACGTGACCATCGCTTACCCGATGCTCTCACTCGGCTACGTGGTCAGCGCCGTCGGTGCCTGGATGTTCCTGGGCGAGTCCGTGCCGCCGCTGCGCATTCTTGCCATCCTCGTCATCATCGTCGGCGTGGCCCTGCTCGCCCGTAGCTGATGGCGGAGCCCAGCCACCTTCCGGTACCGGGAACGCTTCGTCGACGGCCGAACGCACGGCATACGCTGTACCGACGGGTTGCGCACTCGGCCCGGCCGAAGGAAGGGGCTCTTCGGCCCTGAAGCGCTGCCGCCTGTTCCGCTGCCATGCAAGATAAAAGAGGAGCACGTGGTAGCACCACAGGCCCACAACTGCCGCAAACGCGGACAGCGTCCGGTTCCAATCGTCGAACCCGAAATCTACGATGGTGTGCCACAGCGCGAATGCGAACAGTAGCGCAAACGGGAAAGTGGGCACACTGGCCAGCAGCAGGACGCCGGTCTGCAGCCGGCGGCGTCCGAGCAGGCCGGGAACGTGCGCAATGGCGCTGGCCGCCAGGATGCCGCCGTTGACGGCGGACAGCCACATCGCCATCTCGTGCAGACCGGACGAATCGTTGTTCGCCCAAGCAAGCGGCGTCAGTCCCGCGAGCAGAATAAAGGCGGCGCGCCGCTGAGTGCTCCAATTTCCCATCTGGACTCCCAAGTGGAACTGGCAGCCATTCTAACATTGCACGTTGGCAAGATTGGCCATCCGGCCATGCCGCAGCTTAACGGTCAGCTAAGTGGCAATTTGTTAGAATACGCCGGTTTATTTCCACGGATAGCCCCATGAGCGCCTTGCCCTTCCTGCCGTTTTCGCGGCCGACCATTGATGAAGACACCATTGCCGCTGTCGGCGAGGTGCTGCGTTCGGGCTGGATCACGAGCGGCCCCAAGGTGCAGGCGTTCGAGGCACAGCTCTCGGACTACTTTGGCGGACGCCCGGTGCGCACCTTCAATTCCGGCACCTGCACCATGGAGATCGCCCTGCGCATCGCGGGCATCGGCCCGGGCGATGAAGTCATCACCACGCCGATCTCCTGGGTCGCCACCGCCAACGTGATCATCGAAGTCGGCGCCACCCCGGTGTTCGCGGACATCGATCCGGTCACCCGCAACATCGACCTCGACAAGGTGGAAGCGGCGATCACTCCGCGCACGAAGGCGATCATCCCGGTCTATCTGTCCGGCCTCCCGGTCGACATGGACCGCCTGTACGCCATCGCGAAAAAGCACAACTTGCGCGTGGTAGAGGATGCAGCCCAGGCCATGGGTTCGAAGTGGAACGGCCAGCGCATCGGCGCCTTCGGCGACTTCGTCTCCTTCAGCTTCCAGGCCAACAAGAACCTGACCACGGGCGAAGGCGGCTGCCTGGTCCTGAACAATGCGGACGAGGCCCGCCTCGCCGAGAAATACCGCCTGCAGGGCGTGACCCGCAGCGGCGTGGATGGCATCGATGTCGACGTTTTGGGCGGCAAGTACAACATGACCGACATCACCGCGGCTATCGGCCTCGGGCAGATGAAAACGATCGACAAGGTCAACGCGCACCGAGAGCAGCTGGCGCGCAAATACTTCGAATGTTTCGGCGACGAGTTCGAGGCGCAGACCGGCGCGCAGCTCCCGCAGCAGGCGTTCGGCAGCAGCAACTGGCACCTGTTCCAGATCATCCTCCCCGACCAAGGCGAAGGCACGCGCGCCAACTTCATGACGCGCCTGCAGAAGGAATTCAACATCGGCACCGGCTACCACTACGCGCCAATCCACCTGTTCACCATGTACCGCGCACGCGGCTTCAAGGAGGGCATGTTCCCGGTCTCCGAAAAGATCGGCCGCCTCACCGTGACCCTGCCGATGTTCTATGAAATGACGCTGGCCGACGTCGAGCGCGTGGTGGCCGCGGTCAAGCAGGTTCTCGCCAAATGACGGTCCTCGCGATGAAACCCGAAGTCTCGGTCGTCATCCCGGTCTACAACGAGCAGGCCGGCCTGCCCGCCCTGTTCGCGCGCCTGTATCCGGCGCTGGACGCGCTGCATATGCCGTACGAGATCATCTTCGTCAACGACGGCAGCCGCGATAACTCGGTCTCGATCCTCGCCGAGCAGTTCCGCGCCCGCCCGGACGTGACCCGCGTGGTCCTCTTCAACGGCAACTACGGCCAGCACATGGCGATCCTGGCGGGCTTCGAAGTCACGCGCGGCGAGATCATCGTGACCCTGGACGCGGACCTGCAAAACCCGCCCGAGGAAATCGGCAAGCTGGTGGCCAAGATGCGCGAGGGTTTCGACTACGTCGGCTCGATCCGCCGCAAGCGCCAGGATTCGGCCTGGCGCACCATCGCGTCCAAGGCCATGAACCGCCTGCGCGAGAACATCACCAACATCCGCATCACGGACCAGGGCAACATGCTGCGCGCCTACCACCGCAACGTGATCGACCTGGTGAACCAGTGCGGCGAAGTGAATACCTTCGTGCCCGCGCTGGCCTACAAGTTCGCGCGCAAGCCGACCGAGATCATCGTCGAGCACGAGGAACGCGCGGCCGGGGAATCCAAGTACTCGCTGTACTCGCTGATCCGCCTGAACTTCGACCTCGTCACCGGCTTCTCGCTGGTGCCGCTGCAGATGTTCTCCATGCTGGGCATCGGCATGTCCTTCCTGTCCGCGATCCTGGTGGTCGTGCTGGTCGCGCGCCGCCTGTTCCTGGGCGCGGAAGCGGAAGGCGTGTTCACGCTGTTTGCGATCACCTTCTTCTTTATGGGCGTGATCCTGTTCGGGATTGGTCTGCTCGGCGAGTACGTGGGCCGTATCTTCCAGCAGGTGCGCGCACGGCCGCGCTATGTGGTGCAGACCATCCTGCAGCAGCAGCCGGGCAAGGAGATCATCCTGCCGGAGGACGCGGATGCTGCAGGTGTCAGCCTCGAGAAGCGCACGGTGGGCCGTTGATGACGCAGCAGTCGCCGCAACCGCGCAAACGCGCCGTCGTCTTCGCCTATCACAACGTCGGCGTCCGCTGCCTCAAGGTGCTGCTGGCGGGCGGCGTGGATGTCGCGCTGGTCGTTACCCACGAAGACAGCGCCACCGAGAACATCTGGTTCGAGTCCGTCATCTCGGTTTGCAAGGCCGAGGGCATTCGCTACATCACGCCGGAGCACGCGAAAGGCGAGGACCTGCTGGCTGCGGTCAAGGCCGCGCAGCCGGACTTCATCTTCAGCTTCTACTACCGGCACATGCTGCCCGCGTCCCTGCTCGACGTGGCGCCAGCCTTCAACATGCATGGCTCGCTGCTGCCGCAGTACCGCGGCCGCGCGCCGGTCAATTGGGCGGTGCTGCACGGCGCCACCGAAACCGGCGCCACCCTGCATGAGATGACGGTGAAGCCGGATGCCGGTGCCATCGTCGCGCAGACCGCCGTGCCGATCCTGCCGGACGACACTTCGCACGAAGTCTTCGGCAAGGTCACCGTGGCGGCCGAGATCACGCTGTGGAAGGTGCTGCCCGCCCTGCTGGGCGGGACCGCGCCGCGCACCGTCAACGACCTGACGCAGGGCGGCTACTTCGGCGGCCGCAAGCCGGAAGATGGCCGCATCGACTGGTCCAAACCGGCCCAGGAGGTCTACAACCTGCACCGCGCCGTGGCCCCGCCCTACCCGGGCGCCTTCACGGAACAGAACGGCCGCACCTACGTTATCGAAAGGGCAAGACTGGCCGCGCAAGCGCCCGCCGGTTTGCCACCGGGACTGGCCGTGGTAGATAATGACATCTTTGGCGTTTGCGGCGATGGCCGCGCGCTGGCGATCCACAGCCTGCTGGCCGATGGTGTCGCGGTCACACCGGCGCAGTTGCGTGAACAACTGAACGCCCAACTGAACGCCTGAACGAATCTTCAAAAGAGAGAAACATGAAAAAAGTCCTCATCCTGGGTGTCAATGGTTTCATCGGCCACCACCTGTCCAAGCGCATCCTCGAAACGACCGACTGGCACGTCTACGGCATGGACATGCAGTCCGACCGTATCAGCGAGGTGCTGGGCAATGAGGCCTACAAGTCGCGCATGCACTTCTTCGAAGGCGACATCACCATCAACAAGGAGTGGGTCGAGTACCACGTCAAAAAGTGCGACGTGATCCTGCCGCTGGTGGCCATCGCTACCCCGTCGACCTACGTGAAACAGCCGCTGCGCGTGTTCGAACTGGACTTCGAAGCCAACCTGCCGATCGTGCGCTCGGCCGCCAAGTACGGCAAGCACCTGGTGTTCCCGTCGACCTCCGAAGTCTATGGCATGTGCCACGACGAAGAATTCGATCCGGAAAACTCGGAGCTGATCTGCGGCCCGATCAACAAGCCGCGCTGGATCTACTCCTGCGCCAAGCAGCTGATGGACCGCGTGATCTGGGGCTACGGCATGGAAGGCCTGAACTTCACCCTGTTCCGTCCCTTCAACTGGATCGGCGCCGGCCTGGATTCGATCCACACGCCAAAGGAAGGCTCTTCGCGCGTGGTGACCCAGTTCTTCGGCCACATCGTCCGCGGCGAGAACATCTCGCTGGTCGACGGCGGCTACCAGAAGCGTGCCTTCACCTACATCGATGACGGTATCGACGCCCTCATGCGCATCATCGACAACAAGGACGGCGCGGCCAGCGGCAAGATCTACAACATCGGCAACCCGTCCAACAACTACTCGATCCGCGAGCTGGCCGACATGATGCTCAAGCTGGCCGCCGAGTACCCGGAATACGCCGAAGGCGCCAAGCAGGTCAAGATCACCGAGACCACCTCGGGCGCCTACTACGGCCAGGGCTACCAGGACGTGCAGAACCGCGTGCCGAAGATCACCAACACCTGCGAAGAACTGGGCTGGAAGCCGACCACCACGATGGCCGACGCACTGCGTGGCATCTTCGACGCCTACCGCGGCCAGGTGTCGTCGGCCAAAGCCTTGATGGACTAACACGGATCACCTTTGACGGAATCAGACAGTACCAACGATGCGCCGCTGCTGACGCTCAAGATCGACGTCGACACCTACCGCGGCACCCGGGTGGGCGTGCCGAACCTGGTTCGCATGCTCAGCGCCCACCAGGCGCACGCCACCTTCCTGTTCTCGCTGGGCCCGGACCACACGGGATGGGCCCTGCGCCGCGCCTTCCGGCCGGGCTTCTTCAAGAAAGTCTCGCGCACCTCCGTGGTGGAGCACTACGGCTTCAAGACGCTGATGTACGGCGTGCTGCTGCCCGGCCCCAAGATCGCCAACAAGTGTGCGGACCAGATTCGCGCCGTCGGTGATGCCGGCTTCGATGTCGGTATTCATACCTGGGACCACGTGGTCTGGCAGGACAATGTGCGCAAGAAGAACCTGCACTGGACCATGAACACCATGCGCCGGGCGGAAGACCATTACCGCCGCATCTTCGGCATGCCGCCGCACACGCATGGCGCGGCGGGCTGGCAGATGAACGAATACGCCTTCATCGAGCACGACGCGGCCGGCTACATGTACGCCTCCGACGGCCGCGCGCTGCTGAACGAGGACGGCTCGCTCAAGCAGTCCAAGGCGGGGCCCTATCGCATCCAGGGCATGCGCCACATCCAGCTGCCGACCACCCTGCCGACGCTGGACGAGATCCTGGGCCGCGAGATCAACGGCCGCACCATCGATACCAAGAACGTGGCCGAGTTCCTGCTCGAACTGACCGCCAGGGACCGGCGCGATCACGTCTATACTTTGCACGCGGAGCTGGAAGGCCAGAAGCTGGCGCCCGTGTTCGAGGCGCTGCTGGCCGGCTGGAAGGCGCAGGGCTACCGCCTGGCCTCGATGGCGGACTACTATGAGAAAGTGAAGGATCAGCCGCTGCCCGAGTACCCGGTGCAGTGGGGCGAGGTGCCGGGCCGTTCGGGCCAGCTGATCGTGCTGGATACCCAACAATAAGGAGAACACCATGGCCGACGCACTCACCGCCCACGCTTTCGCCGACTTCGCGGCGCCGATGACCAGCGAGAAGACCTTCCAGCTGGCGGGCCGGCCGGCGAAGTACACGGTCCTCTACTTCTATCCCAAGGACAACACGCCCGGCTGCACCACGGAAAGCATCGCCTTCCGCGACCTGCATGACCAGTTTGTCGCCGCCGGTGCCGAGGTGTACGGCATCTCGCGCGATTCGCTGAAGTCGCACGAGAATTTCAAGAGCAAGCTGGGCCTGCCGTTCGAACTCATTTCCGACCCGGACGAGGCCGTGTGCACGCAGTTCGATGTCATGAAAATGAAGAACATGTACGGCAAGAAAGTCAGGGGGGTCGAGCGCAGTACGTTTCTCGTTGACGCTGAAGGCCGCTTGGTGAAAGAATGGAGGGGCGTCAAAGTTCCGAATCACGCCGAGGAAGTCCTGGAATTTGTCAAGAACCTGGCCTGACCTCCTCGGGGGACTCTGTTGATCAACCCTTTCTCCCAAGATTGCATCAGCTATTTTGAGTCGCACCGAAGCCCACAGTAGTCCGCTTCAACCCTGCTGCCCTGAGTGCAGCGCCTCAGCTCATTCCGCCGCTTTGAACTGTCCCCCTCGCCTGGCAGCCGCCACTGCGAGGGCCGCGGCGTTTATTCACTTTTCCCTAGCCTGAGGTCCTGATGCCATTGCCCAAAATGCCTTCCAAGCCAGCGACCATTCTGCTGGCCAAAGATTATGGTCCGGCCGAGCCCGCACAAGGCGTGACCGGCGTGCCGACCCTGGTGCCCGCGCCTGAAGACGCAGCGCCCGCGCGCGCGTCCGGCAAGGCCGCCGCCGCTGTCCAGACCACCACCACCGGCCGCAAGGCCAAGCTGGCCGC
>NZ_SPVF01000195.1 GCF_004614185.1 Zemynaea arenosa | reverse complement strand
GCCCAGCGCCAGCACGGCGCAGCGGGTCGGCAAGCCGCGGCGGGGCGCGGCCAATGGGTCGGGGGTGTGCAGCTTCATGCGGAGTCTCCTGTAGGCGAATATGTATCGAGCCTGCAAGAGTACTGTCCGGAAATCCACCGTTTGTCGCAAGTTTGTCCGCAATTTGTCACCGCCCGTCCTGGCCGCCACACTTCCCCCAGCCGTGTGGGCAAACACACTGGGAAAGAAAACGGGCACCCGCAGGTGCCCTGGTTGAGAAGAGCGGAACCGCGGCAGTTCCGGCGTCGTGCGCGTTAGTGGATGATCAGGTAAATGACTTTTCCGATTGATATGCCGAATTCAACGGCAAAGCACAGACCGATGACGGCACACGCCACCGCTCCGACAGCGCGCTGATTTCTGGATAGCAGTGGGCGAGCAGGACTGGACATTTTATTCATCGGTTCCTCCACGTTGTCGCGCCCGAAGTGGACGACTAGAACGAGACTGCACTGCATAGGTCACGCGGACTTCAGGAAGCCCCGGGAAATGAAAACCAGGCAATCGACTAATTCGCGCTCAGGCAATCAGCGCCTCGTCCTGCCCGGGCTCCCCTTCAGGCGTATCGGCTGGGGAACCACCGACAGGGCATGCTGGCTGGGTCAGGTCCTGTGCGATCTTCCCCTGGTGGAGCACCACAACACGCTCAGCCATCCGGATGGTCTCAGGGCGGTGAGCCACGATCACACGGGTCAAGCTGATCTGCCGAATGGCTTGGTTGACGGCTTGCTCGTTCCAAATGTCGAGGTGGCTCGTGGCTTCATCGAGCACAAGCAGCCGAGGGTTGCGATACAGTGCACGGGCCAACAAGATGCGTTGCTTCTGCCCGCCCGACAGGCCGGTGCCGATGTCGCCCACCAGCGTTTGGTAGCCCATAGGCATGGCGGCGATCTCGTGGTGGATCGCCGCTAACTGGGCGCAGGCCATCACATGCTCCATTTGCAGCTGAGGGTCAAAAAAGCCAATGTTGTCGGCGATCGAGCCAGCGAAAAGAGTGTCATCCTGCATTACCGTACCTAGCAGGTTGCGGTAGTTGTCCAACCCCAGTTGCTTGAGTGGATGACCGCCAACCAGGATCTCACCCTCGGTCGGTTCCATCAGGCCGAGAATTAATTTCATGAGCGTGGTTTTGCCGCATCCGGACGTTCCAGTCACCGCGATGCATTGTCCTGCCGGTATCGACAAGTTCAGGCCATCGATCACGAGTGGCTCGTGATCAGCATAGCGAAAGGACACATTGCGAAGCTCAATCGAGGGACTGATGGCATCCATATTCAGCTCGTGCACGCATTCATCATGTTCCGCCTCGGCGAGTACGATGTCCGCCACGCGCTCGCCATGCAGGCGCAGCATGCGCAGCTCGATCAGCTTGTCGACCAAGCTTCCCATGCGCTGGCTGAACTGGTCCTTGTAGCCGATAAAGGCGAACAGCATGCCGACTGAAAAGGCGTTGTCGAGCACGGCTCGCGCCGCCAGCCAGATCACGATGACACGCTCAGCATTGAACAGGAATGTGTTCAGGGTGTGGTAGGTGACACCCAGTTTGGCGATGCGTAGGTCGGCGTTAAACTGATCCGCCAGCGCATTCATCCAACCAGCTTTTCGCTCTTCACCGCGTCCGAACAGCCGAATGCTTTGCATGCCGCGGACAGACTCCAGAAAATGGGTCTGCTGCTTGGCCGCATGGATAATCTGCTCGGCCGATGCCTCGCGCAGCGGATGATACATGGCCAAACGCAGCAGCGCGTAGAGCACCACTGCGGCGCAGGCAACGAGCGCGAGCGGTACGCTGTAGAGCGCCATCATGCAAAGCGTTCCCAATGCCAAAAGACCGTCGATCGCCCCTTCTACGAACTGAGTGGTAAGGCTGCGCTGAATGGTCTGGATCGATCCGAAGCGCGAGACGATGTCGCCGCTGTGGCGCTTCTCAAAGTACGGCAACGGCAGCTTCATGAGGTGGCTGAAGGTGTTGCCCAGCCATTGCATGTTGAGGTTAGTCGACAGCACCGTCGTCACCCACGAGCGCACACCCGTGATGGCTGTTTGTAGCAGCACTAGCAGCAGGAAACCGCAGCCCAGGACTGTCACAAGATCCCGGTCGGCGGCCACGATGGCCTCGTCGACCAACCATTGCAGGTAGAACGGCGCGACTAACGTGCATACTTGCAGGGCTAGACCCAGGATCAGCAGTTGGACCAAGGCGCCGCGCAAGCCGACGATGCGCCCCATCAGTGACCGGAGAGTGAACTGCTGGGTCTCGCGGCGTGGTGCGAAGGAGGCGGTAGGCGTCAGCTCCAGCGCCACGCCCGTGAAATGTTTGCCGAATTCAGCCAAGGGCAGCTTGCGGCGGCCGACCGCTGGGTCGTGGATGACGGCGTCACGGAACGTTACCTGTTGCAGCACAACAAAATGATTCATATCCCAATGCAGCAGCGCGGGCAGCTTCAGCTGGGGCAAATGCTCTATGTCTAACTTGAGCGGGCGAGCTTGCAGAGCCAATCCTTGGGCCATCGCCATCACACCCTTGAGCGTGACCCCCTTCAACGAGAGCGAAAAGCGGCGCCGCATCGAGGCCAAATCCAGCTTGTGCCCCCAATAGGAAGCGACCATCGCCAGGCACGCCAGACCGCACTCGGCCGCCTCGGTTTGCAGCAGCACCGGCAATCTACGCCGGCTCCAGAACGCCAGGGACAGTTCGGAACGGTTCATGTTGGACTCGTGAGGTCGGTCAAAGACGGCCAGAGACGCTCAACAGCGGCTCCAGTATCCATTCGTAGAGGCGGCGACGCTCCAGCATGATGCTGGCATCGACCAGCATGCCGGACTTGAGTGGCAAGGCTTTTCCGTACGCGCGCACGGACTGACTGTCCAGCTGAACGCGGATACGATACAGTGGCTCGCCACCAGTAGCGCCACTAGGCAAATTGAGCTCGTCCGGTCGCAGCGCAGTGCTGGCAACCTCGCGCACGGTGGCTAAGTGCTGGCCAAACTTTTGATACGGGTAGGCTTCGTAGCGCAGCAGCACTCGCATGCCCGGTCGAACGAAGCCCGCAGCGCGTGAGGGCGCGTAGATTTCGCCCTCGAGCGCAGCTCCGGCGGGCAGCACCGATGCCAAGAGTGTGCCCGCGCCCACGGTTTGGCCAGCTTCGGCGGTGATGGCGGTGACCATGCCGTCGCGCGGTGCGCGCACCAAGATTTCGCGACGGGCTTCGTTCTCGGCTAAGTCCTGGGCAACCTGCGAGACGTTTCGCTCAATGGCTGCGGCATCGCGCTTGAATTGGAAGACCATGTCGTTGCGCTCGGCGACTGCACTCGCGAGGTCGCGCTGCCCGGCAGAGCGCAAGCGCTGCAGCTCGGTCAGACGCTGCCGCTGGTCCAGCAGGTCAACCTCGCGTTCTTGGTATTGGGCCTTCGAGATGAAGTGAGTTTCGCGCAGTTGGGCGTAGCGCTGCTGGGACTCCTCGGCTAGATTCACGCGACGGGTCTGCAGATCAATTTCCTTGTCAAGGTGGAGCTGCTCAGCATCCAGGCTACGCACACGGCGCTCAGCAGCGGCGATCCGCTGGGCTGCCTGGACATGGGACTGCTTGAGCTCGGTATCGTAGCTGATGCGGCGTTCCCGCAAAAGACGCGAAACAGTCTGCTGGGTTGAATCGTCCGATGATGTGCTGCGTTCGCTGGAGAGCGCAAACAGCACCTCTCCTCGCTTGACCTCCTGCCCTTCTCTCACCCGGCTTTCAACGACCACTCCACCCTGCACGGGTACTACTTTGAGCACCCCGACAGTCGGGATCAGATGGCCTGAGCACTGGACCTTTCGAGTGGCCCCGAAAAAGAAGAAAAAGGCGATCAACGCCAGACCGCTGGCGGCGAATAAAGCGGCCAGCACAGTGTGCGTGACGTTTTGCGCCAACACGACGGTGCCGTACTGGGCGCCAACCGCGTGTCCTATCGCTTGGCTCCGATAGAGGTCCGGGCGCAATGGCGCAGAGATTGATGTTTTCAAGGTGCGGGACACCGTCATGAATTCCGTTCCGCTGGGAGTGAGGGGAGATTCGTCATCGTAAGGGAGCTATGAGGCGGTTCTGACCGAATTTCTGCAAACCGTCCTCCTGAGAATCACTTCAATGATTTTCGCCACGACCTCGTCTTGCAACACTTTGGAACTATGCAAAGGCCTGTGCAACCCCCACGCAATTCCCCTGATTAGCTACTCTTCGGTTAATGAAGGCAACCCTGAACGCGGGCTGGGCCGGCACGAAGAGCCGCGCGACAGCCGGTGCCAAAGCGGAATGTTCGGCAACCTTTAGACAAATGATAGATAGTGTCGCAAGAATGTGCACAATCCGGCGATGTATGCGCACGCGAGAGTTACAGCTAGCAGCCGACTACCGGTAGAAGCTGCTGGGATGGGCAAGGAATGGCTCTTTATGAGCCACACGGCATACCCCGCACCGACCGCGCCCCCCCCTATGTGGCTAACTATGTCCACATTCGATGTGACCGCATCGGACAGGAGTTGGAGTCCAACCACAAGCATTACTAGCTGCGGAGGCAGTGAAACGCTTCCGGGGAGGCGCTGGTGACAAGCAAGTGAAAATGACACAAAAATTGCAAGTGCTCCCATTAAACCGCCCGATGCGCCAACCACATAATCGTAGGACGAGAAAACAACGCTAGAAATGGATCCAAAAGCTGCGGAGAGAACAAGCACAAAAACGAAACGCGGAGTGCCGATAATCGAATTAACACCGCGCCCGACTATTGCAAACGAAAAAAGATTGACGAAAAGATGCGCTGGGGAACTATGCAAGAAAAAGGCGGCTGGAATCCTATACCATTGACTCGTCGTTACCGAAAATTTCGTCAATGCGCCAAGCTCCAGTGCTCGATTATCTATTTCAAATGATAACGGATCGAGTGTTAGGGCATAGGTGACGCAAAGGATAATGGAGAGAATCCCAATTATTGGGAATTTACGATCGCCGCTCAAGGCTGACCTTCGGCCATCATTTGCGACTTTTGGCGCTAGCGGAACATGAGGCAAGCCGATGGTTAGCTCAACTAAGAATTCGTCGAAATCTTGCGGCGCAAGAAAATGCTCGCGTTCAACAATCCGCGGCGTCGCACCAAGCCGGCCAATCAAAATGCCAACGGTTGCGCCCCGGAACTGTATGGCTTCTAGCGATTTGATGTCCCTTGTGGGTATGATCTTCGGTGGCAACAGCGCACGAGGCAGATGAATTGCTTCGCTGCTCATCCGGATCACAGGTTCACGTAGTCCAATCCGGACGGCACGTGACATCACAAATATGACGACGAGAGCATACGTAGATGCCCAAGGAACAATGTTAAGTCCTAACGAGTCACGGTAAATCGAACAGTATGCAATGGCGTAAAGGAAGCTGAACGCGACAAGGGCGGATCTGCACCTCGTGACAGAATAATTCTTGTTGAAACGCCACTGGAGCATGCGGAGCTCTCCTTCACCGAAAAACGCATCGCGGGCCATGCCGCGATGCGTCTTGAGAAACAACAGTCTTACTTCATCAGCTGATAGCCACCGTACAGGGCCAAACCAGCCATCGCGAAGACTGCGACAGGAGCAGCTGCAAACGCGGCGCCAACGGCAAGAGCGCCCCAACCAGAACCAAATGCAGCAGCGCCTATAGCGGCGGCGCCGCCGAGTGCTGCAGTGCCCGTAATTTTCGGCTGTCCGCCGCTTACCCAAACAACCTCTTCAACAGTCAATTCGCGGATACCAGCAGCACACGCATTGGGCGTCTCAACTTTCATGATTCTCTCCATAGGTTTGGTGGAAGAACTGATGAGGCGATCGATGTCACCGCCTGCTGGCATTAAGCCAGCCTTTCCTCCATCAGACGTTGAGCAACGGCAATCACTAATACCCTCTAGGAACCACGCCACGCTGGAAAAAAGGGGCTCACCTCAAATACACAGCGCAGTGGTCAAAAGCAAAGAGGTGAAATTTGAAACGGGAGTATCCGAGCCGTAAGGTTCTAGGCTCCTTCCGCAAGCGTCAATCGAAACAGTTTTTTCGCCACATTTTTGCGAGCCGTACTGTGTGATCGCAGCTAATCAACCTGCATGTCCTCTTGATACCAAATACCTAAGGGGATCGGTTGATGACCTTTCACACGCGCTCTGGAGAAGTCTGGCTGGGCCGCAAACTCTAGCTGCTGACTTGAATTCCATATGAAGCCCCCCGCTAACGCCGCTTGCCGGGACTATATTCCCAATGTAAAAAGGCCGGATTCCTCGCGGAATCCAGCCCCTGGCTTGTGCTGCGCAGCGGATTACTTGGCGTTCATCAGCGCCACGGTGGTGTCCAGCATGCGGTTCGAGAAGCCCCACTCGTTGTCGTACCAGGACGAGACCTTCACCAGGCGGCCCGACACCTTGGTCAGGGTCGCGTCGAAGTTCGACGAGGCCGGGTTGTGGTTGAAGTCAACCGACACCAGCGGCTCGGTGTTGTAGGTCAGGATGCCCTTCAGCGCGCCTTCGGAGGCCGACTTCAGCAGGCTGTTGACTTCTTCCACGCTGGTGTCGCGCTTGGCGACGAAGGACAGGTCGACGATCGACACATTGATGGTCGGCACGCGGATCGCGTAGCCATCCAGCTTGCCATTCAGCTCCGGCAGCACCAGGCCGACCGCGGCGGCGGCGCCGGTCTTGGTCGGGATCATCGACTGGGTCGCGGAACGGGCGCGCCGCAGGTCTTCGTGCATCACGTCGGTCAGCACCTGGTCGTTGGTGTAGGCGTGCACCGTGGTCATCAGGCCGTTCTCCAGGCCGATCGCATCGTTCAGCGGCTTGACCAGCGGGGCCAGGCAGTTGGTGGTGCAGGATGCATTCGAGATCACGGTGTCGGTCGCCTTCAGCACGTCGTGGTTGACGCCGTAGACGACGGTCGCATCCACGTCCTTGCCGCCCGGTGCGGAGATGATCACCTTCTTGGCGCCGCCCTTCAGGTGCGCCGAGGCCTTCTCCTTCGAGGTGAAGAACCCGGTGCACTCCAGCACCACGTCCACGCCCAGCTCGCCCCACGGCAGCTCGGCCGGGTTGCGCTGCGCCAGCACGCGGATCTTGTCGCCGTTGACGATCATGTGCTCGCCCTCGACCACGACGGTGCCCGGGAACTTGCCATGGGTGGTGTCGTAGCGGGTCAGGTGAGCATTGTGCTCGGCGTTGCCCAGGTCGTTGATGGCCACGATCTGGATGTCGTGCTGCTTGCCGCCTTCGTAGTGGGCGCGCAGGATGTTGCGGCCGATGCGGCCGTAACCGTTGATTGCTACTTTGATCGTCATGCTTTGCTCCTGATGTTGAAGAAAGGGTTCCGCGCCGGCCTGCTTACAGCACCGACTTCGCTTTCGCTACGACGTTCTCGACCGTGAAGCCGAAGTGTTTGAACAGTACGCCCGCCGGGGCCGATTCGCCGAACGAATCGATCCCGACCACCGCCCCCTCGAGGCCGACGTACTTATACCAGAAGTCGGTCACGCCGGCCTCGATGGCCACCCGCGGCGCCGCGCCCAGCACGGCCTTCTTGTAGGCGGCATCCTGGCGGTCGAACACGTCGGTGGACGGCATCGACACCACGCGCGCGGCGATGCCTTCGCCCGCCAGCGCGGCGGCCGCGGCCACGGCCAGCTCGACTTCCGACCCGGTCGCGATGAGGGTGACCTTGGCATCGGCCACGTCCTGCAGCACGTAGCCGCCCTTGGCGATATTGGCGACCTGCTCGGCGCTGCGCTCCTGGTACGGCAGGTTCTGGCGCGAGAAGATCAGGGTCGAAGGACCATGGCGGCGCTGCACCGCCGCGCCCCACGCCACCGCCGATTCGGTGGTGTCGCACGGGCGCCAGTTGTCCAGCTGCGGGATCAGCCGCAGGGACGAAATGTGTTCCACCGACTGGTGGGTGGGGCCGTCTTCGCCCAGGCCGATCGAGTCGTGGGTGAACACGAAGATCGAGCGCTGCTTCATCAGCGCGGCCATGCGCAGGGCGTTGCGGCTGTAGTCGGAGAAGGTCAGGAAGGTCGCGCCGAACGGGATGAAACCGCCATGCAGGGCGACGCCATTCATGATCGCGGACATGCCGAATTCGCGCACCCCGTAGTTGATGTGGTTGCCCGGCTGGCCGGAGCGCACCGGCACGATTTCCTTCCAGTTGGTCAGGTTCGAGCCGGTCAGGTCGGCCGAGCCGCCCAGGAATTCCGGCAGGGCCGGGGCCAGCGCCTGGATCGCGTTTTGCGAGGCCTTGCGGGTGGCGATGTTTTCTTTCTTCTCGACGGTGGCGGCGATGGCCTTGGCCAGCACTTCGTCGAAGTTGGCGGGCAGGTCACCGGCCATGCGCCGCTGCAGCTCGGCGGCCTCTTGCGGGAACTGGGCCTGGTAGGCGGCAAACAGCTTGTTCCATTCGCCCTCGACCGCGGCGCCCTGCTCCTTCGCGTCCCAGGCGGCGTACACGTCCTGCGGGATCACGAACGGCTCGTGCGCCCATTCCAGATGCGCGCGCACGGCTGCGACTTCCTTGTCGCCCAGCGCGGCGCCGTGCACCTTGTCGCCGCCCTGCAGGTTGGGCGAGCCTTTGCCGATGATGGTCTTGCAGCAGATCAGGGTCGGACGGTCCGACTGCTTGGCCTGCGCGATGGCGGCGTCGACGGCAGCCACGTCATGGCCATCGACGTTGCGGATCACATTCCAGCCGTAGGCTTCGAAGCGCTGCGGGGTGTCGTCGGTGAACCAGCCTTCCACCTTGCCGTCGATCGAGATGCCGTTGTCGTCGTACAGCGCGATCAGCTTGTTCAGGCGCAGCGTGCCGGCCAGCGCGCAGGCCTCGTGCGAGATGCCTTCCATCAGGCAGCCGTCGCCCAGGAACACCCAGGTGTAATGGTCGACCACGTCCAGGCCCGGCTTGTTGAACTGGGACGCCAGCAGCCACTCGGCCAGCGCCATGCCCACGCCGTTGGCGATGCCCTGCCCCAGCGGACCGGTGGTGGTTTCCACGCCCGGCGTGATGTCCACTTCCGGGTGGCCCGGGGTCTTGGAGTGCAGCTGGCGGAAGTTGCGCAGGTCGTCCATGCTCACGTCATAGCCGGCCAGGTGCAGCAGCGCATAGTGCAGCATCGAGCCATGGCCATTCGACAGCAGGAAACGGTCGCGGTTGATCCACTTCGGATTGGCCGGGTTGTGGCGGTAGTGGCCGGCCCACAGCGCTACGGCGATCTCGGCCATGCCCATGGGCATGCCGGGGTGGCCGGAGTTGGCCTTCTGGACGGCGTCCATCGCCAGCGCGCGGATCGCGTTGGCCATCTGAGTGGTCGGTAGGGTTTTCATGAAATGCCTGGAGGTCTGATTGGAATGCTGGGGTCGTGCTGGACAACTGAGCCTGAGATTTTACCAGAGTGGGGGTGGCAAGAATTAAAATACGCGCCATCAAACTTTGCATATGAGACATATCCATGGCCCGTTTTTACTGCCCTCTGCCGCTCGCCGCCGGCGGTGAGGTCGACCTGCCGGAGGCGGTCGCGCACCACCTGTTCGTGGTGCGCATGCAGCCGGGCGACGCCCTGACCCTGTTCGATGGCACGGGCGGCGAATGGCGGGCCGAGCTGGCGGACGTGGCCAAGCGCCGCGCGAGGCCGAGCTGCCCGGACGCGTGACCCTGGCGCAGGGGCTGCCCGAGGGAACGAAGATGGACTGGATCGTGGAGAAGGCGGTGGAGCTGGGCGTGGCGGCGCTGCAGCCGCTGGCGCTGGCGCGCAGCGTGGTGAAGCTGTCCGCCGAGCGCAGCGAAAAACGGGTGGCGCACTGGCGCGGGATCGTCGCGGCCGCCTGCGAGCAGAGCGGGCGCAACCGGCTGCCTGAGGTGGCCGAACCGCTGGCC
>NZ_SPVF01000175.1 GCF_004614185.1 Zemynaea arenosa | reverse complement strand
GATGATAGTGCTGCAACCAGTGTGAAAGTAGGTTATCGTCAGGCTAGTTATAAAGGAAAAGCCCGTCAGCGAATCGCTGGCGGGCTTTTTTGCTTTCCGGACGGGCGACACGGCGCCGTTCTTGTGGCGAAAATCCCGCCTTGCGGCCACGCAGAATCCAATCGGCTTCTGTTCGGCAACATGGCAGTTCTTTTTCATGAGGAGGCCACGATGAGCGACGTGAACACCGCCAAGCTGAACGACATGATGAGCGGCGCCCTGGACAGCGTTCTGGACAAACATCGCTCGGAGATTTTCCAGATCGCGGGCAAGTCCGGCGATGCCACCCGGACTGTGCTGGCCAACGAATCGGTCATGCGCACGGTGGCCGAATACTGCTATGCGGCGCTGCCGTGGCCGATCCGCATGGCGGTCAAGCAGCCGGTGTTCGTGGATTTCGTGATGGCGCGCCGCGAGCGCATTGTGGACAAGCTGACCCGCTCGGCGGCGACCAGCTAGGCAGCTGGCAGACGCGGCAGCAGCCACTGCCGCACATCCTCAAACGGCGCTTCGGCGCCGTTTTCATTGAAGATCTCGTGGTACAGGCCGGGATACATGCGCAGCTCGCACAGGCTGGCCGGTGCGGAAGCGTGGAAGCGCTTGCTGCCTTCGGCATCGACCAGATGATCGTCACCGGCCGCGACGATCAGCGCCGGCACCGTCAGCTGCGCCGCATGGCTTTGGCAATAGTCGATCGACCCCAGCATGGAGCGCAGCAGGCGCGCGCTGATCTTGCCGTGGACCAGAGGATCGGCCTTGTAGGCAGCCACCACATCGGACCGGTGCGACAACTTGTCGACCTTCAGCCCGTTGGGCACACCCAGCCAGGGCAGGAACCGGTCCAAAGTGTTCAGCATCGTCATTTCCAGGCCGGAGAGGCGCACGCTGAGCGCCGGTGATGACAGGATCAGCCCACTCAACGGCGACAGCCGGGACAGCGCGAAGCGGCAGGCGAACAGCCCGCCCATGCTGTGCCCGAACAGGAAGGGCGGGGCGTCGAAGCTGGCGGCAAAGTCGTCCAGCACGATCTCGGCGTCCTGCACCATCGGGTCGCCATGGATGACGTCCCCGCGCGCGCCGCTTGAACGGCCGTGCCCGCGATGGTCATAGGTGCGGACCGACAGCCCGCATTCATTGAAAAACTGCGCGATATGACGGTAGCGCCCGCTATGCTCGCCGAGCCCGTGCATCACGACCACACTGCCGCGTGCCTGGGCCCGCGGCAGCAGGTAATCGGCGACGTACAGGGTGGTCCCGTCCGCCGCCGTGAGCTCGTGATGCCGCTGGCTGACCAGGGCAGGCTCGTCTACACGCCCCATACCACGTCCTGGCCCTGGTCGCGGGCCGCCTTCAGCATCTGCAGCAGCGGGAAGGCGCGCGTGGCAAAGCTGACGATCTGTGCCCCCTCGTGGTCGGGGTCGTCGCCCTGCTCGCCATGGTGGGCGTTGACGTCGCGCGTGACCTCGTCCGACGCCGGATGCGCCCGGCTTTCCGCGATTTCCTGCTCCAGCAGCTTGACGGCCGATCCGGCCTCGGCGGCGGTGATGATGCCGCGGTCGGTGTCCTTGTGCAGGAGGTCCAGCATGCGCTTGGCGTGCTCCTTGTACATCGGCACCTCGGCGGCAGCTTTCGATTTGAATGTGATGAGCATGATCGTCAGTGACAGAGTGTTCGTGTCGAAACGATAACACGTCTCGCGCTGCA
Source organism: Zemynaea arenosa (assembly GCF_004614185.1). Taxonomy (GTDB): domain Bacteria; phylum Pseudomonadota; class Gammaproteobacteria; order Burkholderiales; family Burkholderiaceae_D; genus Telluria; species Telluria arenosa. Next base: position 8,448 of record NZ_SPVF01000175.1, on the reverse strand, counting down.
GGTCAGCGCGCGCACGCTCGGACCCGGTGTTATTGCAACGCGAACGAGCTCATGAACTGGTCAACCTGTTCCGCTTGCATGTCGCGCGCGCGCCCCAGCGCCACCACCTGGTAAATCCGCTTGCCGCGCGCCTCGAAGTGGCCGACCAGACGCATCGGCTGCCCGTTCTGCACGCCCGTGGCCTCGATGTCGATCACCGGGCCCGCCGCGCGCTTCTCGCTGCTGAGGGTGGCGCCGATGTTGCGCACCAGTGCTGTCTTCATGGCGTCCAGCGCCGCCTGCGCCTGGGCGGGATCCGCGGTCTCCGCGCTGCCCACGGCGAACATGGTGCCCTCGACCTCGGCGGCCGTCATGGTCATGTTCACGTGCACGCCGTTCAGGTCGACGCTGCGGGTGTGTTTGGCGGGCTTGTCCGGGAACATGACGCGGTAGGGCGCATCCGGGCTGCTGTAGTCGCGCCAGTTGTAGGTCGGGCTGCAGGCGGCCAAGGCCAGGGCCAGACAGAGCAGGGCGGTAGAGTGAAGAAGGAATCGCATGCTGCCATGGTATCAGGCAGACGGAGGTGCGGGGACGGTGCCTTTGCGCTCGGCGGCCTTCGCCTCGATCTGCTTCTTCATGGCCTCCAGTGCATCCGGCGCCGGCTCGCCCTGCAGCGCGCGCCTCAGCGTGGTCGCCTCCGACACGTGTCCCACCTCCACCGTGGCGCTGCCCGCCAGGTCGGCCAGCGTGCGCGCCACCCGCAGCACGCGGTGGTAGGCGCGTGCCGACCAGTGCAGCCGCATCATGGTCTCGCGCAGCTTGGCTTCGCCTTCCGGCGACGGCTTGCAGTAGCGGTCGATCTCGCGCGGCCCGAGCTGGTGGTTGAGCTTGCCTTGCCGCGCCCGCTGCCGGTCCACGGCGGCTGCGACCCGCGCCGCGATCACGGCGCTCGGCTCACCGGTCGCCTCGGCCGCCAGCATCTCGGCCGCCAGCGCGGGGACCTCGATCTGCAGGTCGATCCGGTCTAGCAGTGGCCCCGAGATGCGCTGCTGGTAGCGGTAGATACGGTCCGGCGAGCAATGGCATTTGCCGGATGGGTGCGCCAGGAACCCGCAGGGGCAGGGATTCATCGCCGCGATCAGCTGGAAGCGCGCCGGAAAGTCCGCATGCTGCAGTGCACGCGAGATGGTCACGCGGCCGGATTCCAGCGGCTCGCGCAGCGCCTCCAGCGTGCGCCTGTCGAATTCCGGCAGCTCGTCCAGGAACAGCACGCCGTGGTGCGCGAGCGAGATGTCGCCGGGACGGGGCGTCGACCCGCCCCCGATCAGCGCGGCGGGCGAGGTGGTGTGGTGCGGACTGCGAAACGGCCGCACCTTCCACTGCCCCGCATGAAAGCTGCCATTCAGCGACTGCACGGCCGCGCTCTCCAGCGCTTCCTCGTCCGTCAGCTCCGGCAGGATGCCCGCGAAGCGCATCGCCAGCATGGTCTTGCCTGTGCCGGGCGGCCCCAGCATCAGCACCGAATGGCCGCCGGCCGCCGCCACCTCCAGTGCCCGCTTGGCGAAATGCTGGCCCTTCACGTCCGCGAAGTCCGGCCACGTGTGCGGCGCCAGTGCCGCGGAGGGCACGTGCGGCGCCAGCGGCACATGCAGCTCCTTGCGCGCGAAGTGGGCGCAGACCTCCAGCAGGGTCGCCGCCGGCAGGATCACCGTGCCCTCGGCCAAGGCGGCCTCGTCCGCATTCGCATCCGGCACGATGAAGCTGCGCTTGCGCCCCTCGCGCCGCAAAGCGAGCGCCATCGCCAGCGCGCCGCGGATCGGCCGCAGTTCGCCCGACAGCGACAGCTCGCCCGCGAACTCGTACGGATCGAGCTTGCCCTTCAGCTGCCCCGACGCGGCCAGGATACCAACCGCAATCGGCAAATCGAAACGGCCTGACTCCTTGGGCAAATCGGCCGGCGCCAGGTTGATCGTGATGCGCCGCGCCGGCACCTCGAAGCCCGCGTTCTGCAGCGCCGCCTTCACGCGTTCCTTGGCCTCGCGCACCTCGGCATCGGGCAAGCCCACGATCGCGATGCCCGGCAGGCCATTGGCCAGATGCACTTCCACGTTGACGCTCGGCGCGTCCATGCCGCACAGGGCGCGGCTGTGTACCACGGCAAGTCCCATCGTCTCTCCCCGGTTGACCCACCGATGCTAGGGACTCGACCCCGTGCGCGTTTGCGCTGCGCCAAACGTGCGCGACCAGTGTCCGTGTCTCAAGACCAGCCAGCCGCAGGAGGCAACCATGAGGAATCGACCCCTCACTGGAGACCGCCATGCCCGACACCTACGACAACCAGAACCACGACCGCTGCTGCGACGAGCTGACCCGCCTGCTGCGCATCATGGTCGAGCTGCAGGCCGCCAGCAACGCCAGCCTGGTGCAGATCAGCGGCCAGCTCGACACCGCGCTGTGCATCCTGGAGCACGTCTCCAGGAACACCTGCACCCTGGTCAACGAGACCCATATGCACGGGCACATGCACACTGGCGCCAAGCTGGTCGGCGAGGCCATGCTAGGCCTGTACAAAGCCAGTCACCCGGAGGCCGCGCTGGCCTACGAGCAGCTGGAGCAGATGCGCTGCAAGATGCACGAGTGCTGCCCGCCCAAGAACGAGCCGCCCGAGCCGCCCGTGTGCGTGTATGAGCCGTGCCCGCGCAACCCGCCCGGTTCCGGCTTCAATACGGCGGGCTTCGGCCAGGCCATCGGTCCCTTCCGCGTGGTGGGCGCGCCGTTCCAGCCCTCCGGCCCGGATGACGAGGACCACGAGCCGAACGAAGCGCCCGCGCCCGACTCGCCGGTCGGCCCGTTCCGCGGCTTCGTCGTGCCCGGCAGCGGCCTGAAGGTGGCCAACTTCTCGGACGGCCCGGGCGCCGGTGGCGACGCCGACCCGGTGGTGTTCGGGGAGTACACCAACTACGGCGACAAGGCCACGCCGATGTCCACCGTGGCCGCCGACATCAGCGGGGCCGAGGCGGGCATGGTCGTCATGGCCAGCGGCAACTGGTACGCCATGTACTCGCTGGATGGCGGCGCCAGCTTCACCGCGATCGACCCCACCACCATCTTCCCCAACACGGCCGATGGCGGCTTCTGCTGCGACCAGGTGCTCCAGTACGCGCCCTCGATCGACCGCTTCATCTGGCTGATGCAGTTCCAGCCGGGCAGCGATGGCAACAGCCGCCTGCGCATCGCTGCGGCCAGCCCGCAGGATGTCATCAACAGCAAGGCCACCGCCTGGACCTATTGGGACATCACCAACGGCGCCATCGGCATCCCCGCACTGGCCGACACCACCGGGCCGCTCGACTATCCCGACATGTCACTGGGCGACAACCATCTCTACCTGAGCGTGGACGGCCGCGGCGGCGCCAACATCGGCCTGGTGGTGGTGCGAATCCCGCTCAACGAAATCCAGGCGGGCGGCACCATCAATTTCTGGTTCACCCACCCTGGCGACTCGCGCTCGGCGTTCGGCGCCCACATCACCCAGAACACGGGTGACGAAGTGTTCTGGTGCGGGACCGGCTCGCCCAAGGACAACGGCACGCTGCAGGTGTTCTCGTGGAAGGCCGACTCGACCACCTACTTCTGGCGCGACGTCTCGCTCAAGTACAACTGGGCCAACGGGACGATCAGTTCCAGCGCCCCCGATGGCAACGACTGGCTGCAGAAGCTCGACAACTTCCCCCGCTTCGCCGCCATCGGCGCCACGCGCCGCAACGCCAACGAAGTCTGGTTCGCGTGGAGCTGCGCCGCGGGCGATGGCGGGCACGGCGGCTTCAATTTTCCCAACCCGCACGTGCAGGTGGTGAAGATCGACGTCAAGAACGGCTACAAGCTGCTCGACCACTTCCCGATCTGGAACCCCGACTACGCCTTCGCCTACCCGTCCCTGGCCACCAACGACCGGGAAGAAGTCGGCATCACGCTCGGCTGGGGCGGTGACACGGCCTACGCCCAGGCCGCGGTCGGCATCCTGGGGGACTTCGTGGTCTGGTACCCGGAAGCCAGCGACCGCGCCACCACGCGCTGGGGCGACTACGTAACGGTACGCCAGGCCAGTCCGCAGACTGGCATGTTCGCCGGCTTCGGCTACGCGACCCTGAAGGACACCAGTACCGCGGGCTTCCACTTCGACCCGTGGTACATCCTGTTCGGGCGGCAGTCCGTGGTCAACGCGGGCGGGGGCGGCATCGGCTGACCGCACGTACCACTTTCACTGCCCCCTTACGGCCCCGCATGCCACCTGGCTGCGGGGCTTTTGGTTTCACGCCGAAGGCTTGATGTTCTGGTTATTGCAGAACAGGTTGGCGGGGTCGTAGCGCGCCTTCAGCGCCGCCAGCCGCGCATAGTTGGGCCCGTAGGCTTCGCGGATGCGCTCGCTTTCATCTTCGTTCAGGAAGTTGATGTAAACGCTGCCCGCCGCATACGGTGCTGTCTGCTTGAAGAACTCGCGTGCCCAGGCGATGCACTCGGCATCGTCCGACGGCTCGGTCCAGCGCGTGTGGACATTCATGGCGAACAGGGCATTGCGGTGCGGATAGGCGGTCGCTTCCGGTGGCAGCGCGTTGGCGCGCCCGCCGATGAGGCCCAGGAAAATCTCGCTGTGCGGCGACGGCAGCCGCGCCGCATACGCCACGATGGTCTCGATCGCGCCCGCGTTCAGCTGGGTGAAATTGTGGGACTTCCAGTAGTTGCGTGCGCCCGGCGTCAGCAGCGGATCGAAGGTCTTCTGCCAGGCCGCATACGGCACCGCGCCGATGTGCTCGCCGAGCACGGTGCCGAACTGGCGCAGCTCGTTGATCTCGGCGCTCACCGCATCCGGCTGCAGCGGCGAGAACACGGCCAGCGCGAGCATGTCCGCGCCGTGCACGGTGGGCGGCAGGAAGGGCAGGGGCGGGGCCTTGCGCAGGATGGCCCAGACCGACACGTCGTTGCGCAGCCGCCCGGTGAGTTCGGCGTAGCGGGTCAGGATCTGGTGCGCCTCCGCGAACGGGTAGACCAGCAGCCCCGCCGTGACCAGCGGCCCCACCGGATGTAGCTCGAATTCGAACATGGTGACCACGCCGAAGTTCCCGCCGCCGCCGCGGATGGCCCAGAACAGGTCCGGCTCATGGCGCGCATCGACATGGCGCAGCTGGCCGGTGGCGTCGACGATGTCCGCCGCGCGCAGATTGTCGACGGCCATGCCGAGCGTGCGCGTGAGCCAGCCGAAACCGCCGCCCAGCGTGAGCCCGCCGACGCCGGTGGTGGAATTGATGCCGAGCGGCGTGGCGAGGCCGAAAGCTTGCGTTTCATGGTCCACATCCGCCAGCGTGGCGCCACCTTCCACCCAGGCGCGCCGCGCCTGCGGGTCGACGCGCACGCCGCGCATGCCGGACAGGTCGGCCACGATGCCGTCCGTGCACAGCGCGCTGCCGCCGATGTTGTGGCCGCCGCCGCGCACGGCCAGGCTCAGGTGGCTGTCGCGCGCGAAGCGCACGGCGGAGATCACGTCGGCCACGCCCGCGCAGCGCGCGATCATGGCCGGGCGCCGGTCGATCATGCCGTTCCAGATGGCGCGCGTGGTGTCGTAATCAGGGTCCTGCGGTTCAATCAGCCTGCCGCGCAGCGCAGCGCGCAGGGTGCTGCTTTGCTCACGTGTGATCGTGTCCATCTCGCACCTCCCGCTGGTTATCCTCTCAGCATAGGAAGCACTTCACCGCTGATGCAAGCTAAGGCGTGGCGAAATAAGGCAAGGTGTCGAACGGCTGGGCGAAGTAGCGGGCCTGCCAGCCAGGGGCGGTGCGGTCCAGCAGCAGGCCTTCGGCCGCGCCAATCGCGTAGAACAGCACGCGCTTGTCGTCGGCCAGCTTCGCGGCGGCGAGCTGTTCGTTCACGCGGGCGTGCAGGGCTTGTGCGCGCGCCGCGAAGGGCTGGTAGTCGGGCAGGGCGGCGAAGGCCGGGCTCGGCGCGTACGACGCCGCAGCCCAGTCCGCGATGCGGATCTCGGTGTAGCGGGCCAGGCCTTCCTGCCAGAGCTGGAAGCCGAAGTAGCGGGCTTCATCCGGCTGCAGGCCGGCGTTGAAGGCGGCGCGCAGCTGCGCGTACTGGGCGCGCGTGGTGGACGGCGCGCCCAGCGCTTGCGCCAGCTGGCGTACGTGCTCCAGCGCGCCCGGCGCGGCGTACGGAAAGGCGAAGTTCAGCATCCACATGCCGGTGGTGTCGCCCCGCTTCAGGTCCAGCTTGTCCACGCCGGCGAAATAGCCGGGCTGGGACGTTTGCAGCTGGTGGAAGTGTTCGTGCATCACGGTCACGACCCAGGGCGTGGACGTCTTGGAGGCCGTGTTCTCGGCGGTGCCGATGACCACCGTGGGGAGGTCCGCGACAGCCGGAAAGGTGGCCTGCAGGTTGGTGGGGAACTGGCGCGGGCGGCGGTAGATGTCGCTGTCCAGCAGGTCGTCGTGGCCGATGCGCGTGAAGTCGGGCGTGGGCTTGGGGTGGCGGACCAGGAATTCGGCGTCCGGCGTCACCAGCAGCACCGCGAAGGGCGCTGCGGTCCAGCCCGGCCAGATGCGGTCGCCCAGCTGGGCGGACATGCGGAACGCTTCGGCCAGCCGGATGCGGTCGGCCTGGGCCAGGACGGCCGGTGCCGACGGCCCGGTCTCGGCCGCGAACGCGAGCGGCGCGCCGGCCAGTCCGGCCACGCTGCTCATCCACAACGCGGCCACCAGCCGCCGGCGCCAAGCCCGCATGCTGGGCCTTACGGCTCTTGCGGCGCCGCCAGGCGGGCTTCCAGTTCGGCGACGCGCAGTTCCAGCGCGGTCAGCTTCTCGCGGGTCTTGGCCAGCACCTGGGCCTGGACGTCGAATTCCTCGCGCGTCACCAGGTCCAGCTTGGAAAAGCCCTGCGTCATCATCGCCTTCACGTTCTTCTCGATGTCCTTGACCGGCGAGTTCTCGACCGCCTGGTTGATCTTGCTTTGCAAATCATTGAAGAAGCTGTTCATGTCCATTGTGATTCCTTTCCGTACGCACCAAAGCGGTGCGCGAGCGCTTGAATTAAGTGCGGTTTCGCTGCATCAGCCCTGAATTTTCGCTGGCACGAGTCCTGCTAACCAGACATATGGATGCAGTTGCAAGCTTTTCCAAGATTGTAATCCTCTCCCAAGAATGACGTGTTCAAAACTAAGGAAACAGCCATGAAGCCCATGACTCACAAGTTGTCCCTGGCCGCACTGCTCGCCCTGGCCCTGGCCGCCCCCGCGGTCCAGGCCGAGGAGACCAAACCCGCCGACGAAGTCACCTTCAATGCCGCCGTGACCTCCGACTACCGTTACCGCGGCCTGTCGCAGACCCGTCTGAAGCCCGCCCTACAAGGCGGCGCCGACTACGTGAACAATCCGACCGGCTTCTATGCCGGCACCTGGCTCTCCACCATCAAATGGATCAAGGACGCCGGCGGCGACGGCAGCATCGAATGGGACCTGTACGCCGGCAAGCGCGGCGAAATCAGCGGCACTGGCCTGTCCTACGACGTGGGCGGCCTGTACTACTTCTACCCGTCCAACAGCCTTCCGACCAGCGCCAACACTTTCGAACTGTACGGCCAGCTCGGCTACGGCCCGGCCTATGCCAAGTACTCGGTCTCGACCACCAACCTGTTCGGCACCGCCGATTCCAAGCACAGCGGCTATCTGGACCTGGGCGCGAACGTCGACCTTGGCTCCGGCTACACGCTCAACCTGCACGCCGGGCACCAGACCGTGAAGAACAACAGCGCCTTCTCGTACACCGACTACAAGCTGGGCGTGACCAAGGACCTCGGCTTTGCCTCGCTGTCGCTGGCGGTGGTGTCGACCGACATCGACATCGTGGTCAGCCCGGATGGCAAGAACCTGGGCAAGACCTCCGCCGTGCTCGCCCTTTCCAAGACTTTCTAACCACGAGGCCAACATGAAACTCATCACCGCCATCATCAAGCCCTTCAAGCTCGACGAGGTCCGCGAGGCGCTCTCGGCCATCAACGTGCAGGGCATCACGGTGACCGAAGTGAAAGGCTTCGGCCGCCAGAAGGGGCACACCGAGCTGTACCGCGGCGCCGAGTACGTGGTCGACTTCCTGCCCAAGACCAAGATTGAGGCCGCGGTGGACGACGCCATCGTGGACATGGCCATCGAGACCATCGAAAAGGCGGCCCGCACGGGCAAGATCGGCGACGGAAAAATCTTTGTGTACGACCTCGAGCAGGTGGTGCGCATCCGCACCGGCGAGACCGGCAACGACGCACTCTAAAACGGGGAAGGGGAACCTGAATGAAAAAAACGATAACGACCTGGCTGGCCAGCGCCGCCGTTGTGATGATGTTCGGCGCGGCTTTGCCCGCCGCGGCCCAGGAGGCCACCGGTGGCGCCGCCAAGCCCGCCGCCACCGCCGCGACTGACGC
>NZ_SPVF01000250.1 GCF_004614185.1 Zemynaea arenosa | reverse complement strand
GGACGTGGACTGGGCGTCAGAGACGGTTGGCGTGCCGCCGCGCGGGTCGGCGGGGGCGGCTGGGCCGGAGGGGCCGGCCAGCTTGCGATTCACATCCATGGTTCGGTCTCCAGTTCGAAGGCGGTGGCTTCCACGGCGAGGAAAGCCTCGGACAGGTCGGCCACGAAAGCGTAGAAGCAGGCCTCCGGCTGGCTGCGCAGGTCGGCCAGGCAGCGCGCGTACCACGGCGCGATATGCGCCATCCAGAAGCGGCGCTGAACCTCGACCGGTTGCGGGGCACGGCCGCCGCTACCCGCGATCAGCACCCGCATCGTCTCGCACAGCGCGCCCAGGTGGTCCTCGGTATCGCCACTGCCGCTGCGGCGCGCCAGGCCGAGGCGAGCCAGATCGGCGCGCAGCTCCACCAGCGGACCTTCATGCAGGAAGCCAGCCTGGTACAGCGAAGCGAAAGGATTGACCTTGGGCGCGGCGATGCTCACGAACAGCGCGTCGTACTCGTCGCGCACGGCCTGCAGCGGGATGCGCGCGGCGGCATTGGCCAGCGCGGCCCAGGCCTGTTCCAGCGGCTGCACCGCGCCCAGGCGCACCGGGGCGGCGGCCAGGTTCTGGTAGAGGTAAGCGTCCGGCGGTGCGAACAGCAGGCGCGCCAGCAGGGAATACATGTCCGCACGCGCCTGGTCTTCCTCTGCGGGGCCCATGGTCGCGGCAAATTGCACGGTCGTTGTAGTCGTCACGTCTCCACACCTCAGGTTATGGCCGAGTCTACGACAATCGTTTCCGCACAAGCGCACAGTAGACGTATGTACATCGTGCTGTGTTAGGCTGCGCGCGACCTGTTCACCGAGGAGTTTCCATGTTCCGTCACGCGCTCGCTGCCCTGCTCGTTTCCGCCGCCCTGCCCGCGTTCGCGCAGGCGCCCGCGCCACTCAAGCTGCCTGCCGATGTCGCGTCCTTTTTCAGCGGGCAGTGGAGCGGCAAGGGCGCATTCGCGAGCGGGCGGCCGATCGAAGCGGACGTCGCCTTCACGCCGGAGCTGGACGGAGCGTGGATGAGCTACCGCCACACCGACCGCGCGCCCAACACGTACAAAGCGCTCAGCATGTGGGGCGCACGCAAGGATGGGGGGCTGGCAATGGTGGTGTTCGACAGCATGGGCGGGCAGCGCGAGCTGGTATCCAGCGGCTGGGTCGACGGCAAGCTGACTTTCGCGCGCGGCGAAGGGGCACGCGAAGAGCACTTCGTGTTCGAAAAGATCGACGCCCGGCACTTCCGCATGACCTACGAAGTGCGCAAGGACGGCGCGGCCTGGCGGATGGTGGACGCGCTGGTGTTCGAGCGCGCCGCCGCCGCGCGTTAAGGCTGCGCGCTACGCGCCCGGCGCGCGGGAGGGTACGGCCGCCGCCGGCAGGCTGTTGGGGCGCATGACCAACAGCGTGACGGCCAGCATGACGAGGTGCGCACCCGCCGTCCAGTATGGCGCGGCAGTGGCATTGGCCACGTCCACCTGCCCGAACAGATCCGCGAGGCCATTGGCCAGGTTCCAGCCCCAGTGCAGGCCCACCGCCGCCCATAGCGTACCGCTGCGGTACAGTGCCGCCGCGTAGGCCAGCCCCATGCAGAACAGCATGATCCACTCGCTGGGCCCCTTCTGCAACCGATAGATGTGGTTCAGCACATACAGCGCCGACGACACCACGATGAACAGCCAGCGGCCATCGAGACGCGGGAAGGCCCGCAGCACCAGGCCGCGCGTCAGGATGTCCTCCGAGATCGACGCGACGAAGGTGCCGAACACGGTCAGCGCCAGCGGCCCGGCCAGCGCGGCCAGCGGCGGACCTCCGGTCCAGGCGACCGTGTAGACGTCCGCTCCGCTTCCGATCACCAGCGCCAGCGCCTTGGCCGCGCAACTGAGCACCACGCCCAGCCCGAGCAGCCGCAGCCAGCCCTGGCGCGCATCGAGGTACCACGCGCGCAGGCCATGAAAGCCAAGCATGCGCGAACCCCACCAAGCCACCAGCGGGACCATGAGGATCAGGTTGTCATTGCCCACGCCGTGCGGCAGCTGGTAGAAGAAGAACAGGACCACGGCCACCAGCAGCAGGCGGGCGGCGGTGGGGCGCGGGATGGCGCCGTTGGATGTCAGGTGCATGGGCTCTCGCGGTATCCGACCGAACTGTTGAGGAACGCGCGAAAGGATATCAGGACCGGTCCAGGATGCCCAGCAGCTGGCCCATGTCAACCGGCTTGACCAGGTAGTGGTCGAACCCGGCCGCGGTGGCGTTGGCGCGATCGCGCTCCTGGCCGTAGCCGGTGACGGCGATCAGCAGCGGCGCGCGCAGGCATTGCGTGCGGATGCGGCGCGCCAGTTCGTTGCCATCGATTTCCGGCAGGCCGATGTCGAGGATGCAGGCGTCGAAGGCGTCTTCGGCGACCATGCCCAGCGCTTCCAGCGAGGCGTGACAGACCGTGACCGCGTGTCCGGCCTCGCCGAGGAACAGGCCGAGGATCTCGGCGGCATCGACGTTGTCGTCGACGATCAGTACGCGCTGGCCGCGCGCAGGCACGCGGGTGTCGTAGGCGCCCGCCGCATCGGCGTGCGGGGCGTGCAGCTGCGCGAGGCGCGGCAGGCGCACCGTGAACTCGCTGCCCTGCCCCAGACCCGCGCTGTGCGCCTTGACGCGTCCGCCGTGCAGCTCCACCAGGCTTTTCACCAGCGCGAGCCCGATCCCGAGGCCACCCTGCGAACGGTCCGCACTGCGCTCGGCCTGCGCGAACAGTTCAAAGGCGGTGGCCACCAGGTTCTGATCCATGCCGATGCCGTTGTCCTTCACGCAGATGGCTACCTGATGCTCGCCCGCTTCCACCTGCAGCTCGATGTGCCCGCCCGGCAGCGTGTACTTGGCGGCGTTGTTCAGCAGGTTGGCCAGCACCTGGGTGAGGCGCTTCTCGTCGCCCTCCACCAGCACTGGGTCATGCGTGTGCGCCAGCACAAGATGATGGTTGCGGGCCTCCATCAGCGGGCGCACCTGTTCGACGGCGGCTGCCACCACGCGGCCCACGGGGACCGGTTTCTTCTCCAGCAACACCAGCCCGCGCGTGACGCGCGAGACGTCCAGCAGGTCGTCCACCAGGCCGGTCATGTGGTCCACCTGGCGCGCCACGACGGTGCTGGTGCGCTCGATGATGGCCGGGTCGCGCGACATCTTCATCAACTCCGCCGCCGCGCGGATCGGCGCCAGCGGGTTGCGCAGCTCGTGGGCCAGCATGGCGAGGAATTCATCCTTGCGCTTGTCCGCGTTCTTCAAGGAGCGGTACAGGGCCGCGTTGTCGATGGCGACGGCGGCGCGGCGGCCGATCTCCTCGGCCAGGCGCACATCCTCCAGCGTGTAGATGCGGCGGCCCTCGGCTGTGACGAAGGTGATGGCGCCGAAGGTGTGCCCGCGGGCGCGCAGCGGCACGCCGATATACGAGCGCAGGCCCATGGCCAGCAGTGCCTTGCGGCGGTCGGGGTCGCGCACGGCCGTGTCCAGCAGCTCGGGCGTGATGTACTGGGTGTAGCGCGGCTCGCCGCTCTGGATCACGTCCCAGGCGCCGCCGGGCTGCTCGCGGTCCACCGGCCAGCGCGCGGCGATCTCGTAGCCAAGCGGGATTTTGGCCGCGTCCACGTGGGCGACGGCCACGCGGTCCAGGTCGCCGTCGTCGTCAAGCAGGTCGACGGCGCACCAGTCGGCAAAACTGGGCACGGCCAGGTGGGCCAGCTTGTCCAGGGTGCGCTGGTGATCCACGATGATGGCCAGCTCGGTGCTGACGTCGGCCACGAAGCGCAGGTCCTGCTCCGTGCGTTTGCGCTGGGTGATGTCGACGCACACGCCCACCAGGCCGACATGCTGGCCAGCGCTGTCGGTGACGAAGTCCGCGCGCCCTTCCAGCCAATGGATGCTGTCGTCCGGCCAGATGACGCGGTATTCGATGGTGTAGCCGGCGCCGCGTGCCCGCCCCTCGCTGAGCTGCTTCTGGATCGCCGCGACGTCATCCGGGTGAACCATCCGCAGGTAGTCGTCGAAGTCCGCCACGGAGGCTCCTGGCGGAAGTCCGTGCAGGACTGCCATGCCGGGCAGCCACTTGATCCGGTTCGCGGCGAGGTCCCAGTCCCAGGCGCCCATGCGGCCGGTGGTGAGGGCGAGCTGCAGGCGCGTCTCGCTGGCCGACAGCTGCTGCTCGCGCAGGCGGCGCATCTCGGTCACGTCGTGGCCGGACGCATACAGGAGGCCATTCTCGCCGGTGGCGGTGACAGAGAGCCAGCGCCAGCTGCCATCCTTGTGGCGGGTGCGCATCTCGAAGCGTTCGACAGCGGTGCCGCGCGCCAGGGCGGCCAGCTTGTCCGCCACTTCCGCGTGCTGGTCCGGATGCACGAATTCGAGAAAGGGGCGGCCCAGCAGCTCTGGCTCGGTCCACCCGAGAATCGGAGTCACGGCCGGATTCAGGGCGCGCAGCACGCCGTTGTAGCTGGCGATGGCGAACATGTCCTGCGACAGGCGCCAGATGCGGTCGCGCTCCGAGTCGCTGGATTGCACGCGCTGCTGCAGCTCTTCGTTCAGCACTTCGAGATGTGACTGGGTCGACATCTGGTCGGTGATGTCGATGGTGGCGCCGATCACGCGCAGGGTGCCGGTGTGGTGGACCTGCGCGTGGGTGGACAACCAGCGCACGGCGCCGTCGCGGCGCTGGATGCGGAAGCGGGCGCGGATTTCACCGCCTGGTTTGCCCAGGTCGGCCTGCATGTCGGCGGCGACGCGGGCGCGGTCGTCCGGGTGCACGGTGGCGAGGAACAGCTCCACCGATGGCCCGGCCTCGCGCGGCTGCATGCCGTGCAGTTCATACAGCTGGTCGGACCAGCTCACCGTGCCGGTGTCCGGCTCCCATTCCCAGATGCCAATGCGGCCCGCGTCGGTGGCCAGGCGCAGGCGCTCCTCGCTGATGCGCAGCGCGTCCTCGGCGCGGCGCTGGCGGTCCAGCAGGCGCACATTGAAGACGATGGGCGCGGCCAGGTCGGCGATCTGTTCGGCGAATGCGAGGTCGGCGCGCGTGTGGTGGCGCCCGGACTTGGCCATGAACAGGGTCAGGGCGCCCAGCAGCTCGCCGTGGAAGCGCACCGGGACCGAAATCATCGAGCCGAAGGCCAGCGCGCGCATGCCTTCCAAGTGACCCTCGCTGGCGGCGGCGTGGCAGTACCAGGCGTCGTCGATGTGCGGGTGGTAGGCGGAAGCGTTGGTGGACAGCGCGCACAGGTTGATGTCGGTGCGCTCGCTGCGGATCCACTGGGTACCGCACAGGATTGCCTCGGCCTGGTCGTCGGCATGGGCACGCACGGTGCGGCGCACGCCCTTGTCCAGCACCACGTCGAAAAAGCCGAAGTCGCCCAGTGCGGGCAGGCAGGCGGCGATGGTGTTGGCCAGGGTCTGGTTCAGGTCCAGCGTGGACGCCAGCAGGCTGGCCGCGGCGCGAAACACGCACAGCTGTTCAACTGCCTGTTCCTGGGACGAAGGATCATGGGGCGGAGCCATCCGGCCATTCTAGATCAGATCGTCAAATGTTGCCGCGCAGAATTTGCAATCGTGCGCCGCGCGTAGTCCACGGCAGCCGGACTGACAGCAGCGATAGCAGGCGCCCAAAACAAAAAAGCCCCAGCACGGATGCTGAGGCTTTCGAATTCTGGCTCCCCGACCTGGACTCGAACCAGGGACCTGCGGATTAACAGTCCGTCGCTCTACCGACTGAGCTATCAGGGAAAAGAGGCAACATTATATTCACCGCTCACAGTGCCGTCAAGAATCAGACGAATGGCTCAGTGAACACTCTGCTGCCGTTTCGGATCACTCCGAAAGAGGCAAGATCTTACAGCACCTTGGCGATCGCGTCAATCACACGCTCGATGTTCTTCGAGTTCAGCGCGGCCACGCAGATGCGGCCGGTGTCCACCGCGTAGATCGAGAACTCGTCGCGCAGGCGGTGCACCTGCTCTTTCGTCAAGCCCGAGTACGAGAACATGCCCACCTGCTGGCGCACGAACTCGAAATCACGGCCCGGCGCCTTGAGTTTGAGGCGCTCCACGAACTGGTCGCGCATCTCCTTGATCCGCACGCGCATCTGGGCAAGCTCGGACTCCCACAGCTGGCGCAGCTCCGGCGTGGTCAGCACCGCGGCCACCACCTTGCCGCCGTGCGTCGGCGGGTTAGAGTAGTTGGTGCGCACGATGCGCTTCAATTGCGACAGCAGCCGCGCCGCTTCTTCATGCGAGGCCGCGACCACCGACAACGCCCCCACCCGCTCCCCGTACAGCGAGAACGACTTGGAAAAGGAATTGGACACCAGCAGCGGCACCCCGGTCGCCGCGAACTTGCGCACCACGGCGCCGTCTTCCGCGATGCCCGAGCCGAAGCCCTGGTAGGCCATGTCGAGGAACGGCACCAGCCCGCGCGCCACGACGATGGCGATCACCTGCTCCCACTGCGCCGCGGTGAGGTCCGCGCCGGTCGGGTTGTGGCAGCACGCGTGCAGCACCACGATGGACCCGCGCGGCATCGCTTCCAGCGCTGCGGTCATGCCCGCGAAGTTCACGCCATGGGTGGCCGGGTCGTAGTAGGTGTAGTTATTGACCGTGAAGCCCGCGCTCTCGAACAGCGCGCGGTGGTTCTCCCAGCTTGGATCGCTGATGAAGACCTGCGCATCGGGTGCGAAGCGCTTGAGGAAATCGGCACCGATCTTCAGCGCGCCGGTGCCGCCCAGGGCCTGCACCGTGACCGCGCGCTTCTCTTGAATAACCGCGCTGTCGGCACCAAATACCAGTTCCTGCACCGCCTTGTCATACGACGCCAAACCCTCGATCGGCAGGTAGGTGCGCGGCGCCCGCTGCTCCATCAGCACCTCTTCCGCCTTGCGCACGCAGTTCAGCAGCGGGACTTTGCCTTCGTCGTCATAATAGACACCCACGCCGAGATTGGTTTTCTGCGGATTGGTGTCGGCGTTGAAGGCTTCCGTGATGCCGAGAATGGGGTCGCGCGGGGCCATGTCGATGGCGCCGAAGATGCTGGCTGATGCTGGTGAGTTCATTTGATAAACTGAGCAGGGTTGTATAGACAGCGAGCCCGTTGCAGCAAGGGTGTTCGCAGAGGGACAACCATTCTAACAAAGGTCTGATTTCATGGCAGAAGAGGCAGCAAATTCCGGTCCCGCCCCCACCGTGGTGACCTTCCCGAACTCTCCGTTCCGCTTGCACCAGCCGTTCCCGCCCGCGGGCGACCAGCCGACTGCGATCGACGGGCTGGTGGAAGGCATCGACGACGGCCTGTCTTACCAGACCCTGCTCGGCGTGACCGGCTCCGGCAAGACCTACACCATGGCCAACGTGATCGCGCGCGCCGGCCGCCCGGCCATCGTGTTCGCGCCCAACAAGACGCTGGCCGCGCAGCTGTACGCCGAGTTCCGTGAGTTCTTCCCCGAGAACGCGGTCGAGTACTTCGTGTCGTACTACGACTACTACCAGCCGGAAGCCTATGTGCCGCAGCGCGACCTGTTCATCGAGAAGGACTCGTCGATCAATGAGCACATCGAGCAGATGCGCCTGTCGTGCACCAAGTCGCTGATGGAGCGGCGCGACGTGGTCATCGTGGCCACGGTCTCCGCGATCTACGGTATCGGTAACCCCAACGAGTACCACCAGATGATCCTCACGCTGCGCCACAAGGACAAGGTGGCCCAGCGCGACGTGATCGCGCGCCTGATCCAGATGCAGTACACCCGCAACGAGATGGACTTCGGCCGCGGCACCTTCCGCGTGCGCGGCGACACCATCGACATCTTCCCCGCGGAGCATGCGGAGCTGGCGATCCGCGTCGAGATGTTCGACGACGAGATCGACTCGCTGCAGCTGTTCGATCCGCTGACGGGGCGCGTGCGCCAGAAGATCCCGCGCTTCACCGTGTACCCAGGCTCGCACTACGTGACCCCGCGCTCCACCGTGCTGCGGGCGATCGAGTCCATCAAGGCCGAACTGCGCGACCGCCTGGAGTACTTCCGCAAGGAGAACAAGCTCATTGAAGAACAGCGGCTAGAACAGCGCACCCGCTTCGACCTGGAGATGCTGGCCGAAATCGGCTTCACCAAGGGCATCGAGAACTACTCGCGCCACCTGACCGGCGCCATGCCCGGCACGCCGCCACCGACGCTGGTCGACTACCTGCCCAAGGACGCGCTCATGTTCCTCGACGAGTCGCACGTGCTGATTGGCCAGCTCAATGCCATGTACAACGGCGACCGCTCGCGCAAGACCAACCTGGTGGACTACGGCTTCCGCCTGCCGTCCGCGCTGGACAACCGGCCGCTGAAGTTCGAGGAATTCGAATCGAAGATGCGGCAGACGATCTTCGTCTCCGCCACCCCCGCCGAATACGAGCAGCAGCATGCGGACAACGTGGTCGAACAGGTGGTGCGCCCGACCGGCCTGGTCGACCCGAAGATCATCGTCAAGCCGGCGCGCACGCAAGTGGACGATTTGATGTCCGAGATCACCGACCGCATCGCCAAAGACGAGCGGGTACTGGTCACCACGCTGACCAAGCGCATGGCCGAGCAGCTGACCGAGTACCTGTCCGACCACGGTATCAAGGTGCGCTACCTGCACAGCGATATCGAGACCGTGGAACGGGTGGAGATCCTGCGCGACCTGCGCCTGGGCACCTTCGACGTCCTGGTCGGCATCAACCTGCTGCGCGAGGGCCTGGACTTGCCGGAGGTGTCGCTGGTCGCGATCCTGGATGCGGACAAGGAAGGCTTCCTGCGTTCCGAGCGCTCGCTGATCCAGACCGTGGGCCGGGCGGCGCGTAACCTCAACGGCGTGGCCATCATGTACGCCGATAACGTCACCGACTCGATGCAGCGCGCGATCGACGAGACCGAGCGCCGGCGCGCCAAGCAGATCGCCTTCAACGAGGCGCACGGGATCACGCCGCGCGGCGTGAAGAAGGCCATCAAGGAAATGATCGATGGCGTCTACAGCCCGTCCGGCGCGCGCGAGACGGTCGAGGAGCAGAAGCAGACGGCCAAGGTCGAGGCGATGAGCGAGAAGCAGATCTCGAAGGAGATCAAGCGGCTCGAGAAGCTCATGGTGGACCACGCCAAGAACCTGGAGTTCGAAAAGGCCGCGCAGGTGCGCGACCAGCTGCACGTGCTCAAGCAGCAGGCCTTCGGCGCGCCGGGGGCGGACAACGTGGTGTCCATGCTGGGGAAATAAGCCGCACGGCGCCGCGCCTGGCGGCGCAGATGGGCCACGCTGGCGGAGCTTGCAAAGCGGGGTCGGCACCGCACCTGGCGCTCGCCCCCCGGTCCTTGCGGGCGGCGCGTGCCCGTGCCGCTTGCTCCCCTCAGGCCTGCACGCCCCACAGGGCCAGCGCTTCCTCCACCACCACGTCTGGCCGCTCCTCGGGCCAGAACAGCTTGTAGCCGTCCAGGCGACGCACCCCGCGGCCATTCCCGAAAGCCTGCTCGAAGTGCGCGGGCGCGCCGGTGAAAAAGATGTCGTCTGCCAGGCCCCACACCACCCGCGCCGGCACCTTCGACTGCTTGAGCGGTGCACTCACGCCCGCCAGCACGTTGTGGTCCAGCGCGATGGCGTAGGCGTGCACTAGTGCCTTGCGTGCCGGACTGGAGACCAGCGGGAGCAGGTAGGCGTCCAGCGCGGCGTCGCTGGGCGCGTCCGGGTGCAGGTAGCACAGGCCGTGCAGGCCCTGGGCCGAGCGGGCCAGGTCGTGGTCCTTCGCCCACAACGCCAGCGAGCGGTCCACGAACACGCCCTCGCGTGCCTCGGCGATCACCGGCAGCAGCTTGGGCGGCGGGCAATCGGGTTCGCTGTCGCAGTTGGCCAGCAGGAGCGAGCGCACGCGCTGCGGGTGGCGCACCAGCAGCAGCTGGGCCACCGCACCGCCGCTGTCGCTGGCCAGCACGTCAGCCTGGTCCACGCCCAGCTTGTCCATCAGCGCGACCAGCATGGCCACCTGGTCGTCCGGTGCCACGCCCTGACCCGGCGCCGGTTCGGTGTAGCCCAGGCCCAGGAAGTCCGGGGCGATGCAGCGGCGGTGTGCGGACAGCGCCGCCACCGCATCACGCCACTGGAAGCTGTTCAGAGGGAAGCCATGCAGGAACAGCGCCGCCGGGCCGCTGCCCTGCTCGACCACGGCGATCCGGCCCAGCGGCAGCGTCACATGCCGGCGCAGCTGCTGCCTCCGTGCGAGCGTCATCGCACCTGCGACGCCGCGCGTCGCCGCGACCGCGGGC
>NZ_SPVF01000089.1 GCF_004614185.1 Zemynaea arenosa | reverse complement strand
ACGCTTCGCGCTGGCGGTGCGCCGCGGCCGACCCGGCACCCCACAGAGGGCGCTTCGCCTCCTTTTGCGGTGCGCCGCGGCCGAGCCGGTGCCTGGAGGGCGCCACGCCTCGCGCTGCCGGCGGTCATGCGGCCCCCTCAACGAGGGGCGAACGCTGCGCTTCGCGGAGGGGATGCTGGACTGGCGTGGCCCGTCGCTGACGGTCATCTCGCCGGGCTAGAATGCATGCTTTCACGATGACCGCTCGCTCATGCATACGTTTGTGTTCCCTGCCATGTTCGTTCTCGCGTGCGCTGCACTGCCGCTGCCGGCGTCCGCCGCACTAGCCGCCACTGCAGGCGCCGCGCTGGGCGCGCCGCCGCTGAGCGGGCCGTATGCGGTCGGGCGTGCTCAGTGGCAGTGGACCGACCGCGGCGCCCACCACGCGCTCGTGCTCTATCCCGCGGCCGGCACCTCATCGACGCTGACAAATCCGTCCGGCACCACGCCGCCAGCTCAGCTCACGGCCCGCTACGGCGCCGCTGGCGTCGCCCAGCTGGCCGCCTTGCAAGTCCGCTCCGTGCCTGGCCTCGCGCCCGCCAGTGTCGCCGGTCCGCGCCCCGTGCTCGTGTTTGCCTCCGGCGCCCACCAGAAGGCCGGCGACTACACTGTCCTGCTCGAACAGATCGCCAGCCGCGGCTACGTCGTCGTCGCGCTGGACGCACCGGCTGCCGGCGAACCCTACGCGTCCACCGCGGACGAGATCGCATCGGCGTTGCGTGAAGTCGACCGCCAGCGCGCCAACGGCCCCTGGGCCGACCGGCTCGACGAACCTGCGGGCGCCTTCGGCCATTCCATCGGCGGCGCCGGCGCGGTGCTGGCCCTGGCGCGCAACCCGCGCCTGCGTGCCGCCTTCAACCTCGACGGCGACTTCACCGGTGCCGCCGAATCCGCGCGCCCCGTGAAGCCGGTCGCCGTGCTGCAAACCGAAGCCCCGCCGCGCAGCTGGCTCGGCGCCCTGGCTGAACGCCGTTCCGAACAGCGCCGTGCCGATATCTGGAAACAGGTACGCAGTGCCGCCCGTGAGACCATCCTCCTGTCCGCCCGCGGCCTACGCCACGCCAACTTCCTGGATGCCGCCCTGATCGCGCCATCCGCAATGGACGCGAAGCAGCGCGCCGAACGCTTCGGCACCATGGATGGCACACGGGGATTGCTGATGACAGCCGATGTCGTGACCAGCTGGTTCGACGCCGCGCTCGGCAAAGGCCAGCCCGTCGCAGCTCTGCGCGCAAGCGCGGCGCGCTATCCCGAGCTCAGCCTGCAATAACGACGGGTCGCCGCCTGCCGGCTCGCGACCGCCGCCGACCGACGACCAGCCACCGGCCACCGGCCGCTTCACGCCGGCTTGCGACCGCCGGCTGCCTGACACTGGCCTCCGGCTTTCGATGACGGAACCGCCTATGCGGCCCTCGCAGTCGCTCCTGACTTGGCCGGCTTGCCTGATGCGCGCGGCTTTGCGGTCTGCCGCTTGCGCGCGGCCTTGGCTGGCTTCGCAGCGGGCGCCGCCTCGGTCGCCGCCTGCAAGCGCTTCTCGAGCAAGGCCAGCACCGCCGCTTCCTCCGGCTCCAGCTGATGCACTTCCTCGATCAGCTGCTCCTCCGCGCGCGCCCGCAACCCCTCCAGCATGATCCCGTCCATGTAGGCCTCCAGCACGGCCGGATGCACATAGCATTTGCGGCACACGGACGGCGTGTTGCCGAGCTTTTCGGCCACGTGCTCGATCGCCCGCACCACATTCTTCTTGGCCTGCGCCTGCGAATCGAACTTTTCGAACTCCTGCAATGCCAGGGCCGCCAGAACGGTCCCTGCCCAGGTGCGGAAATCCTTGGCCGTATAGTCCTCGCCCGTGATGGTGCGCAGGTAGTCGTTGACGTCCGCCGAGCCCACCGTGTGCGGCTCGCCGTCCTCGTCGATGTACTGAAACAGATCCTGGCCCGGCAAATCCCGCGTGCGCTGGATGATGCGGGCCAGCCGCCGGTCCTCCACCTTCACCGAGTGATACACGCCGCTCTTGCCGCGGAAGCGGAATTCGACCTCGCTGCCGTCGATTTTCACGTGCCGGTTGCGCAAGGTGGTGAGTCCGAACGACTTGTTCTCGCGCGCGTACTCCTCGTTCCCGATGCGCATCATGGTGGCCTGCAGCAGGTAGACGATGGTGGCCAGCACCTTCTCGCGTGGCAGCCCTGGCAGCTTGAGCGCCGCATCGATCTCCTTGCGGATCAGCGGCAGGGCGCGGCCGAAGCTGAGCATGCGCTCGTACTTCACTTCGTCGCGCACGCTGCGCCAGCGCGCGTGGTAGCGGTACTGCTTGCGGCCGCGCGCATCGCGCCCCGTGGCCTGCAGGTGGCCGTTGGCCGACTTGCAGATCCACACGTCGGTCCACGCCGGTGGAATCGCCAGCGCCTTGATGCGCGCCAGGGTGTCCTCGTCCGTGACTTCTGCGCCGTCCGGCGCGAAGTAGCGAAAGCTCTTGCCGTCCGGCCCGGCGTCGCGGCGCAGACCCGCCGTCCCGTCGCTGACATAGCGTAGCCCGGCCGCCTTGGCGGCCGCAGGCGGATCGCTCAGCTCCTGGACGAGCGGGGAGAGTGTAGCGGGAGTCGCAGGATCTTCAGTTTTCATCGGACGGGCTTTGGCAAGCGCGCACAGGCACGCGCCTGCATGGTAGCCCGTCCCAGCGGAGCCCGGCGTCCCGCATGCCGCCCCGCCCCGGTAGCGAAATCCGCTACCGGGGTCAGGCCCCGGAGTTTTTTTTCGATATCAGAACAGCAAGGCGCAACTGCTTGATTTGATGAGGAAAAAAAGAGGTGGGGTCAGGGCTTGTCTATGGGAGGCACGCCTGACCCCGGTGGGGTAGGGGGTTGAATTGATGGGCGAAAAAAGGGGCGGGGTGCGGCAGGGGGAGGTCGGCCGGGCCCCGGGTGGCAGCTAGCGCGACTTGGCGTCGATGTGGTGGCCCCAGGCCGGCAACTCCAGCGGACGGGTGCGGCCGGGGAGGGCGACACGCTGCGCCGTGCCGGACAGGTTGACGGCGACGGTCACGACGTTCTTGTCCTTCTGGCGGCGGAAGGCGAACACCTTGCTGTTGTCGGTGGGCAGGACCTCGGCCTTGGCGCCGTACTGGCCGTTCCACAGCGCCGGGTTGGCGTGCTTCAGCTTGAGCAGCTGGGCGTAGAAGCCGGCCAGCGGGTAGCCCTTCCAGTCGATCGGGTCCTTCTGGAAGAATTCGATGCGCTTGTCCAGCTTGCCCTCCTGGCCGCCGTACACCAAGGGCATGCCGGGCAGGGTGGCGGCCAGCACCGCCATCGCGGGCGCAGCCGGGCCGTACAGCTCGACGTCGCTGCCTTCCCATGAATTCCAGTCGTGGTTGCTCGTGAAGCGCATGCGGTAGGCGTCCGCCGGGAACACCAGCTTGGGTTGTTCGATGAAGGCCTTCAGCGCGGACGCGTCGGCCTTGCCCTTGGCGATGGCCTTGAAGATCTCGCCGCTGTCCCAGCCGTAGGTCATGTCGAAGGCGGCGGCGTGCAGTTCGGGCTTGTCGGACTCAGCCAGCATGAAGACCGGTTTGACGCGGTCCAGCTTCTGGCGCGCTTCGTTCCAGAACGGGGTCGGCAGGTTGCCGGCAACGTCGCAGCGGAAACCGTCGATATCGGCCTCGCGCAGCCAGTAGCTCATGGCCTCGATCATGCCCGCCCACAGGTCTTTGTTGCTGTAGTCCAGGCCGACCACGTCGGTCCAGTACTCGGGATTCGGCGAATCCGGGTTCCAGGTCACGGCGTAGATCTCGCCCTTGGCGTTCTTCTTGTACCAGTCCGGGTGCTGCGTCACCCACGGGTGGTCCCAGGCGGTGTGGTTGGGCACCCAGTCGATGATTACGCGCATGCCGAGCGCATGGGCCTGCTTCACGAGCTTGCGCAGGTCGTCCAGCGTACCGAACTCGGGATTGACGGCGGTGTAGTCGCGCACCGCGTAATAGCTGCCGAGCGGTCCCTTGCGGTTCTTTTCGCCGATCGGGTTGATTGGCATGAGCCACAGGATGTCCACCCCCATCTTCTTCAGCCGCGGCAGGTGCTGGGCGAAGGCGTTGAACGTGCCTTCCTGGGTGTACTGGCGGACATTCACCTCGTAGATGTTGGCGTTGCGCGACCAGGCGACATGGTCCATGGCGTAGGCGGGCGCAGTGGGCAGGGCGAGCAGGGCAGCGGACAGCAGCAGGGCTGGCAGGCGGATCATTGAGGTCTCCTGTGGATTCTTGCAAACGATTGCAATGACAGATTCTAGGGGAACTCTGCGTTGCGGCAAAGCTGTTTAACGGAGGAACCAAAAATCGTTAAGTACTTAACGCAAAACGGAAATTCGTCCATTTGGGCGTTCCGAATGTGAGCCATTTGACAGAAGGACGATCAGGCTCGGGCGATAACGTCACCATGAACCGAGTTAGCGTGATCGAGGTAGTGCCATGAAGCCCGCCACCCATATCGCGCTCGCTGTGCTCACCCTTGCAGCAGCGGGCGCTTCCGCCCAGGAAGGAGTCACCGTCTACGGCGTCGCCGATGCCGGTGTCGTGAACGAACGCGGCTGCGTTGCGCCAGCCTGCGGCACCGGCACCAAGGTCAGCAGCGGTATCGCGAGCGAATCCTTTGTCGGCATCCGCGGCGCGGAACGCGTCGGCGGCAATGTCGACGCGGTGTTCGGCCTGGAAGCGGGCGTGCGCCTCGACACCGGCAAGTCCCAGCAAGAGGGCAAGCTGTTCAACCGCCAGGCCTACGTCGGCCTGCGCTGGCCGACCACCTCGCTGACCCTGGGCCGCCAATACACGCTGGACTACCTGACCCTGGCCGACGTGGCCGACCCCTTCCATGGCGGCATGGCCGGGGCTGCGACCAACCTGATGAGCTATTCCGGCAAGCGCATGGACAACAGCATCCGCGTCGAAAACCTGAGCGATGGCGGCGTGTTCACCGCCGCGACCTATGGCTTTGGCGAACGCAGCGGCGATTGGCGCGCCAACCGCAACTGGGGCATCTCGCTCGGCTTCACGCGCGGTGCGCTGACGATCCGCGCGGCCCACCAGAACCGCAACGTGACCGACACCACCATGATCATGCCGGTGGGGAACAGCTACGACTCACGCAACAGCATCATCGCGGCCAACCTGAACCTGGGCAAGGCGACGGCTTATGCGGCCTTCGGCATCAACAAGGGCAGCGGCAACCTGACGCTGTGGAATCCGGACAATCCATACAGTGCCTCGGTCAGCAGCACGCCGTCGACGGACAGCCGGGACATCCTGGTCGGCCTCGCCATCCCGCACGGCGCCACCACCTTCCTCGCCTCGTACATTCGCAAGAACGACCGCGACCCGGCCAACCGGGACGCCGACCAGATCGCGATCGGCGCAAGCTATGCGGTGTCGCGGCGCACGGATTTTTATGCGGCCATCTCGCGCATCAGCAACAAGAACGGTGCCGGGTACACGGTGGGCAACGCCTCCGAGCCCGGCTCCGGCACCAAGGCCGTGAACATTGGCATGCGGCACGCGTTCTGATCCTCAGGACGCGGCCCATGCCCCCACAAGGAGTCATCATGACAGGAACCAGTACTCTCGATCCCGACAACTTCCCGCAATCGCGCGACCGCAGCGTCGGCCGTGGCCATGGCACGGACGCGCTCGGCCCGAGCGACACTTCGGACAGTGGCAGCGACCTGAAAGGCGCCTCCGGCATGGCCCAGCAGGACGTGCTGGATCTCGGCAGCGGGACCACCTCGGACATCGAAAGCAGCACCGCGCGCGGCACCGCCGGACCGGACGTCGGTGATGCCAACCTGGACAGCGACACCGACGCCGGCGGCACCGGCGAGCGCGCCGCCGTGGGGCGCGACGCGGACGTCGAGGTTGGCGCAGACATCATGCCCGACCAGATCATCGAGGTGCCGGACACGGACCTCGACCAGGACGAGGGCAAGCACCGCTAACGCTGCCCGGCTCAAACGCAATAGCCACCGCGCGGTGGCTTTTGTTTTGGCCGGAGCGGCCCTGCCCACATGGCCGACACCGCGACGCCATGAAAAAAGCCACCGTCGAGGTGGCTCTTGCCTGGATGCCGGAAGCGTCAGCGGAAGGCCGCCAGCGCACTGCGCAAAGTCCCGCCGCGGCGCTGGTACGACCAGGCCCCCAGCAGGGCCGCGCCTCCGATCAGCGCCGTCAGCAGGATCGGCTTGGACCGCAGCGACACCGCCGTGTACGGGCAGTGTTCCGCCACATGATGCCCATTGGCGCCATTCCGCTGCCGCAGCGCATTGTCCGGATCGGGTGCATGCAGGGCGTCGCGCCGGTTCGGGCTGCTCATCTGCTCGGACTGCTGCTGCTTGAACATGGACATCTCCATGTACTTGTCGAACACGCGCGGCATATGGTGCGAGCCGACCGACACGGCCTTGGACGCGCCGCCCACGAACACGTCCCGCTTGGGATGCTGGGCCGCGTACAGGATGGCATCGGCCACCAGCTCCGGCGCATAGATCGGCGGCGGCAGGGCCGGTTCCTTGTCCATGTAGTTCTTGGCGTGCACCGTGAACATCGTGTCGATGGCGGCAGGGCGGATCAGCGTGACCGAGATCGGCAGCTTGTCCTTTTCCAGCTCCATGCGCAGCGAATCGGTGAAGCCCTTCACCGCATGCTTGGAGGCCGAGTACATGCCCTGCAGGGGCACCGCGCGGTCCGACACTTCGCTGCCGAGGTTGATGAGCGCGCCACCGCGCTCCTTCATGATCCTGACCGCTTCCAGCGAGCCGTGCACCACGCCCCAGAAGTTGGTCTGGAACAGACGCTGCGCGTCTTCCAGCGCGATTTCCTCGTGCTTGCCGAAGATCGAGATGCCCGCGTTGTTGATCCAGGTGTCGATGCGGCCGAAGCGCTCGGTCGCCTGCTGCGCCACGCGCTGCACGTCTTCCTGATTACCGACGTCCGCCGCGCAGGCCAGTGCCTCGATGCCTTGCTGGCGCAGTTCTTCGGCCAGCTGGTCCAGTGCGTCCTGGTCACGCGAGACCAGGACCAGCCGGGCGCCCTGCTTGGCGGCCATGCGCGCCGTGGTGAGGCCGATGCCGCTGCTGGCGCCGGTGATCAGTACGACCTGGTCCGACAGCTTTTTGAGTTTCATGATCCATCCTTTCCGTGCCTGAGTCGCTCAGCGCTCAGTGTAGGATGGATGGGCCGCGCGACCGGTTACGATACCTTTGCGAAAGACGGGGGCTCAGGCCGCGCGCGAGAGGATCAGCAGCCAGCGGCGGAACAGCAGCACTTCCACGTGGCCACGCTCCAGGCCGGCATCGCACTCGATCACCGGGTTCACCGCGTAGAAGCGCTTGCGGAAGTCACGGGTGATGAGGAGCTCGCGGCGGCCGATGCGCAGAACGAACGGGGCCGGGGCGTATTCGAGGCCGAAGGTGGAGTTCAGAGTCGTCATGGTTGTGCTCCTCATTGATGTGCGTTGATCGGATGACCAGAGAATAGCACAACTACTGTATAAATCCACAGGTACTGTATAAATTTCCAGTCGATGTGGTTTTTTTGCCATGAACACCTGTACAGCCCCATGACCCCGCTCCGCCCGCACCGCGCCGCCACCCTTGCGCTGCCTGCGCTGCTGCTCTTCGCGTCCCTGGCGCTCGCCGTGCAGACCAAAACAGCCGCCGCCATCGACCTGGCCATCTCCCACTGGATGGAACACCATGGTCAACCATGGCTCACCCGCCTGCTGTTCTGGGTCACCGACGCCCACCAGCCGATCGGCATCCTGCTGCTGGGCGCGGTGCTGCTCGCCTGGCTCTGGCGGCGCGGTGAACGGCGCTGGTGCGCGCTCGTGATCGCGGCCGTACCGGGCGGCATGCTGCTCAACGTTTTGCTAAAGTGGACTTTCCAGAGGGCCCGCCCGGAGTTCGGCGAACCGCTCGTCCATCTGCTGACCTATAGCTTCCCCAGCGGGCACACGCTGGGCGCGACCGTGTTCTACGGCGTGCTGGCCGTCTATCTGCGGCAGCACGCGCGGAACCCAACAGCGCGCGCCGCGCTCGCCGTGGCCGCGCTTGGCATGGTGCTGCTGGTCGCGCTGAGCCGCCTCTACCTGGGCGCCCATTACCCAACCGATGTTCTGGCCGGCATGGCCGAAGGATGCGCGTGGCTGACGATTTGCATGACCGTGATCTCGAACTGGCGGAGCCCAAGGCCCGCTGGCGCACCGTCCAAGTCATCGTGAATGGCAGCGCGGGGCAGGGCCATGACGACGAAGTCAAGCGCAAGCTGCTGGACCTGTTCACCCGCCACGGGCTGCAGGCGGAGGTCACGCTGGCCGGCAGCGGCGAAGAGATGATCGCCACCGCGCGCCGCGCGCGGGAGGAGGGAACGGACGCCGTCGTGGCCGGCGGTGGCGACGGCACCATCAACGCCGTGGCATCCCAACTGGCCGGGACCCGAATCCCGTTCGGCGTTCTCCCGCTCGGCACGCTCAACCACTTCGCCAAGGACCTCGGCATTCCGCTCGACCTCGAACAGGCGGTGCGCACCGTGGCGGAAGGCCGCCTGAAGGCCGTCGACGTGGGCGAAGTCAACGGCCGCATCTTCCTCAACAACTCCAGCCTGGGCCTGTACCCGGACATCGTGCGCGACCGCGAAATGCAGCAGCGCCGCCTGGGGCGCGGCAAATGGGTGGCGGCCGCCTGGGCCACCGTGGCCGCGCTGCGCCGCTATCCCTTCCTCGCGGTGCGCGTGAAGACGGAGCAGACCGAGAAAGTGCGCATGACGCCCTTCGTCTTCATCGGCAACAACGAATACAGCATGGAAGGGCTGTCGATCGGCATGCGCAACACGCTCGATGACGGCCAGCTGAGCCTCTACATCGCCCAGCGGCCGGGCCGCCTCGGCCTGCTGCGCTTCGCCCTGCGCGCCCTGTTCGGCCGCCTGGCTCAAGCGCGCGACTTCGACGTGCTACTTGTGGAAAATATGGAAATAGAGACCCAGCATGCGCGCTTGCGCGTCGCCACCGATGGCGAAGTCTGCTGGATGGAGACGCCGCTGCGCTACCGCGCGCGCAAGGGCGCGTTGACGGTCATCGTGCCGCCGGCGAGCGAGCGGGCAACACAGGCATAAAGGAGCACCCATGCGTACCCTGGTTCATCTGTCCGATCTGCATTTCGGGCGTATCGATGAGGAACTGCTGGACCCGCTGGCGGGTCTGGTGAATCAATTGCGGCCGGACGTGGTCGTGGTCTCGGGCGACCTGACCCAGCGCGCCAAGAGCGAGCAGTTCGCGCAGGCCCGCGCCTGGCTGGACACCTTGCCCGGGCCGCAGATCATCGTGCCGGGCAACCATGACATCTCGCTGTACAACGTGTACCGCCGCTTCTTCGAGCCGCTCACGCGCTACAAGCGCTACATCACCGAGGACCTGGCGCCCGTGTATGTGGACGAGGAGATCGCCGTCATCGGCATCAACTCGGCGCGCTCGCTGACCTTCAAGGACGGGCGCATCAACAAGGAGCAGATCGGGCTGATCCGCTCGCACTTCGAGTCGCTGCCGCCGGAAGTGGTGCGGGTGGTGGTCACCCACCATCCGTTCGAGCTGCCGGATGGCCATGACGAGGAAGACGACCTGATCGACCGCGCGCCGCTGGCGATGCAGGCGTTTGCCGAATGCGGCGTGGACCTGCTGCTGTCGGGCCATCTGCACGCGAGCCAGTCGAAGAGTACGGCGGACCGCTACCACCTGGACAATTTTGCAGCGGTGGTGGTGCAGGCCGGGACGGCGACCTCGACCCGCGGGCGCGGGGAGGTGAACTCTTTCAACGTGGTGAAGGTCGACCATGACCGGGTGGACGTGGACCGCTACGGCTGGGACATGCTGGGCAAGCACTTCTCG
The DNA here is from genome assembly GCF_004614185.1 of Zemynaea arenosa. GTDB lineage: Bacteria > Pseudomonadota > Gammaproteobacteria > Burkholderiales > Burkholderiaceae_D > Telluria > Telluria arenosa. Next base: position 594 of record NZ_SPVF01000089.1, on the reverse strand, counting down.
CCGCTGTCCACGGAGACCTTCCTGCGCTCGGCCAATGTGTGGGCGGCGCACGCCGAGGGATTGCTGGCGGCCGGCATCTGATCCGGCCGTCCGGCCCCTGGAGAGGGGGCATGCTGGCGCGGCGCGCGCGTCGGTACTGCGTGACCGGGCGGCTTCCGTTACCATGGCGCATTTTTGTTCGGACGGGAGTACTCCATGAAGGTTGTGGTCGCGGGCGCGCTGCTCGCTTGGCAGGCAGTGGCGGGTGCGCAGGATGCAGTGCGCGTGGGCGAAGCGGAGTTCAAGCGCAGCTGCGCAAGCTGCCACTCGGTCGATGCGGCGCTCACGCCGATGGCCGGGCCCGGCCTGCACGGCGTGGTCGGGCGCAAGCTCGGCACGGCGCCCAGGTTCAGCTACAGCGATGCGATGGCGGCGGGCGGTGAGGCGGGCGCCGTGTGGACCAGGGAGATGCTGGCCGCGTTCATCGCCGACCCGGGCGCCGTCGTCCCGGACACGGCCATGCCAAGCCCCGCGCTCAACGAAGCCCAGCGCAGCGCCGTGGTCGCCTACCTCGCCAGCCTGAGCGGGGCCGCGCCCGCCGCCGCGCCCAAAGCC
>NZ_SPVF01000044.1 GCF_004614185.1 Zemynaea arenosa | reverse complement strand
CCGCCGCATCGCGCATGCCTCCACCGTGGGAGGCCGCCGCCCCGCAGGCTGCCGACGAAGGCTATGAAGACGTCCTCACCGACGACGAACCGCCATCGTGGGTCACCGAGTCTTACGACGACAGCGCCGCTGCGCCGGGCAACGCAGCCGCGCAACCGGCCCCGCGTGCGAAACCGTCCGCGCCGACCGAACCCTACGTGATCACCCCGGTCCCCGCACTGGACTGGGACGGCAACTGGCCCGCCCTGGCCGCGATGCTGCCGTTGCGCGGCGTGTCGCAGCAGCTCGCGTTCCAGACCCAGCTTATCGACTGCAAAGCCGACGGCAACGCCGCGACGATCCGCCTGAAGTGCCCGATCGACACCCTGCGCGCTTCCGGCAACACGGAAAAGCTGCAAGCCGCCCTGAACGAGCGCTTCGCGGGCAAGCGGATCAACGTCGAGATCGAGATCGGCCCGGTGTGGTACACGGCCAGCGCCGAAGCGCAGGCTTACCGCGAGAAGCGCCAGCGCGATGCCGAAGAGACGGTCGCCAGCGACCCGTTCGTCCAGATGCTGGAGCGCGAGTTCAACGCCTTCATCGTTCCCGGCTCGGTGCACCCGCCCGCCGAAGCGAAATAACGACATAAACCGTATAAACCAAATTAAATCAATCTAGGAGAATTCCGCCATGATGAAGAACCAGCTCGCCGGCCTGATGAAACAAGCGCAGGCCATGCAGGACAACATGAAGAAAGCCCAGGAATCCCTGGCCTCGATCGAAGTGGAAGGCCAGTCCGGCGCCGGCCTGGTGAAGATCGTCATGACCTGCAAAAACGACGTCAAGCGCGTCTCGATCGACCCGTCCCTGCTGGGTGACGACAAGGACATGCTGGAAGACCTGGTGGCCGCCGCCTTCAACGACGCCGTGCGCAAGGCCGAAGCCACCGCCGCCGAGAAGATGAGCTCTGTCACCGCCGGCATGCCGATGCCGCCGGGCTTCAAGATGCCGTTCTGACGTCCCGTCCGAAGATGTTCATCATTTCGCTCACTTACACGGACCTCGCCGGTGTCGACGCCTTGCTGGGCGCGCACCGCGACTACCTGAAGGAGCAGTACGGCCGCGGCGTCTTCCTGATGTCCGGCCGTAAGGTGCCGCGCACCGGCGGCATCGTGATCGCGGCCTGCGAGTCGCGTGAGGAAGTCGAGGCCCTGGTCGAACTCGATCCGTTCAAGGAAGCCGGCGTGGCCACCTACGAGATCACCGAGTTTGTGCCCACCATGACCTCGGACCACCTGGCCAGCTTCCGCGAGGAGTAGCCGCACCCATGTCCAAGGCCCTCGACTTCCTGACCGAGGCGCTACGGCGCCTGCCCGGCGTCGGCCCCAAGTCGGCGCAGCGCATGGCCTTCCACCTGCTGCAGTACGACCGCGAAGGCGCGGCCGAACTGTCGCGCGCCCTGTACCAGGCGGTGGACACGGTCCACCACTGCGCCAAGTGCAATACCTTTTCCGACACCACTGTCTGCGACCTGTGCATGGATGAGTCGCGCGACACCGCACTGCTGTGCGTCGTCGAGACGCCCGCCGACCAGCTGATGATCGAGCAGACCCTGACCTACAAGGGCCTGTACTTCGTGCTGATGGGGCGCCTGTCGCCGCTGGATGGCATCGGCCCCAAGGACCTGCACCTCGACAAGCTGGTCACGCGGGCGACCGATGGCGCAGTGCAGGAGGTGGTCCTGGCCACCAATTTCACCAACGAAGGCGAGGCCACCGCGCACTACATCAGCGAGATGCTGAAGGCGCGCGGCATGAAGGTCAGCCGCCTCGCGCGCGGGGTGCCGGTCGGCGGTGAGCTCGAATACGTGGACGCGGGCACCATCGCCCGCGCCATGCTGGACCGGCGCAGCACATGATCGGCCCGCAGGCGCTCGCCGGCATCAAGGTGCTGGAACTGGGCACCCTGATCGCGGGGCCGTTCTGCGCGCGTGTGCTGGGTGAATTCGGTGCGGATGTCATCAAGGTCGAATCCCCTGATGGCGGCGATCCGCTGCGTCAGTGGCGGGTGCTGAAGGACGGGACCTCGCTGTGGTGGTCCGTCCAGGCCCGCAACAAGAAATCCATCACCCTGAATCTCAAGACCGAACAAGGCCGCGCCATCGCGAAGCAGCTGGCGCTGGAGGCGGACATCGTGGTCGAGAACTACCGCCCCGGGGTGCTGGAAAAATGGGGCCTCGGCTACGAACAGCTGAAGGCCGAGAAGCCGTCGCTCATCATGGTGCGGCTCTCGGGCTTCGGCCAGACCGGCCCCTTGAAGGACCAGCCGGGCTTCGGCGCGATCGGCGAATCGATGGGTGGGCTGCGCTACGTGTCCGGCTTTCCGGACCGGCCGCCGGTGCGCGTCGGGATCTCGATCGGCGATTCGGTGGCCGCGCTGCACGGCGTGATCGGCGCCCTGGCCGCGCTGCGCGACCGGGACCAGACCGGCCAGGGGCAGATGGTCGATGTGGCGCTCTACGAATCGGTGTTCAACCTGATGGAATCGCTGGTGCCCGAGTACGACGTGGCGGGTGTGGTGCGCGAACGGACCGGCGGCGCGCTGCCCGGCATCGTCCCCTCCAACACCTACACCACGGGCGACGGCGAGAACATCGTCATCGCGGGCAATGGCGATGCGATTTTCAAGCGCCTGATGACCGCCATCGGCCGCCAGGACATGGCGGACGACCCTCAGCTGCAGCGCAACGACGGTCGCGTACCACGCACTGCAGACATCGATCAGGCCATCGCGCAGTGGTGCGCTTCCCAGACCATCGATACGGCGCTCGCCACGCTGCAGCAGGCCGACGTCCCGGCCGGGAAAATCTACTCGGTGCGGGACATGGTGCAGGACCCGCAGTTCCTCGCGCGCGGCATGTTCGAACAGCACGCGTTCGGGGACGGCACGCCGGTCAAGCTGCCCGCCGTGTCGCCGAAACTGTCGGCCACGCCGGGTGGCACGCGCTGGCTCGGCCCGGCCCTCGGCGAGCACACCGGCGAGGTGCTGCGCACCCTCGGCTACAGCGACGAAGCGATCGCCGAACTCCGCCAGAAAGGCGCCGTCTGAGCGGCTGAACTGCAGGGCCGAATCCGCCTTCTCCAGTGGACGGGAGCGTTTCGTTGCCGCACGTTTCGCGTGCGCCGCGGGCCGTGGCTTGCTGCTACGGTAGCGGAATGCATCTTGCCGATATCACCATGTTCTACGCCCCGGCGGGCGGGGGCGTCAGTACATACCTGAACGCGAAAAGCCGCTGGCTCCAGCGGCGCAGCAGCGTGCGCCATACCATCCTGACGTCCAACATGCCGTCGCATGACAACGTGGTCACACTGCCGTACTTGCCGGTGCCGGGCCTGCATGGCTACCGCTGGCCGTGGCCGATCCGGCGCGTCACGAACATCCTGTGCGAGCTGCAGCCGGACATCATCGAGGCTGGCGACGGCAGCTCCGGCGCCTGGGCTTCCCTGCATGCGCGCGACCGGCTCGGCATCCCCGCCGTCGCGTTCTATCATTCGGACACGCCGCGCCTGCTCAAGCGCCGCTTCGGCCGCGTGATCGAGGCGGGCGGCGAATGGTACATGCGCACCGTGTACCGGGACTTCGACCTGGTGCTGGCGCCGAGCCGATTGATGGTGCAGCGCCTGGCCGCGATGGGCGTCAAGCGCGCGGTGCACCAGCCGCTCGGCATCGACTCCGTGATGTTCCGCCCCGAACGGCGCGATTCGTCCTTCCGCGAGCAGATCGGCGTGGGGCCGGAAACGCGGCTGCTGGTCTACGCTGGCCGCTTCACGCCCGAGAAGAAGCTGGACATCCTGGTCGATGCGGTTTGCAAGCTCGGCGCATCCTATCATCTGGTGCTGGTCGGCGATGGCGTCACGCCACCGCGCCGCTGCCCGCAGGTGACCGTGCTGCCCTTCATGCACAACCAGGACGACCTGGCGCGCGTGCTCGCGAGCTGCGATGCGCTGGCGCATGCGGGCGATGGCGAGACCTTTGGCCTGATCGCGCTGGAGGCCATGGCCTGCGGGCTGCCCGTAGTGTACACCGGCGGCGGCATCGCGGAGCTGGTGGACCACAGCTGCGGCCTGCGCGCGGACCCCGACAACGTGGGCAGCATGTGCGGCGCCATCGAGGCGCTGTTCGCGCGCGACATGCCGGCGCTGGCCGCCAATGCGCGCCGCCGCGCCGCCGACCATTACGATTGGAATACCATCATGCCCCAGCTGCTGGCGCGCTACGAAGGCGCCCTGGCCACGGTGGCGCCCACCGTACCTGAAGGGAACCGGCGCTATGTGGCAGACTGAAAACGGCACGCGCGCACTGTGCGTCTCGATCCACGACGTGGCCCCGGCCACCTGGCCGCTGTGCCTCAAGCTGGCGGACGCGATCCGCGACGTTGCACCCATCCCGGTCACGTGGCTGGTGGTGCCGCAGTTTCATGGCGATACCCAGCGCTCGCTGGGCGTGGAAGCGCAGCTCGACTACTTCCTCGCCGAGGGCCACGAGCTGGCGCTGCACGGCTACCAGCACCAGGACAACCGGCCCACGTCGGGCGGATTGCGCGCGCGCTTCCTGCGCCGCGTGTACACGCAGTCGGAAGGCGAATTCTCCGCGCTGGACGAAGCCGAGGCGCGGCGTTTGCTGGCGCTGGGCTCCGAGTGGTTCCTGCGGCGCGGCTGGCCCGCCGGCGGTTTCGTCGCCCCGGCCTGGCTGCTCAGCCAACCGGCGTGGCGGGTGCTCAAGCAGTCGCGCTTCAGCTACACCACCACGTTCTCGCGCTTCCATTCGCTGCCCACGGGCGAGTCGGTGTACTCGCCGAGCCTTGTGTACACGGCGCGCAACCGCACCGGGCGCTTCTTCTCACCGCCGGCGGCCTCGTTGCTGGCCGGGATGCTGTCGAACGCGCCGCTGGTGCGACTCAGCCTGCACCCGCGTGACGCGCTGTATCCGCGCCTGATCCGCCATGCGCAGGGCCTCATCGAGCGGCTGCTGGAAACGCGCGAGCCGATGACCAAGCTGGCCTTCCGGCGCGAGTACTTCAGCCCCTCGCTCACGGCGCTGCCGCGCCACACCCGGCCCACCGCGGGCCACCGCGGCGAAACGGCCTGAGTCCCTGCTCAAGCCGGGCCGGGCGCCATCGCACGGCCCGGCAATTTCTGGCAATATTGCCCCGTTCTCACCACGGGGAAGTCCATGTCCACAAGCCGCTTGAAGAAATGGTCGCTGCGTATCCTCGCGGGCCTGATCGGGCTCGTGCTGTTCGCGATACTCGGGGTCTGGCTCTTCCTGCGCGCCAGTCTGCCGCAGCTGGACGGCACGGTGCATGCGGAGGGCATGAATGGCACCGTGACCGTGGCGCGCGATGAGCGCGGCGTGCCCTTGATCTCGGGCGCCAACCGGCTGGATATCGCCTACGTCACCGGCTATGTGCATGCGCAGGAGCGCTACTTTCAAATGGACCTGCTGCGCCGGTCGGCGGCTGGTGAACTCGCGGAGCTGTTCGGGCCCAAGGCGCTGCCACTGGACCGCGAGCATCGGCTGCACCGCTTCCGCGCGCGAGCCGAGCGCTTGATCGCGGAGATGGATCCGGCGGAGCGCCAATTCCTGGACCGCTACGTGGCTGGCGTGAACGATGGCCTGCACGCGCTTGGCGGCAAACCGTTCGAATATGGTCTGGTGGGCGCGCGCCCGCGGCCCTGGTATGCGGCCGATTCGCTGCTGGTGGCCTGGGCCATGTATAACGACCTGCAGGGCTCCACCGAAAAGCGCGAGCTCGCGCGCGGCTGGCTGCGCGATCACAGTACGCCGGAGCAGCTGGCCTTCCTGCTGCCCGAGCACACGCGCTATGATGCGACGCTGGACAGGGATGCGGCGCAGGTGCCCGAGCCGCCGATTCCCGCGACGGCGCCGGCGTGGTGGGGCAAGGGCGTAGCCACCACCAAGGTCGCATTGGCCGACATGCAGGCCGGGTTCGCGGCGGATGTGGGCTCCAACAACTGGGCCATTGCAGGTTCGCGCACCGCTGGCGGCGCGGCCATCGTCTCCAACGACATGCACCTGTCGATCAGCCTCCCCAACACCTGGTACCGGCTCGCATTGCAGTACCCGGGCGCGGACGGCAAGCCGCGCCGCATCGTGGGCCTGACGCTGCCCGGCGCGCCGCCGATGGTCCTCGTCGGCAGCAATGGCCACGTGGCCTGGGGCTTCACCAACAGCTATGGCGATTACATGGACTTGATCGAGGCGGAGCTGGACCCCGCGCGGCCAACCCAGATCCGCGTCCGGGCAGAGTGGGAGCCGATCGCCTATGCGGAAGAAATCATCTACGTGAAAGGGCAGGCGCCGGAACGCATGATGGTGCGCGAGACTTCGCTCGGGCCGCTGCGCGTAGCCGACGGGAAGACCTATGCGATCCACTGGACGGCCGATGCGCCGGGCGCGCTGAACCTCAATACGCTGCGGCTGGAAGGCGCGGACACGGTGGAGGCGGCGCTGGCCGTCGCCAACACGATGGGCATCCCGGCGCAGAACTTCGTCGCCGGGGACACGCAGGGGAACATCGGCTGGACCATTGGCGGCCTGCTGCCGAGCCGGGGCGAATACGGCGTGGGCGCCAGCTATCCGCTGAAGCCGGGCGATGCGCTGGGGTGGGATGGGCATATCGACCCGGCCGCCTATCCACGCGTGATCAATCCGGCGCGCGGGCAGATCCAGACGGCCAATAGCCGCCAGCTGATTGGCGGCGGCTCGGAGATCATCGGCGATGGAGGTTTCGATCTGGGCGCGCGCGCCAGCCAGATCCGCGATGATCTTGCGGCCCTCGGCGGCAAGGTGGATGTGGCGCACACCTATGCGGTCACGCTGGATGACCGGGCGCTGTACCTGGCGCCGTGGCGCGAGCGCGCTCTCAAGGTGCTCGATGCGGCGGCGCTGAACGGCCACCCGGCACGCACCGAACTGCGGCGCGTGCTGGAGACAGGATGGACGGGCCGGGCCAGCATTGATTCGGCGGCCTACAAGCTGACGCGTGATTTCATGTGGGCCGTGGGTGCGGTGGTGTACGACAGCGCGAACCTGGAGATCGCCAAGCTGGATGCCAAGGCCTCGGTGAGCATGGCGTCGCCGCGCTGGAGCGCGGTGCTGGCGCGCTTGCTCGATGCGCAGCCGACGGGCTGGTTGCCGCCGGGCCAAGCGAGCTGGCGCGACGTGCAGCTGGCGGCGCTGGACCGTGTCATCAACGAGCAAGTGCAGAGCGGGGTGCCGCTGGCGCAAGCCACGTGGGGCCTGCGGAATACTTCGGAAATTGCGCACCCGATCAGCGCCGCGGTACCACAGCTGAAGCGCTGGCTGGCCGCACCGGCGGACCAGCTGCCGGGCGACGTGCACATGCCGCGCGTGGCGGGGCCGAAGTTTGGCCAGTCGGAGCGGCTGACGGTGATGCCGGGGCACGAGGAGCAGGGCGTCTTCAACATGCCGGGTGGGCAGAGCGGCCACCCCTTGTCACCATACTTCCTGAAGGGGCATGAGGACTGGGTTCAGGGCCGCGCGGAGCCGCTGCTGCCGGGCCCCGCGAAGTACACACTGACTTTCCAGCGCTGACATTGCTGAGCACGCCGGGGTACGTCCCCGGCGCCGGGGACGTACCCCGGCGTGCTGAGCGGCAGAACTGATGCGTATTTGGCTCAGCGGTGGCAGGCCAGGCCAGGGCGGGGGCCCTGCGCGAGCTACTTCGCGACGCAGGTTTGCAGCCTGAGTTTCTCGGTGATGGCTTCGGCGGGGGAGGGGCGGCCGAAGTAGAAGCCCTGGGCCATGTCGCAGCCGTATTCCTCCAGCAGTACCAGCTGCTCGCCGGTCTCCACGCCCTCGGCCACCACCACCATCTTGAGCCCATGCGCCATCGCGATGATGGCGCGCGTGATGGCGGCGTTTTCGGAGTCCTGCGGCAGCCCGCAGATGAAGCTCTTGTCGATCTTCAGCGCGCGCACGTCGAAGCGCTTCAGGTAGTTCATCGATGAGTAGCCGGTGCCGAAATCGTCGATCGACAGGTAGACCCCGATCCCGCGCAGCTGCTCCAGCGTCACCAGCGTGGCCTTGGCATCGTCCATCAGCGTGCCCTCGGTGAGCTCCAGTTCCAGCAGGCGCGGTTCGAGTCCGGTGTCGCTCAGGGCCGAGAGGACGATCTGGGCCAGGTTCTCGTCCTTGAACTGGCGCGCCGAGAGGTTGACCGCCATGCGCAGGGAGCGGTGCGTGAGGCGCTGCCAGGAGCGCGCCTGGTTGCAGGCCGAGCGCAGCACCCATTCGCCGATCGGCACGATCAGGCCCGTCTCCTCGGCCAGCGGAATGAACTCGGTCGGCGAGATGATGCCCCGCTCCGGGTGGCGCCAGCGCACCAGCGCCTCGACGCCGACGATCTCGCCCGAGCGCACGTCGATCTGCGGCTGGTAGAGCAGATACAGCTCGTCGTTCTGCAGCGCGCGGCGCAGCCCGACCTCCAGCTGCACATGGCTCATGATCTGCATCGTCAGCGAGGACGAATACAGCTTGGCGTTGTTCTTGCCGCAGTTCTTGGCGTGGTACATGGCCGTATCCGCGAACTTGAGCAGCGAGTTGCAGTCGTCGCCGTCCTCCGGGTACAGCGAGATGCCGATGCTGGCGGTGACGAAGATCTCGTGGCCCTCGATCAGGAAGGGGCGGCGCATCGCGTCCTTGATGCGATGGGCGACGTTGAGCGCGTCCTCCACCTTGTCCAGGTCCGGCAGCAGGATGGTGAATTCGTCGCCGCCCAGGCGCGCGAGGCTGGTGCCTTCGTCGTGCGCCACCAGGTCGCCGGGGCGCACGGTTTCGCGCAGCCGGTCCGAGACGATCTTCAGCAGCAGGTCGCCCACGTTGTGGCCCAGCGTGTCGTTGATGCGCTTGAAAGCGTCGAGGTCCATGAACAGGACAGCGAACTTCTTGTCGTTGCGCTTGGAGCGCGCCAGTTCGCGCTCCAGGGTTTCGAGGAAGGCCTGGCGGTTCGGGATGCCGGTCAGGCTGTCGCAGTAGGCCAGGCGGCGAATCTGTTCCTCGGTGCGTTTGCGTTCGGAGATGTCGCGCACCAGGCCAAACACGTCGCCGGCGCCGGTGGTGACCAGGCGCGCCTCGAAGTGCTGCACGTCGCCGCTCTCGAGCGTCAGATCGTATTCGACGGTGCGCACGCGCTGGCTGGCCAGCACGGTGTGCATCTGGTCCAGCAGGCGCGCCGCGATCGGCGCGGGCAGCACTTCGCTCACATGCTTGCCGACGCAGGAGACGGGCGGGAAGGCGGCCTTGGTGTCGTAACCCTGCTCGTAGTCGAGGTAGAAGCCGTCCTTGTTCAGACGGAAGAAGGTATCGGGGATCGCGGCCAGCACCGCGCGGTTGTGCGCATCGGCGATGCGCAGACGGACGATGGCATCGCTGGCGCGCAGCACGTACAGCACGCGGTGACCCAGGATCGGCCAGTTGATCGGCTTGGAGACGAAGTCGGTGGCGCCGGCTTCGTAGGCATTGGTCACGGCTTCCAGGTCGTCGCCACCGGTCACCATGATGATCGGGACGGTGGCGCCGGAATCAAGCTTGCGCATTTCGGCGCAGGCGGTGAAGCCGTCCATGCGCGGCATGTCGACGTCCATCAGCACCAGGTCCGGGTCGGCGGTGCGGAACAGCGCCACAGCCTCCAGGCCATCGGCCGCTTCGACGCCATGCAGGCCCACCTGGGCCAGCATTTCCAGCATCAGCATGCGCATCACCGGGTCGTCATCCGCGACCAGGACCACGCCACGCTTGCTGTGTATCGCTTCTGCCATGCTCACGCCTCCTTCTCGAGGATAGCCGTGAGCGTGTGGCGCACAGCCTGGAATTCAAGTTCCATATGGGTCAGGATGCCGGCCGCGCCTTCGGTGGTCTCGGTGCGGCCGAGGTGCTCCATCTCCTTGCACATCTGGGCCAGCGTTTCGGCGCCGACGTTGGCGCTGCTGGACTTGAGCGAATGCGCCTCCTTGCGCAGCCGGAGCGCGTCGTTGCCGCTGATGGCGCGGCGCAGGGCCTCCAGGTGCTGCGGGGTGTCGTCCACGTAGGCGCTGACCACCTTGCGCACCAGGGCGTTGCCACGGTCCGAGGAGAGGGCGCGGATGTTGGCGAGGGCGCTCGGGTTGATCGGGTCGTGCTCGTCCTGCGCTTCGCTGGCCGCGTGCACGTCATGACCCTCGTCGTGCAGGCCATGCAGGTGCAGCGTCACATCCGGCTCGCTATGCGGCGGCCAGGCCGGGGCGCTCTGCGGGGCGGGCGCATGCTCTCCATAGTCGCCATGGTGGACGGTGGCGGCCACCGGCATCTGGATCCAGCGGCCGATGACGGCCGCCAGCTGCTGTTGCGAATAGGGCTTGCTCAGGTAATCGTCCATGCCTGCGGCGAGGCAGGCCTCGCGGTCGCCCTGCAGCGCGTTGGCGGTGATGGCGATGATGGGCAGTCTGCGGGGGCGCCCCTGCTGCTGTTCGTAACGGCGGATTTCGGCGGTCGCCTTGAAGCCGTCCATCACCGGCATCTGGCAGTCCATCAGCACGATCTCGGCACCACCGGCCTGCACGGCCTGCAGCGCGGCGTCACCGTTGGCGGCATGGTGGACGTCGAAGCCCAGGCTGTCGAGCATGGCGGTGGCCACTTCCACGTTGACCGGATTGTCCTCTGCCAGCAGCGCGCGGCGGCGGCGCATGGGCGAGCCGCCCGCGGTGAGCGCCTGCGGGTGCGCGG
>NZ_SPVF01000251.1 GCF_004614185.1 Zemynaea arenosa | reverse complement strand
GCATACAGCGCGGCGCGCACCGGGGCCGGCGCCTTGGCAAAGGCGGGCGACGCCAGCGCGGCGTCCACGGCGCGGCGTCCGCCGGTGCGGCGGTTCATGAAGTCCGGCAGCGCGAGCAGCGTGTTAGCGGCGACCAGGCGAATCTCGATGCTCTCCGGCGTACCGTTGAAGAGCGCTTCGTCATGTTCGGGCCCGAGCAGCTGCAAAGCCTTCTCGATCATATTGGCGCCCTTCTCCGCATACTTCATCTTCTCCCACGGCATGGTCGCGTCGCGGCCCTTCATCGCGGTGGCGGCGCCTTCGTAGGCCATCAGCAGCGGGTGGCCCGGCTGGGCGGCGGCCAGGCCCTGAAAGGCCTCAATGGCAGCGTCGCGCGCACTGGTATCGCCCGCGGCGGCGGCGTCGAACTGCTGGCGCGCCTTGGCGAATCCGGGCGAGGCGACCTCCTGCGGAGCTGCGAAAGCCGAGGCGAAGGCGGTGGCGAGGAGGATGGCGGTGATCGTCTTTTTCATCTTGTGCTCCCTGTGTGAAGTGGTAGCGCAAGATTAGGCATTGCCCTCCCGCCGGACTACGGGCGTGCGACGAAACGGGGTGGGATGGCGGCGAAACGGGGCCGAAACGCCGCCAAAAAAATCAGGGCGGAACGGTGGGAACGACCGGCTCCAGCGGCGCCAGGCCACGCAGCCGCAAGGCGATCAGGAAGGCCAGCGCCAGCGCGGCGGACAGCACGCCCACCACGCCGCCCCAGCCCCAGTGAGCCCACAGCACACCCGAGAACGAGCCCACGAGGCTGGACCCGAGATAGTAGAAGAACAGGTACAGTGCGGAGGCCAGCGCCTGCGCCGTGCGGGCGCGCCGCCCCACCCAGCTGCTGGCCACCGAGTGGCAGGCAAAAAAGCCGAAGGTGAAGAGCGCCATGCCAAGGCCGATCAGCAGGAGCTGTGGCGCGAGCGTCATCACCAGCCCGGCGAGCATAACGATCATCACGATCCACAACACGTTGCGGCGGCCGATGCGGTCCGCCAGCTTGCCTGCCCAGACGGAGCTGAAGATGCCGAGCAGGTAGAGCACCGAAAATGCACCGACCACGCTCTGGCGCAGTGCATAGGGCTCGGCCAGCAGGCGGTAGCCGATGTAGTTGTACAGGCTGACGAAGCTGCCCATCAGCAGGAAGGACAACGCGAACAGCCAGGGCAAGCCCTGGTCCGCGAGATGGCAGCGCAGATTGCGCACCACGTTGCCAAGGCCACCCTGCCCGGGACGGAAGTTGTGCGAGGCCGGCAGGCTGCGCCAGAACTCGAAGCCCGCATACAGCCCGGCCACGCCCATCGCTCCCAACGCCACGCGCCAGCCCCAGAAATCGCCGATCACGGACGCAGCGAAGCGCCCAACCATGCCGCCAAAGGCGCTGCCGCCGATGTAAAGACCCATGCACAGGCCGAGCGAAGGCGGATCGATCTCCTCGCTCAGGTAGGCCATGGCGATGGCAGGCATGAATCCGAGCGCGAGGCCGAGCACTGCGCGCAGGAGCAGCAGCTGCGAGATGTCCTGTGCCAGGGCGCACAGCAGCGTGAGGACACCGCCCGCCATCATTGCGGCACTCATGAGCGGCTTGCGGCCGAAGCGGTCCGACACCACGCTGGAGACCAGGATGGCCAGCGCCAGCGCGGCCGTGGAGCTGGACAGCACCCAGCTGCTGTGCGCAGGCGTGAGCGCGAAGGTGTGGGCGAACAGGGGCATCAGCGGTTGCACGCAATACAGCAACGCGAAGGTGGAGAAGCCGCCAAACAGCATGGCGCGGTTAATGCGCTTGAACTCGGGGGTGCCGGCGGCGATGGCGGGACGGGACATGAACTGCTTTCAGCTTCGGTGATGCGAACCGTTACTTTAACGTGGACTGGCGCGCGCCGCAGGAAGCGTGATCCCCGTCGAGTGCATGGCTTGACGCAATCGGCGACCAGGCGCGCGCGGCGTGCATCCCCTAATCCATGTCCAATACCCATGGTGGCGTCGATGCATTCTGGGCTCTCCCCACCTGACGGAGGCCACCATGACAAAACAAACCCTTGGCGCCGCGATGGCGCTGATTCCGCTGCTGACTGCCTGCGGCCCCGGCGACCGCGAGGCCGGCACTCCCGCCGCCGCGGGACCGACGCAGACCGCGGCTGTCACCATGCACGGCAGCGACTCGCAACAGGCCGCAGCCCCCCTCACCCCCACCCTGCCCCAGCCAAACAAGGAAGGCACGGCCATGACCTTCAGCACGGCGGGCGGGATCGACCGCACGAACCCGTTCTTCAAGCCGCTCGGGAATGGCCGCTCGTGCGCCAGCTGCCACACCGAGTCGGACGGCTGGACCATCACTCCCACGTCGCTGCGCACGCGCTTTCTGCTCTCGCTGGGGACGGACCCCGTGTTCCGCGTGGTGGACGGCGCCAACTCGCCCACCATGCCGGTGAAGACGCTGATCCAGCGAACCGTCGCCTATTCGATGCTGCTGACGCGCGGCGTGATCCGCATCGGCGCGGCGATTCCGCCCGGAGCGGAGTTCTCGCTGGTGGCGGTGGACGATCCCTACCACTTCGCCAGCGCGGCCGAGCTGTCGCTGTTCCGCCGCCCGCTGCCGGCCACGAACCTCAAGTTCGCGGGCAGCGTGATGTGGGACGGACGCGAGACCTTTGCCGATGCCGCCGGCCCGTGCATCAAGAACACCGACCCGCCCCTGTGCTGGGCGAGCCAGGACTCCAACCTGCTGGAGCAGGCCAACAGCGCGGTGCGTGGCCACGCCGAATTCGACGCGGGGATGGCGCCCGCCGACCTGCGCAAGGCGGTCGACTTCGAAACAGCGCTGTTCACCGCGCAGCTGACGGTGGATGGCGTGGGCAGCGTGCTCGATGCGGGCGGTAAGGGTGGCCCGTTCGCGCTGCCGCAGGTCCCGTTCTGGTTCGGGATCAACGATGTGGACGCGGGCGACTACCAGACCGGCGCACCGTTCAATTCCAATGTGTTCCAGCTGTACGGTGCGTGGCTCAACCTGGACCGCCCCGGCCCGCACAACCGGCCGGCCTCCGAGCGTGACCGGGCGCGCGCCGCGATCGCACGCGGGGAGCGCATCTTCAACACGCGCGAGATCGACCTGACCTCGGTGCCTGGCTTTGGCGATGAACTGAAGGTGGCGTCCCTGCGCAAGGGCACCTGCGCGAGCTGCCACAGCGTGCCGTCGGCGGGGTCGCACGGCGTGCCGCGCATGTTCAACCTGGGCGTATCGGATGCAGCGCTGCGCACGCGCGACATGCCGCTCTACACCTTACGCAACAACGCCACCGGCGAGACGGTCCAAAGCACGGACCCGGGCGCCGCGATGGTAACCGGGAAGTGGAAGGACATCGGCAAGTTCAAGGCGCCAGGCCTGCGCGGGCTGGCAGCGCGGCCGCCCTACTTCCATAACGGCTCGGCGGCGACCGCGGAGGATGTGGTGGTGTTCTACCAGGGGCGCTTCAACATGGTGCTCACCGCCAAGGAGATGGCCGATCTGGCGGCGTTTTTGAAGGCGCTTTAGCGCAACACGGATATGCAACCAAATGGTTGCATATCCTAGATGTCGGCTTCGAGCTCGGAGCCGGCGTAGGTTTCCAGCTCGGCCAGCAGCGTCTTGAGGGCGCTGCGGCCGGGGAGCTTCTGCAGCACGGTGCAGTGCTGGCGGTAGTTCTCGATGCGTTCCGCGATCACGGCACGGTGCTGGGGCGGCACCGCGTCCAGCAGTTTGGACCAGCCTTCCTCGAAGTCCGGCTTCTGCTTGCGCACCGCCGCCACGAAGCGCGCGAATTCCGCATCGTTGGTGCGCGCGGTGATGCGGCCGGTGCCCTCCACCGCAAAGATCACGGCCAGCGCCAG
The DNA here is from genome assembly GCF_004614185.1 of Zemynaea arenosa. Lineage (GTDB taxonomy): Bacteria > Pseudomonadota > Gammaproteobacteria > Burkholderiales > Burkholderiaceae_D > Telluria > Telluria arenosa. The sequence continues at coordinate 6,891 of NZ_SPVF01000251.1, read as the reverse complement.
CACGCCCTCGGCGTTGAGGTCCGGATCATTGATCGGCCCCTCCCAGTGATGGCGGCGCAGCCACTGCGCGGCACGCACGATGGCCTGGACCTCGGCGCGCTGCTGGTGCTGCTGCATGTACTTCTCGTAGCCGGACCAGTTCTGCTGCGGGTCGGCGTAGCAGATGTCGAAGAAGATCTCCTTCAGGCGGCGCTGGGAATACACGGTGTCCGTGTCGTACTCGCCGATCAGGGTATCTTCCGGCATCGCGGCCAGGTCCTTGAGCAGCTTGAAGCCCTGCTGGAAGGCCGCTTCAGCGCCCTCTTCGATCAGGAAGTCCAGCACCGCCTCGTCATCGGCCGTGCCGAACAAATGCTCCAGGCCCAGCGATACGCCGCCCACCGTGAGGAACAGCGCGCGCTGGATGCCGTCGGCGGTGCGGTCATTGGTGAACTTCTCGGCCACCATCGCCGTGATGCCGGACAGCTCGTCGGCCAGGATGATGCCCTCGTCATCGACCTCGCGCCCGGCGAGGGTCTTGATGGCGCGGACAAGGCGTGGCGGGCGTTCCTGGACGAGTGCTGGCAGCATGTGGCGGTGGTTCTCCAAAAAGGTGTTGAGCCGAAAAGGTGTTGAGCCGAAATCGTATCAGCCGAAGATCTTGGTGCCCATCGACTTGCGGGTGCCGCGGCGTGGCGCGGTGCGGGTCGACGGTACCTGCTTGCGCAAGCGGTACAGCAGCTCCTTGGTGGAACGCTGCAGGAACCTGGGTTCCTCGTCCGGATCGTCCGAAAATTCGGCGTCGGCCAGGTCGGCGCTGTGGCGGAAGTCGGGGAACAGTTCGAACAGGGCGCGGTCCCAGCCATCCTCGCTGGACTTCACCAGCTCGATCGCGAGCGGCACGATGTCCGAGTCGGACGACGTCTGGCCGGTGATGTACGGGCCCTTCTGAATCACTTCCTGCGCCACTTCCAGCACCTCTTTCGGCGACATGGAGAACAGGATCGCGAACACGGTGGCGCCGTGGTCGGTGGCGGAGGCCTCGGCCAGCAGCTCGCGGCGGCGGTCCTCGTCGTCGGTGGCGAAGACCACGCCGTGCACGTGCGCGAACAGCGATTCGGCGATGCGCTCGGGGTCATCCTCGATCATGTCGTCCGGCCAGGTGGCCGCGATGAAGGCCAGGCTGTCGGCCCAGGCGCGCGGCGGCACCAGCAGCGTGGCCAGCGACGTCTTGCCGCCATCGAAGCCGGCCAGGTGCAGCGCCGTCACCTGCGGCGGAATGGTGGACAGCACCTCGGCCACGGCGAAGTCGCCGTGCTGCTCCGCCGCCTCCGAGAACGCCTCCTCGGCATGCGAGAGCGAACCTGCCAGCACCAGGTCGGTCACCTGCTTGGTGATCGCGGGCAGATAGGTCTTGTCGTCGCTCATTGCTCGTCTCCCTGGTCAAACAGATTCGCAAAATCGTCGGACACCATGCCGTGTTCGTCCTCGTCATGCTCGTCGCCTTCATCGTTGGCGGTCAGCTGTTCGAGGGACTGGTCCTCGTCCGTCCAGCGGCCCTGGTGCTTGTGCAGGAATGCGGTGAGGATGGCCTGGCGGGCCAGCTCGGGGTGGTTCTCGCAGATCGCGCTGTACATCTGCGCGGGCTCGCCGTCCTCGCCGCAGGTGGCCATGCCGAACACCTTGTCCGGGTGGCCGCGGTCCCAGTCGCGCGTCTCGGCCATCAGGCCCTTGGGGTCAGTGAAGCGGATGTGGTCCACCAAGGCGAAGGCCATCATGTTGACGTCCTCGATGCCGCTGCCGCTCGCATATTCCGAGACCAGGGCCTGGGTCATCATGTTGTAGTTCTTCTGGTTGGGCGGGTCGCCCAGGATGCCTTCGATCTGGCCTTCCAGCTCGCGGGCCTGGAAGGAGAATTCGGGGTGTACGCGTTTGCTCATGATTCGTGATTCCTGGACGCGCTGCTTATTCGGCAGGGATAGCGACGCCGTTCAATGCGAACAGCGAGCGCCACATCCCGTACGCCTCGGCTTGCGCGTCGATGATGATGCGGTGATTCAGGCTCTGGTTGTACTCTTCGCGTTTCGCAGGATCGGACAGGACCTCGTAGGCCTTGACGATGGCCTTGAAGCGCACGTCGGCACCCGGCTCCTGGTTGCGGTCCGGGTGGAAGCGCATTGCGAGCGAGCGGTAGACTTTCTTGATCTCGTCGTCAGTGGCATTGGGCGGCACGCCCAGCACGTGGTAGAGATTTTCCACTTCCAACTCCGCCTGAAAAAAGGACCATTATCCTATATTGGGCGGGATGGACGAAAGAGCAAGCGTGTTGTGCCCTGCTCAGCCCTGCTTGAGCGCCTTGCGCTGCTTCATCATGCGCAGCAGCTGGGCCTTGACCTGGGCGGAACGCGCCACGCGCACCGGCTGGGGCACCGGAGCGGGCAGCCCGGCCAGTCCAGCGAGGTAGGAGGCGACGAGGGAACGGTGAGTCGCAGACGATTTCATGGCCGCACCTGTTGGTAAAAGGTTATTGCCCCCAGTGTCCCGCCAAAGCCCGGCCTGATCTGTTCGGCGCACCACATAGGGTAAAATCCACGGATATTCTCAAAATTTTCCGCCTCACTTCATGAGCAACGACAAGAATTCTTCCGGTGCGGCCGCCGCGCCGGCGCCCAACTTTTTGCGCACGATCGTCGAGAACGACGTGGCCGCGGGCACCCATCGCCGCGAAGGCCTGCCCGATGTGATCACGCGCTTCCCGCCGGAGCCGAACGGCTACCTGCACATCGGGCATGCCAAATCGATCTGCCTGAATTTCGGGCTGGCGCGCGACTACAACGGCCGCTGCCACCTGCGCTTCGACGACACCAACCCGGCCAGGGAAGAGCAGGAGTTCGTCGACTCGATCAAGGATTCGGTGCAGTGGCTGGGCTTCTCGTGGGGCGAGCACCTGCACTACGCGTCCGACTATTTCGAGCAGCTGTACGAGATGGCCGAATTCCTGATCAAGGAAGGCAAGGCCTACGTCGACAGCCAGAGCGCCGAGGAGATGGCGGCCAACCGCGGCAACTTCGGCACGCCCGGCACCAACTCGCGCTATCGCAACCGCCCCGTGGAAGAATCGCTGCAGATCTTCCGCGACATGAAAGCCGGGAAGTACAAGGACGGCGAGCATGTGCTGCGCGCGAAGATGAGCGAGGACGCGATGGCGTCGCCGATCATGAGCAACCGCGATCCGGCGCTGTACCGCATCCGCCATGCGCACCACCATCGCACGGGCGACGCCTGGTGCATCTACCCGATGTACGACTACACGCACCCGATCTCGGACGCGCTGGAGAACATCACCCATTCGATCTGCACCCTGGAGTTCCAGGATCATCGCCCGTTCTACGACTGGCTGGTGGACACGCTGGGCGCAGCAGGCTTCTTCCGCAAGCCGGTGCCACGCCAGTACGAGTTCGCGCGCCTGAACCTCACCTACATCGTGACCTCCAAGCGCAAGCTGCGCCAGATGGTCGAGGAAGGCATCGTCGACGGCTGGGACGATCCGCGCCTGCCGACCCTCGTGGGTATGCGCCGCCGCGGCTTCACGCCGGAAGCGATCCAGATGATGAGCGAGCGCACCGGCGTGACCAAATCGGATGGCTGGATCGACTTCGGCGTGCTGGAAGGCTGCGTGCGCGAAGACCTGGATCCGAAGGCGCCGCGCGGCATCGCCGTCCTGCGCCCGCTGAAGCTCATCATCGACAACTTCCCCGAGGGCGAAGCGCACGAATGCAGCTCGCCGGTGCACCCGCACCACCCGGAGCTGGGCAACCGCACCTTCCCGATCACGAAGGAATTGTGGATCGAGGAAGAAGACTTCATGGAAGTGCCGACCAAGGGCTACTTCCGCTTCACGCCTCCGGTGGACGGCCAGCCGGGCGCGCGCGTGCGCCTGAAGTACGGCTACGTGGTGGAGTGCACGGGCTACGACAAGGACGCCGACGGCAAGGTCACCGCGGTCCATGTGAACTACTTCCCGGATTCGAAGTCCGGCACCGAAGGCGCGAATAACTACAAGGTGAAGGGCAACATCCACTGGGTGTCGGCCTCGCACGCGCTGGAAGCGGAAGTCCGCTTGTACGACCGCCTGTTCACGGACGCGATGCCCGATGCGGGCGGCAAGGACTTCAAGGAGTTCCTGAATCCGAAAGCGCTGGAAGTCGTCACCGGCTACCTGGAGCCGGGCCTGGCCAACGCCAAGCCGGAAGAGCGCTTCCAGTTTGAGCGCCACGGCTACTTCGTCGCGGACCGCCACGATACGCAGCCCGGCAAGCCGGTGTTCAACCGGATCGTGACGCTGAAGGACAGCTGGCAGAAATAAGCCTGCGCAAACGTGAAGAAAAAGTCACAGAATGGGAGCCTCGGGCTCCCATTTTTTGTTTAGCGGCCCAACGCAAACGTTTGAACGTTGTTTTATTGGCGCGGCATTTGACGCCGGTTTAACCAGATGGATACATTTGATTCAAACCAAAACAACAACCACATAACGGGTGCGCCATGAACATGCGCAAAGCAGTACGCGAGCCGGCGCTTTGGGCAGGACTGGGTATCTCGGCGGCGGTCGGCCTGCTGTTCTACGTGGCCACGGCCAAGTCGATCGAATCGGACTCGCGCGAACGCTTCGGCAATCTCACGCGCACCGCGCAATTCGCGATCAACGCGCGCATCAAGAATTACACGGACGTGCTGCGCGGAGGCGTCAGCACCTTCAATACCAATCCCGATTTCACGCGCGAGCGCTTTCGCCATTACGTGGCGGGGCTGGACCTGGACCGGCACTTTCCCGGCATCGCCACCATCAACTATGGGCAGCACGTGGCGCCGTCCGAGATGGCGCAGTTCCTGGCCGAAGTGAAGGCGCAGGCGCGGCCTGGCGACGGCTACCCGGACTACCAGGTGAATCCGCCGGGGCCGCGCAGCAGCTACACGCCGCTGGTGTACATCGAGCCGGTGGAACGCTGGCCGGCCAAGGTCGGCTACGACCTGGAATCGAAGCCCGCGGTGGCCAAGGCGCTGGCCGAGTCGCGCGATACGGGCGCCATCAGCACTTCGGGCCAGCCGCTAGACGTGCTCACGGGGCCCAACCGCATGGGCCTGGGCATGCGCCTGCCGATCTACCGCCCCGGCATGCCGCTGGAGACGGTGGCGCAGCGGCGCGCGGCCTATGTCGGCACGCTGGGCATGGGCTTCTCGGTGGAGAAGCTGGTGCAGGGCGTGCTCGATGAGCTGCCGATGCAGGGCACGCGCGTGATCGTCGCCGATGCGGGCAGCGGGACCACGCTGTTCGACAGCGCGGCCAGCCCGAACAATCCGTCGCCGCAGCGCAGCTTCAACGACGGGCACCACTTCATCAACCAGCTGCCGCTGGACTTCAACGGGCGGCAGTGGAATGCGCACTTCAGCATCGCCAAGAACGGGCAGTACAGCGGCTTTGACGAGTGGTTCCCGTGGCTGGCGGCGGGGGCCGGGTTCCTGGTCGCGGCCCTGCTTTATGCGCTGTACCACGCGCTGGCCAGTTCGCGCATGCGGGCCATCCACCTGGCGCGCGAGATGACGCGCGAGCTGCGCGAGAGCCAGCACGAGCTGCAGCTCTCGCACGAGCACCTGCGGCGGCTGGCGGCGCATGCGGACCAGATCAAGGAAGAGGAGCGCAAGCGCATCGCGCGCGAAATCCATGACGACCTGGGACAGAACCTGCTGGCGCTGCGCATCGATGCGGAGCTGCTGGCCAACCGCACGTCGCACAGCGCGCCGCGGCTGCACGAACGCGTGGCGGGAACGCTCCTGCAGATCGACACCATCATTCGCTCGGTGCGGCAGATCATCAACGACCTGCGGCCGAATGTGCTGGACCTGGGCCTGAACGCGGCGGTGGACTGGCTGGTCGCGGACTTCAAGCGCCGCACCGGGATCCAGTGCGAGCTGCTGGAGACGCACCGCGAGTTCAAGCTGGAGGACCACTATGCGACCGCGTTCTTCCGCATCTTGCAGGAGTCGCTGCACAACATCACGCGGCACGCCAAGGCGAGCTATGTGCGGGTGGACCTGCGCCTGACCGAGGACGGGGTGCTGGCGATGACGGTGGCGGACAACGGCCAGGGCATGCGGCCGGGGACGCGCGACAAGCCGCAGTCGTTCGGACTGGTGGGAATCGAGGAGCGGATCCGGATCCTGGGCGGGAATTTTGCGATCCACAGTTCGCCGGGCTTGGGAACGACGATCGCGGTGTCGGTGCGGATCGCTTCGCCACGAGTCAGCCAAACGGTCAAACCAATGGAGGAGATTGCTGCAACGATATAGGCGTTGTCTTACCGAAAGTTGAGTGGAGTCAAGTAGGCAGATTCCGGGTGGGCGAAGAATGCGCGGGACGCTTGAGCGTCGCCCCCACCACAAAGGAACTGCCATGAAAATTGACAACTTTGCCACCATCGCCGGCCTCGACCTCGATCCCATCAAGGTCAAGCTTATGCACCCGCAATCGGGCGAGGGCTGGTCGCTCCAGAAGGCGAACGCGGTTGAAGTGGAATATCGCCGCTTTCTCTACCTGATGAAAAAGTTTCCGGAAGAACGCACGGCGCCGCTGTTCGACGTCGATACTTTCTGGCACTACCACATCCTGGACACCCTCAAATACGCGGCCGATTGCGAGGCCGTGTTCGGATATTTCCTGCACCACTTCCCGTATATCGGACTGCGCGGTGAGGAGGATGAGCAGGCCCACGTGGCGCTGGGCGACCGGATGAAGGAGCTGTACGAAAGCGCCTTCGGGGAGCCGTATGTGCGCGGGCAGGGGCCGGAGACGGCCTGGTCCGGCGCGACGCTGGCAGGACGGCGCGCGGACGGCGGAGGTGTGTCGTTACGCGGCCT
>NZ_SPVF01000010.1 GCF_004614185.1 Zemynaea arenosa | reverse complement strand
GCACACGGCGCGGCTTCACGCTGATCGAACTGCTGGTGGTGCTGGGCATCGTGGCGCTGCTGCTGACGCTCGCGGTGCCGCGCTTCTTTCCGAGCGTGGACCGCAGCAAGGAGACCATCCTCGCCAACAACCTGCGCAACACGCGTGAGGTGATCGACCGCTATTTCGAGGACAACGGGCGCTATCCCGATTCGCTGGACCAGCTGGTGGAGAAGCACTACATCGCGGCGCTGCCGTATGACCCCATCACCGAGAGCAATGCGACCTGGGTGGTGGTGCCGCCGGAGGACGCCAGCAAGGGCGGTGTCTACACCATCAAGAGCGGCGCGCCGGGCAATGACCGCAGCGGCAAGCCGTATTCGGAGTGGTGAGATGCGGCGCGGGCAGGGCGGGTTCACCTACCTGGGCGTGATCGTCCTGGTGATGATCATTGGCCTGGTGACGGCCGCCACGCTGAAGATCGATGCGCTGCTGCGGCGCGCGGCGGCGGAAGAGGAGCTGCTGGAAATCGGCGCGCAGTTCTCGGCGGCCCTGCGCAGCTATGCCGCGGCCACGCCGCGTGGCCAGAATCCGCAGCCACCCACGCTCAAGGAACTGCTGCGCGATCCGCGCGTGCCCGGCCTGCGGCGGCACCTGCGCAAGATCTTCGTCGATCCCATGACCGGCAAGGCCGAATGGGGCGTGATGTACATGGGCGAGAACACGGGCGTGATCGGGGTGTACAGCCTGTCCGACGCGGCGCCGTTCAAGGTGGGGAATTTCGACACCCGCTTTTCCAATTTCGAGAACAAGCAAAAGATCTCGGAGTGGCGCTTCACGGCCAGCGGCACCGGGGCGGTGATGAGCCCAGGCGCTGGTGGCTCGGCGATGACGCCGCCGCCGATCCCGGTGATCACCCCCACGACGCCGATCGAACCGCCGCCCGATGACGACAAGCCTGCGGAACCCGATCCAGGCAAGCCGCGTGGCCCCGGTGGCGCTCCGCAACCTCAGGAACCGCCGCAGACGGCGCCCCCGCCAACCGTCCCGCCGCCGCCCCCGCCGCCGCAGGAGCAGCCGGAAAATCCGGAACCGCCGGAACCCGCCGAGCCCCCGCAGCAGCCGGACCCGGACGACAAGCCGCAGCCGGGTGTGCAGATCCCTCCGGGCGGCAAGTCGCCGCAGGCCAACCCGTTGAAGTAGTAAGCGCCTCGTTTAGCGCGCGCTGCGCTTGAAGTCGCGGGCGCGTACGCCCAGGCCGAAGAGGACGGCGAAGTAGGCCACCGCCAGCGCGCCAATCACGCCAAGCAGCGTCAGGATGCGCAGCACGCGCTGGGCGCGCAGGGCGTCCCAGTCGATGTAATGGGCCGCGAGCCACGACAGCGCCGCCATCACCGCCAGCGCGCAGCCGACGCGGAAGAAGAACACCGCCCACCCGTGATCGGGCACGAAGATGCCGCGGCGGCGCAAGATGAAGAACAGGGTCGCCGCGTTCAAACAGGCGGCCAGGCTGATCGACAGCGCCAGCCCGGCCACGCCGAGCAGGGGCACGAACACGAGGTTCATCAGCTGGGTGGCGATCAGCACCGCCACCGCGATCCGCACTGGCGTGCGCACGTCCTGCCGCGCGTAGAACGCGGGTGCCAGGATCTTGACCATGATGATGCCGATCAGGCCCACCGCATACGTGACCAGCGGCGCCGCCGCCGCGCCGATCGCATTCGCGCCGAACTTGCCGTAGTTGAAGAGGGCGGCCACCATGGGCTCCGCCAGCAATGCCAGGCCGACGGCGGCGGGGAGGGCCAGCAGCATGGTCAAACGCGAACCCCAGTTCAGCAGCGCGGAATATTCCTCGGCGTTGCCGTCCACATTGGCCTTGGAGAGCGAGGGCAGCAGGATGGTCCCCAGTGCCACGCCGAGCAGCGCAGTTGGGAATTCCATCAGCCGGTCCGCATAGGTGAGAGCGGAGACGGCGCCCGGGCCGACGCGGGAGGCGAGGTTGGTGTTGATCAGGAGGCTGATCTGGGTGGCCGACACCGCGAACACCGCAGGCCCCATCTTGCCCAGGATGCGCCGCACCCCCGCATCGCGGTAGCCCGCGAATGGATTGGCGAGCCGCGGCAGCATGCCGATGCGCGCCAGTGCCGGCAGCTGGATGCCGACCTGCAGCAGCCCGCCCAGCATCACCGCCGCGGCCTGGGTGTAGATCGGGTGCCCCAGCGTCTCGACCGGCCAGTGCGGCGAGGCGGTGACGATCAGCGCCGCCCCGATCAGCGCGACGTTCAGTAGCACCGGTGAAAACGCAGGCACCTTGAAGTTGCGCCAGCAGTTCAGCACCCCCGAGGACATGGCGACGAACGCCATGAAGGCGATGTAGGGGAACATCAGGCGGGTCATGAAGACCGAGGAGGCAAAGGCGTCCGGCTGTTTTTCCAGGCCGGTGGCCACCAGCACCAGCAGCCAGGGCGCGGCAATGATGCCGAGCAGGCTGACGGCCAGGGTGGTCCAGACCAGCGCCGAGGTCACGTGATCGACCAGGTCGCGGGTGGCCTCGTGCGAGTTGCGGTTCTTGTATTCGGCCAGGATCGGCACGAAGGCCTGCGAGAAGGCGCCCTCGGCAAACAGGCGGCGCAGCAGGTTGGGGATGCGGAAGGCGACGTTGAACGCGTCCGTGTAGGGCGTCATGCCGTAGGCCGCCGCGAACAGGCTCTCGCGCATCAGGCCGGTGATCCGGGACAGCAGGGTCATGCTGGAGATGCCAGCCAGGGTCTTGAGCAAATTCATAGCCGCCCATTATAGCCGAGCAGACACAGCGCCCGAAGATTGAGGTTGCCAGTCGTGACCAACTCCGCTATAATCGAATGCTTTACGAAATTCTGTTATGCAGACGCTAACGTTCAGCTTGAACTTCACCGTGTTTGCAGACGCAACCTGACCCTGATTTAGGAAATTCCATGGCAAATACCGCACAAGCGCGCAAACGCGCTCGTCAAGCAGTCAAGCAAAACGCTCACAACTCGGCTCAGCGTTCGACCCTGCGCACCGCGATCAAGGCTGTCCGCAAGGCCATCCTGGCCGGCGACAAGGCCGCTGCGACCGCCATCTTCCAGCAGTCGGTGTCGACCGTCGACAGCATCGCTGACAAGAAGATCATTCACAAGAACAAGGCCGCCCGCCACAAGAGCCGCCTGGCTGCTGCCCTGAAGGCGATGTCCGCCTAAGTTCGGCACCCCCGCGGCCCCGGCCGCGTGTTGTCCGCTGCGCATCCAAACCCGCCTGACACTGGTCACGCGGGTTTTTGCGTTTGTGCCTGCAGCAGAACGCAGGCAAAAAATATGCAACCGTTTGGTTGCATATTCTTGAGCGACAAAAAAGGCAGCCCGCAGGCCGCCTTTTTTGCAGAGCAGCTCGAATTACTTCGAAGCAGCAGCCGAAGCAGCCGAAGCGGCAGCCGAAGCAGCAGCGGCTTCAGCCGATGCCTTCTTGGCAGCTTTGTGTGCTTTCTTAGCCGACGAAGCAGCAGCCGAAGCAGCAGCCGATGCCGGTGCCGAAGCAGCCGGAGCCGAAGCAGCAGCCGAAGCCGATGCCGAAGCCGAAGCGGTTGCAGCAAACGCCGAAGCGGCGAACAGGGAAGCTACCAGAGCAGCGATGATTTTGGACATGTCAAAATTCCTTGTATGTTTAAAGTTACCGATCCAGTCGACTGAATCTGTGCCTTTAACGCCGCGTAAGGTTGCCGGTTGACAGGTTTTTGCGAAAAAACACAAAAATTTTCGTAACTTTGCGCAAACCGTTGACGTAACGCTAACAGCAGGCCGGAATTCAGGCTTGGGCGCGCAGCGCCGCCGCCGGCACCTCCATGAACTCGCCCGGCAGCAGCGGATGCGTGGCCAGCGAAAACGGCCCGATCGCCTGCCGCACCAGCCGCAGAGTCGGCAGCCCGACCGCCGCCGTCATGCGCCGCACCTGCCGGTTCTTCCCTTCCGCGATCGTGATCGCCAGCCAGCTGGTCGGGACACTGGCCCGCGCGCGGATCGGCGGATCGCGCGGCCACAGCCAGTCCGGCGCGGCGATGCGCACCGCCTTGGCCGGCTGGGTGACAAAGTCGCCCAGATCGAGCGGCGCGCGCAGGCGGGCGAGGGCGGCAGGATCTGCTTCTCCCTCGACCTGCACCAGATAGGTCTTCTCTTCCTTGCGGTCGGGATGCGCGATGGCGTGCTGCAGCTTGCCGTCGTCGGTGAGCAGCATCAGGCCCTCGCTGTCGGCATCCAGCCGGCCGGCCGGATAGATGTTGGGAATCTTCACATAGTCGGCCAGGGTTTCCCGTCCGTCCTGCCCGGAAAACTGGCACAGGACCAGGTACGGCTTATTGAAAAGAATGAGTGGCATTGTGCTACGGCGGGGGTAAAATTGCGCGCTTGGGCCATCAACCCATGGCGCCTGATAAAAAGCTGGTGCATAATATGAAATTGCACCTCTTATGTCTTATAGAAGACTGAGTGTTTAAGAACACCGCGCACCGAGCGGTTCCTGTCCACTTCGGAGAATACGATGTACCAACATATTCAAGTACCTGCAGACGGCAAGCAGATCACCGTCAATGGCGACTTCTCGCTGAATGTACCAGATAATCCTATCGTCCCCTACATCGAGGGCGACGGTACCGGCGTGGACATCACCCCGGTGATGATCAAGGTCGTTGACGCAGCCGTGGCCAAGTCCTACGGCGGCAAGCGCAAGATCTCCTGGATGGAAATCTTCGCCGGTGAGAAGTCGACCAAGGTCTACGGCCCGGACGTCTGGCTGCCGGAAGAGACCCTGAAGGTACTGAAGGACTACGTCGTGTCGATCAAGGGCCCGCTGACCACCCCGGTCGGTGGCGGCATCCGCTCGCTGAACGTGGCGCTGCGCCAGGAACTGGACCTGTACGTCTGCCTGCGCCCGGTGCGCTACTTCACCGGCGTGCCGTCGCCGGTGCGTGAGCCGGAGAAGACCGACATGGTCATCTTCCGAGAGAACTCGGAAGACATTTACGCCGGCATCGAGTACCAGGAAGGCACCGACAGCGTCAAGAAGCTGATCAAGTTCCTGACCGAAGAAATGGGCGTCAAGAAGATCCGCTTCCCGGAGACCTCGGGCATCGGCATCAAGCCGGTGTCGCGCGAAGGCACCGAGCGCCTGGTGCGCAAGGCGATCCAGTACGCGATCGACAACGACAAGCCGTCGGTCACCATCGTCCACAAGGGCAACATCATGAAGTACACCGAAGGTGGCTTCCGTGACTGGGCCTACGCGCTGGCCCAGAAGGAATTCGGCGCCGAGCTGATCGACGGCGGCCCGTGGTGCAAGTTCAAGAATCCGAAGACCGGCAAGGACATCATCGTCAAGGATTCGATCGCCGACGCGTTCCTGCAGCAGATCCTGCTGCGCCCGGCGGAGTACTCGGTCATCGCGACCCTGAACCTGAACGGCGACTACATCTCCGACGCGCTGGCCGCGCAGGTCGGCGGCATCGGCATCGCGCCGGGCGCCAACCTGTCCGACTCGGTGGCGATGTTCGAAGCCACCCACGGCACCGCGCCGAAGTACGCCGGCAAGGACTACGTGAACCCGGGTTCGCTGATCCTGTCCGCCGAAATGATGCTGCGCCACATGGGCTGGACCGAAGCGGCCGACCTGATCATCTCCTCGATGGAAAAGGCGATCACCTCCAAGAAAGTCACCTACGACTTCGCCCGCCTGATGGAAGGCGCGACCCAGGTGTCGTGCTCGGGCTTCGGCGACGTCATGATCGAAAACATGTAAGCCTTCCGGCTTGCATGCCAGCCGCCCTCCGGGGCGGCTTTTTTTTGCACATTCGCATGAAATTCCGATAACATTGTCGTGAACTTAAGCGCGTCCTGCGCGATCACAAGGAGGAGATATGAAGAGGCTGCTTGGTCTGCTGATTCCTGCTTTTGTCGTCACGGGCGCCGCGGCCGGCGACCCCGTTGCCGAGATCGATTACTGGACCCAGGGCTATGATGGCCGTGAGCTGGCCGCGCCCATGGACCGCTGCCTCCAGCCCACTATCCCCGAGATCTCGCGCACCAACCGCGACATCAAGAAAGTGGTGGCCAGCTTCACGCGCTGGAACGAATGCTACCAGCGCGTGGTCAAGGATCTTGACCCGTCCCGCCATCCGGTGACCCATGTGCCGTCCGCTGTCCTCAATGAAATGAACGACGACCAGTACCAGGCCGCGGCCCGCCACATGGACGAGGTCTACGCCCGGGCGGTGCGCGCCATCGGGGCCCGCGCCGACCCGGTCGTCCAACGGTTCACCCAATGGCGCACCCGGACCGAGGCTTTCGTCACCCAGGCCGAGATCGAGCGCGAGGTCGATCTCAAGTATTACCTCTACCGCCGCGGACATTGACGGTGGGGGCGGCGCCGCCGCGCCGCACAAATTGTCGGAACTTTGTAAGCCCCCCACGCAGGGAGGCGGAATTCGCGCATTTATTTTCCCGCTGTAGATAGCCGTGTACTAATATTTCCGTTGCTGTCATCCCAAAACCACGAGAGGAGCAAGCATGAAGACGACCGTCGCGGCCTTGGCCGCCATGCTGTTCTGCGCAGGCGCGCAGGCCGGCGTCACGCAGGAGCAGATCGATTACTGGACGCTCCAGTACACCGGCGCCGAGCTGCCACAGTCCCTGGCCCAGTGTGGCGACCCGAAAATTCCCGACGCGACGTTCGCGACCCGGGAGTCCAGCGCCGTGGTCGAGCGTTTCACCCGCTGGAGCGCCTGCTACCAGGCCGCGGTGGACCGCCTCACGCTGCAAGGGGCGCCGATCAACAATGTGCCGGCCGACGTGCGCTTTGCCATGACTGTCGAGCAATACCGCACGGCCGCCCGCCGCGCGGACGTGGCCTATGCCCGCGCCGTCGACCATATCGCGGCCGAAGCGGCCCCGGTGATCGCCCGCTTCGATGCCTGGGCTGGCCGCACGGCCGCCTGGCAGCGGCGCGCGGGCTGGTCCAGCGGGATCACCCAGATGGCGGCCAGCTACAGCGGCGGCGGCGCCAATTACAACATCGTACGCGCGATTCGTTGAACCACCCATTCACTCGTTAGGAACCGACATGAACAAGCCCCTCGTCACTCTCGCCACTTTGCTGCTGTGCGCCGCCGGCGCGGCCCAGGCCCAGGTGGCCCAGGCCGACATTGATCTCTGGACCAAGAATTACGATGGCCAGGAGCTGTCGCAATCCGTGGCCAAGTGCACCGCTCCCGTGATTCCTGAAGTCTCGACCAATAACAAGGACATCAAGGCGGTGATGGACGACTTCAACCGCTGGAACGACTGCTACGAAGGCGCCGTCGAGAAGCTGGGCCTGGACCGGGAACCGGTCAGCCACGTGCCGGCGCCGGTGCGCTTTGGCATGACCGTGGACCAGTACAAGGAAGCGCAGGTGCATATGGACAAGGTGTACGCCAAGGCCATCGAGGATATCGGCAAGCAGGCCAGTCCAGTGATCGCCAGCTACACCAACTGGCGCGCCAAGACTGAGGACTATGTGACCAAGACCGAGAACGACCGCAAAGTGTCGGCGCAGCTGCAGGAAATGCTGGCGGACCAGCGCAAGAAGGCCGGGGTGAGCACCTGGGGCCGCGGCGCCAGCGGCACGGTGTCGCGCTGACCCGGCGGGACGCGGCGCGCGTTCCGCATGCCTGCAGCGCTACCCGCGCCGCAGGCAATAAAAAACCCGCTCGAAAGCGGGTTTTTTTGCATCTGAGGACAGGCGGATTACGCCGAGGCCTGGATGTTCGAAGCTTGCTTGCCTTTCGGGCCCTGCGTGACTTCGAATTGGACTTTTTGACCTTCTTTCAGGGTCTTGAAGCCGCTCATGTTGATTGCGGAAAAGTGTGCGAACAGATCCTCGCCGCCGTCATCGGGAGTGATGAAGCCAAAGCCTTTGGAATCGTTGAACCACTTAACAGTACCAGTTGCCATAAAAGAACTTTCAAATATTAACTAATCACACGAGCCTTAAAGCAAGAAGCTTCTTGCCCCCTCCTCAGCCTGCTCACTTCTTATCAACTCGACCATAGGACGTGTCGATACCGCATTGTTGGTGGAATAATTTTTGAAGTCAAGCTGTTTTTATTGCAAGTTGCTGTTTCTTCCACACAGCCACACGACAAGCTCTAGATTGTGTGGTAACGCAACTCTTGAATTACCGAATCGGGTCGCCATCTGCGCTCTACACGGAAAACGCGTAAGATGAAAACAAATGGGGAGCAGGGCGGCGCCACGCTGACTATTCCCGCTTTGCATCAACTTTGAAAGCAGTAGAATATAAGCGTATGGCAACCAGGCATGATACCGATACAGTACTGGAGCGGCAGGTCGTCAAGCCGCCACCGCTCTATCAAGTCGCCCTGCTGAACGATGACTACACGCCGATGGAATTCGTGGTGGCCATCATCCAGGAGTACTTCAATAAAGATCGCGAAACAGCGACGCAAATCATGCTCTCCGTGCACCGGCACGGCAAAGGCGTGTGTGGGGTGTTTTCCAAAGATATAGCGTGTACCAAGGTCGAGTTCGTTTTAACACATGCGCGTAAGGCAGGTCACCCCCTGCAGTGCGTGATGGAGGAAGTATGATTGCGCAGGAACTGGAAGTTTCCTTACACATGGCGTTTGTCGAGGCTCGGCAGGCACGGCATGAATTCATTACCGTCGAGCACTTGCTGCTGGCCCTGCTGGATAATCCATCGGCGGCCGAAGTCCTGCGCGCCTGCGCCGTCAACATCGATGACCTGCGCAAGACGCTGACCAATTTCATTGGCGATAACACGCCGACCGTGCCGGGCACCGGCGAGGTGGACACGCAACCGACGCTGGGCTTCCAGCGCGTGATCCAGCGCGCCATCATGCACGTGCAGTCGGCCTCCAATGGCAAGAAGGAAGTCACCGGCGCTAACGTGCTGGTGGCGATCTTCGGCGAGAAGGATTCGCATGCGGTGTATTACCTGCACCAGCAGGGCGTGACCCGCCTGGACGTGGTGAATTTCATCAGCCACGGCGTGCGCAAGGACCAGCAGATCGACAGCCAGAAGGCGTCGGAAGGCGTGGAGGAAGCGCAGGTCGAAGGGCAGGCCAAAGAGAGCCCGCTGGACCAGTTCACCCAGAACCTCAACAAGGCGGCGGCCGATGGCCGCATCGATCCGCTGATCGGCCGCGAGGAAGAGGTCGAGCGCGTGATCCAGATCCTGTGCCGCCGCCGCAAGAACAACCCGCTGCTGGTGGGCGAGGCCGGCGTCGGCAAGACCGCCATTGCGGAAGGCCTGGCCTGGCGCATCGTCCAGGAGGACGTGCCCGAGATCCTGCAAAACGCCGTCGTCTACTCGCTCGACATGGGCGCGCTGCTGGCCGGCACCAAGTACCGCGGCGATTTCGAGCAACGCCTCAAGGCGGTGCTCAAGCAGCTGAAGGAGACCCCGAACGGCATCCTGTTCATCGACGAGATCCACACCATCATCGGTGCCGGCTCGGCGTCGGGTGGCACGCTGGACGCGTCCAACCTGCTCAAGCCGGCGCTGGCCAACGGCCAGCTCAAGTGCATCGGCGCGACCACGTTCACGGAGTTCCGCGGCGTGTTCGAGAAGGACCACGCGCTGTCCCGCCGCTTCCAGAAAGTGGACGTGAACGAACCGTCGGTGGAGCAGACCGTGCAGATCCTGCGCGGCTTGAAGTCGCGCTTCGAGGAGCACCATGGCGTCAAGTATTCCGCCTCGGCGCTCTCGACCGCGGCCGAGCTGGCGGCCCGCTTCATCAATGACCGCCACCTGCCGGACAAGGCCATCGACGTGATCGACGAAGCCGGCGCCGCCCAGCGCGTGCTGCCGAAGTCGAAGCAGAAGAAGACCATCGGGAAGACCGAGATCGAGGAGATCATCTCCAAGATCGCGCGCATTCCCCCGCAGACCGTCAACCAGGACGACCGCAGCAAGCTGCAGACCATCGACCGCGACCTGCGCAACGTGGTGTTCGGGCAGGACCCGGCCATCGACGCGCTGTCTTCCGCGATCAAGATGGCCCGTGCCGGCCTGGGCAAGCAGGACAAGCCGATCGGCGCCTTCCTGTTCTCCGGTCCGACTGGCGTCGGCAAGACCGAGGTCGCCAAGCAGCTGGCCTTCATCCTCGGGGTGGAGCTGATCCGCTTCGACATGTCCGAGTACATGGAGCGTCATGCGGTGAGCCGTCTGATTGGCGCGCCCCCGGGCTACGTGGGCTTCGACCAGGGCGGCCTGCTGACCGAGGCGATCACCAAGAAGCCGCACGCCGTGCTGCTGCTGGACGAGATCGAGAAAGCGCATCCGGATATCTTCAATATCCTGCTGCAGGTGATGGACCATGGCACCCTGACCGACAACAACGGGCGCAAGGCCGACTTCCGCAACGTGATCATCATCATGACCACCAACGCGGGCGCGGAGAGCCTGACCAAGCGCTCGGTGGGCTTCGTGGACTCCAAGGCCGCGGGCGACGAGATGGCGGACATCAAGCGCATGTTCACGCCGGAGTTCCGCAACCGCCTGGACTCGATCATCAGCTTCAAGGCGCTGGACGAAGAGATCATCCTGCGCGTGGTCGACAAGTTCCTCATGCAGCTGGAAGAGCAGCTGCACGAGAAGAAGGTGGAAGCCGTCTTCACCGAGAACCTGCGCAAGTTCCTGGCCAAGAAAGGCTTCGACCCGCTCATGGGCGCGCGTCCGATGGCCCGCCTGATCCAGGACATGATCCGCAAGGCGCTGGCCGACGAGCTGCTGTTCGGCCGCCTGGTGAGCGGTGGCCGCGTGACGGTGGACCTGGACGAGAAAGACCAGATCCGCCTCGAGTTCCCGGAAGGTGACATCGAGCCGCCGACCATCCCGCCGGAGACGGTCGAAATCGAGTAAGCCTGCTCGAACGTCCCAACAAAAAACCCGCGAGCGATCGCGGGTTTTTTTATGCTGCGGCGCCCAGGCACGCAGGCGCGGACGGTCAGCTTGCCTGGTGGGGCGTGGCGCGCGCGGAAGCGCGC
>NZ_SPVF01000019.1 GCF_004614185.1 Zemynaea arenosa | reverse complement strand
GCACCTGGACGGCCGCCCGGCGGCAGTCGACTTCCGCCTGCACCGCTAAGCGGCGCAGGCGTGCCGGCGCACTAGCGACCCGCCACGGCGGGCGGCGCAGCGTTGGGCAGCAGGTCCGGCAAGGCGTGGTTGGCGCGGATCACGCGGGCCAGGTAGGCCTGCAGGTCCGGGCTGGGTGGCGTAGGCGGCGGGCCTTCGAGATAGCGCTGCAGCATGCGCTCCAGCAGGTAGGCATAGGCCTGGCGCGGCATCGGTCCCTTGACGTTGTGGCCCTCGTCCGGGTCGACCAGCAGGGTCACCGGGCGCTCCAGTTTTTCCAGCTGTGCCACGTAGCCGGTGACGCCGGCGATATCGACCTTGTCGTCCTTGCCGCCGGCCAGGATCAGCAGCGGACGCACCACCGCGCCCGCGTGCCGTTCGGGCGCCGCTGCAGCGATCGCGGCCAGCGCCTGCGGGTCGTCCGCGTGGATGCCCAGCTCACGCACCTGCACCGCGAACGGCACCTCGCCATCGCGTTCGTCGTGGCGCCGGCTCATGGCGCCGAGCGTGCGCGCGAAATCGGTTGGCGGCACCGCCGCCAGGCCAAAGCGGAACAGCTCCGGCGTCCAGGTCAGTGCGAGCAGGGTCGAGTAGCCACCGAAGGAATCGCCCAGGATGGCCATCCGTTTGGCATCGCCGATGCCGTGGGCGGTGAGCCACTGCACGCCTTCGATGATGTCCCGCTGCACGCGGCCATTGCCGAAATCCGAGCCCGCCGCCAGCATGTAGCGTGCCCCGTAGCCGGTGGAGGAGCGGAAGTTCGGCTGGAACACCGCGTAGCCGCGGGTTGCCAGCAGCTGCGCGAGCCAGTGATAGCCGCCGTCGAAGTGGCCCCACGGTCCGCCGTGGACCATGGTGAGCAGCGGGGCGCGCGCGGCCGGCACGCCACGCGGCAGGGTGAGGTAGCCGTGCAGGCGCATGCCGTCGCTGGCCGTGTAGTCGATCGGGGCGGTGGGCGCCAGCTGCGCGGCGTCCAGCGGCTGGCCCGCCGCGCGTTCGGCGGCCAGGATGCTGGAGGTGGTGCCGGTCTCGGGGTCGAACAGCCAGTAGCGCGGATGCTGGAGCTGGGCGCCGGTCTCGGTCAACAGCCAGCGGCCGCGCGCCGGGGCGATGGCGACGTTCGTGTCCGGGAAGCGTTCCGCCAGCGCGGCCGCGGCGCGCCGTGCTTCCGGTACCAGCGCCTCGCTGTGGACGCGGGGGAGGCCGTACACGGCCAGCATGGGCTGGCGGGTGGCCGGAGCGAGCACCACGTCGCGCAGATCCGAGATGCCGCGCGGGTCGGTGCGGACCGGCGCCCGCTGCCCGCTCGCCAGATCGATCGTGACGACGCCCTTGCGGTCGCCCTGGTCTTCGGCGGTCATGGTCAAGGTGCGGCCGTCCGCGCTCAGGGCCACCAGGCTGCAGGGGCGCAGGCGCTGGCAGTGCAGGACGTCGGTCCAGTGGCCGTCCTGCAGGCGCGCCACGTGCTGCGCGTAGTCCTCGTCCTGCGTCTTGATGACGGCCAGCTCGCCGCGTTCGTCCTGCAGGAGGTCGCGCACCCGGCGCGGCCCGGCGTACAGCAGCTGGCGCTGGCCATCCAGGCCGATGCGTTCGAGCCGGTAGTGGCCCGCGTGGTCGTCCTCCTCGACCAGCGCATGGTGCGGCAGCACGCCGTCCACCGCAACCATCTGCTGCCCGCGCCGCCGGTCGAAGGTGGCCAGGGGCAGGCTCTGGCCGGTGCCCGTGTCCACCGCCGCGAGGGCGCTGCCGCTGTCGAGGAACAGATAGCGGCTGTCGTTGGACCAGGACAGCTCCGCGCGCGCCAGGCCGGTCTGCAAGGTACGCACGGCGCCGGCGGCCGGGTCGAGCAGCCGCAGGGCGGCCGTGCGGCCCTCCGCCATCACGAAGGCGATGAGGCGGCCGTCCGGGGCGATGCGCACCTGCTGTAAGGGGCTACGGCGCTGCAGATCCTGTGCGGCCAGCGGTCGCGCAGGCGCGAGGGCTTGTGCGGCGGCGGCCAGCTGGGGAAGCGCTGGCTCGGCGGCTATGGCGGGTGCGGCCATCAGGATCAGAAGCGAGGGCAGGGCGGCACGCAGCGACAGCTGCGCCCAGCCGAACCCGAACAGCGGGACGGACATGGCATTCTCCTTGGCGCGACAATGGCGCGCCGCATGCGCGGCGCCGGGGAGCACAGCGCACGCTGTCGCGGTGCTTCGCTGTACTAGTACGGATAGTACAGCGAAGTGCCGCGAAAGCAAAGAGAATCTGTCAGCCGGAGGTGACGGTCAGTAGCGCGTGGAGCCCCACGGGAAGAACCACTGGAGCGGGCGGTCGACCCGCGCGGCCCACGACTTCTCGTTGTGGCTTCCGCCTTCCGCCTCGATGTACAGCAGGTCCACGCCATCGCGGTAGCCCTGGCCGCGCATGGCTTCGTGCATCAGGCGCGTGTCCTCGACGCCGTCGTTGCTGGTGCCCGCGTCCAGGTAGAACTTGACGGGCACGCGGCGCGCCGAACCCTTGGCGTTCTTGACCAGCGCCTGCTGGTTCCACCAGAACGAGCTCGAGACGCCGCCAGCCTTGGAGAACACCTCCGGGTGCTTCTCTGCGATGTACACGGACGCGATGCCGCCCAGCGACGAGCCCATGATGGCCGTATCGTCCTTCCCCTTGAGCGTGCGGTAGTGCGCATCGACCCAGGGTTTGACCGTGTCCACGATGAAGTCCATGTAGGCGTCGATCTTGCCGCCGCCGTATTTCGGGTCGCAGCAGGGCGTGTACTCGGGGATGCGGTCCGGCGTGTTGTCGATGCCGACCACGATCACCTCGTCCATCTTGCCGCCCGCGATCAGCGCGTTTGCCGTCTCGTCGATGCCCCATTCGGCGCCATACGCCGCGGTCTTGGCATCGAACAGGTTCTGGCCATCGTGCATGTAGAGCACCGGGTAGCGCTTGGCGCGGTTCTCGTCGTAGCTGGGCGGGAGGTAGATGCGCAGATTGCGCTTGTTGTTCAGCTGTGGGGAGGCGAAGTCCGGCACCAGCGTGACCTTGCCGAAGGGCGCACCGAAGAAAGGGTAGATGTCCAGCACCGCGCCAGCGGGCAGCTTGTACGCCGAGCCGACAGAGAGGTTGTCCTTGCCGAGCTTGGGCTTCATCTCCACGTCGCCCAGCTTATCGGGCCAGGTGTAGGTCCAGACACCGTCGGCTTCCTTGCGCGCGGGCGCGGCGGCGTCCCAGGTCATGGGGCCCTTGGTGCCGACCACCCGGATGTCGCCGTCCTTGGCGTCGTAGTGGATGCGGACCGTGGTCGCGTGGGCCGAAACGGCAGTGGCGAGGGCAGCCACCGCTGCCAGTACATGAATCGCTGAACGCATGCTTACTCCGATTGAGTGCGAGTGACGGCGCGCAGGCGCACGCCGTAGATGTCAAAGGTGTTGGATGGCCCCTGCGTGCCGCCCGCCGCGCTGAAGGTGGCGTTGCTCTGCATGTAGCTCATGTTGTAGAAGTCACTCAGCTCCAGCGTGTACGCGCGGCCCGGCGTGAGCTGTGCCATCAGCGGCGTCGAATACACGAGCGGCGTATGAGCCTTTTCCAGCCGCGCATGCGGGAGCTGGATCACGCCCTGGGCCACTGCGCGGCCCGTGCTGTCGCGCACCGCCAGCCACTTCACGCCGCCGCTGATGCCCAGGTTGATCTGGTTGGCGGCGTTGTGATAGCGGACCTGCACGGCGTATTGGCCCGCCTTCGGCACCGTGATCCCGGATACGGCGAAGCTGTCGGACGGCTTGCCCCATCCCTTGATGGACGGCGCGTCGAAGCGCGCATCCGGCGCGGTGGGCTTGATGCTGGCGCTGATGCGCGCGTCCGTCACGCCAATCTCGATGCCCGCATCCGCGCACTGCGGCGCGCTGTGGTGGCTCGCATTGCCGGAGCTGAGGTAGTGCGCCTCCACGGTGTAGCACGCGGTCGCGCTGGCGGCCGGGTCGAACCAGGGCCCGGCCGGTACCTTGGCCGCAGCCAGTTCGCCGTCCCGATACACGTTGAAGACGGCGCCCGGCGACAGGCTGGCGATGTTGAAGTGCACATGGCCCGCCTTGTCGCGGCCAAAGTCGCGCACCATCGGCTCGCGCGGGGCGAACACGGTGCTCGCTTCCATGTACGGGTCCGCGTTCACGCGCGCAATCCCGGTGTCGCCCGGCTGCAGTGCGCCCAGCGCGATTTCGATGGTGTTGTCCGCGCCCAGCTTGTCCCACGCGATCTGGTCCCCGGTGGGCGCGCCGTTGACGGAGATGGACGCGACCTCGTAAAAGCCCTCCTGCCTGGACGGAGCGGGCAGCTTGATCTTGACCCGCACCTGCTTGCCGTGCAGGCGCAGGTTTTCGAGTGCGATCTCGTTCGTGCCAGCGAAAGTCTCGCGCCGCAGCCTGGACGTGATGAAGGGATCGAGGTCGATGCCGTCGGCGCTGGTGCGCACCCCGAACACCTGGTTGAGCACCATGCCGAGATAGGCGCCCACTGACCACAGCTGGCGCCGCGAGCTGATGACCGGGCCGATGAGGTTCGGGTGATACTCGTCCAGCAGCAGCGGCTGGCCGGTCAGCCACTCCAGGTTCTCCATGTTGGACAGGTTGAGGGCCGCGCCGCGCATCAGCGAGTCGTAGGCGGCATCGGCGACCGCCGTATTGCCGCTCATGGCGGCGGCCCGCAGGCCGTATGCGGTGACAAAGGGCCAGATGGCGCGGTTGTGATAGACCGCGCGGTCCGGCTGCTGTGGATAGATCACCGGTGGGCCTATCGGTCCATGCGGGTAATGCGCCAGGATCTGCGCGGCCTGCTCGTCGTCCGCCACGCCCGTGACGATGGCCAGCGCCTGGCCCAGCCAGTCGAACTTGTACATCGGCGCGCCGTTGAAGTGCGGGCCGGTCAGGCTGCTGTACAGGCCCGCGTCGGCCAGCCACAGCTCGGTGTTGATGGCCTCCTTGAGCTGCGCGGCCCATTGCGCGTACTTCTGGGCGTGCGCGCTGTCGCCGGTCTCGCGCGCCAGCGCGGAGGCCAGCGTCAGCGCCTTGTAGTGCGCCACGTTGGTGGACAGCGCCTTGGACGAAGCCATGCTGGCGATATCGTCGACGATCCACGCGGCGTAGGACTGCTCGCGCCAGTCGAGGAAGGACTCTTCGCCCGTGTACAGGCCCGTGACCGCATCGAAGGCCGCCACGCGGTCGTTCTCGATGGTGTTGACCAGCGCCTGCAGCGCACGCGGCACAAAGGCCTTGCGCTCGGCCGGGGCCAGGTTCTCCAGCGCCGCCTCGGCGCCGAAGGCCCACGAGACCCGGTCGGTGGAGACCGGCCAGCTGCCGCCGCTGCCCGTGTCCTGGATGATCTGCAGCCCGTCCGCGCTGCCCGCAACCTGTGGCGCTTTCACGATGCCAGTGCGCCAGCCTGACAGCTTGAAGTCCAGCGAGTTGCGCACGCGGGCCGGGTCCAGCATCGCCAGCCCGAGGTTGGCGGCGTACGACAGGTCGCGCGTCCACACGTAGTGCCACTTCTCGCCGGTCTCGAAGCATTCGCAGGGGACGGGCGCGCCGCCGTTATAGTTGCCGTCGGCGATGCGGCTGACCGAGTCCTGCTTCATCTCGTGAGTGGCGAGTGCGAACAGGGCGTCGAAGGCCGTGTTCCCCGAGCGCACGCGCGGCAGATCGGCGTACTCCTGGTAGCGTACGAACTGCGGACCGGGGTCGCGCAGCTGCATGGTGGTCGACTGGATGTAGCCGCGCAGGATGGCGTTATCGGCGCTGAAGCGCACTTGCTCCTTCCTGCCGTCCCAGGTCGGGTATTCCAGCGTGGTGACGGAACGCCCGGCCGGGTGCGGGTCGGTGGCCTTTTGCGCGGGCGCCTCCAGGCGCGCAATGCGCAGCACCGGCGCGCCGGGCTGGGAGGCGTCGACGGTGAAGCGGTACAGCGCCGTCGTTTTGGAGAACAGGTGGTCCTCCGCGCCCGCCTGGGTGGCTAGCTGGTAGTCCGTGCCCGGCTTGACGTCCACGCTGGCGGTGGGGTTGATCACCCACTCATCCGCCCAGTCCTTCGAACCGATCTTGAAGCCGTGGTAGCCCGGGCCGATTTCCACCAGCGCCTCGTACACGCCCTTGCCCTGGTAGCGCAGCACGTGGTCGGTGCCCCAGCCATTGAAGCCGCCGCGCACGTAGATGTCGCGCGGGAGCGGTGGGGCATCGGCGGCATCGGCGGAGCCGACGGTACCGAATGCCAGGAACAGAGCCAGGAAGAGCGACTGTGGTTTCATCGGAATTCGTTCCGTTCGATGATGCCCTTGAGGACGTCCCGGCCTTTCAGCATCGGGAAGTCGGCGGGGCGGTAGGCTTTGGGCGTGACGAAGCGCAGCGTGCCGATTTCGCTGGCGAAGGAGGGCAGCGCGGGCTGGGCGTCCAGCGGCTTGCCGTCCAGCTGCGGCTTGCCTTTCTTGAGTGCGAACATGGCGCTCTTGCCGGGTGCCAGTTCAAACGTGACACGCGAACGGCTCTTGTCGGCGTTGAGATAGTCGAACTGCACCTGCCGCGCGGCGCTGCCGTGCAGCGTCATGCGCCACTGACCGCGTGCGTAGTCGATCGCGACGTCCTCGCCCTGGCCGAACGGCAGCAGGGCCGTGAAGGTCTTCCACTGGGCCGGCACCGCGGGCGCGAAGCGCAGCGTGTTGGCGGGAAGGTCGGGGCGGAAGCCGACGTAGTCCTGGTAGGCATTGCGCGCATATTCGGCCACGCTCCACGATTGCGCGAACGTGCCCGAAGGCTTCAGCGGCGGCAGCGCGTCCAGCAGTTCGCTCATGTTGCCCAGGGTGCCGAGGGTCAGGATCTGGGTCCCCAGGTTCTGCGTGAGCTTCCAGGCCAGGTCCTGGTAGCCGAATTTGTCCAGCGCCGTGACGGTGAAGCCCGCGTTCCAGTCCCACACGGTGCCGTTGTGGTAGGCCGCATCCTTGTGGTGGAAGGACGGATTCTCGTGGCGCGGGTGGAAGTACGGGTCGTCCTGGCTCAGCGACGCGATGCCATAGGGGTAGAGCAGGCCGGAGACGGCGTTCTTCGTGATGCGCGCCTGGACCTCGGGCGGCACGAAGTCGTCGTTGGGGATCGAGATCAGCATCAGCTGGTTGGGACGCAGCTTGAGATCGCGGCTGCCGTCCGCGCGCAGGCGGTCGGCCATTGCCTGGCCGTCCCAGAACAGCTTGAGGAAGTTCGCGCGCACCTGCGTGGCCGTGTCTTCCCACTCCCTGGCATGCGCTTCGTCGCCGGCCTGGCGGGCCAGCCAGGCGCCATCTTGCAGGGCCGTGTACCACAGCGCCTGGATCTCGACGGCGCGCGGGCCGCGCGCGGACCACGGCAGGTTGCCTTCGATGCGCGCGTCCATCCAGGTGTCCGCGTCGTCGTGGGTCAGGAGCTTTTGCGCGTCCATGAAATTGGCCATGGCGCCCTTGAAGTAGGGGACGGCCAGCTTGTACATCTCGGCGGCGAACTGCTGGTCGCCGGTGTAGCGGATGTACTCGACCGCTTCGCGCAGCATCCACGGCGTGCCGTCTACGGTGTTGTAGATGATGGCCGTGTCGGCGGACACGCGGTTGGGAATGCGGCCGTAATTCCGGTCGCCTTCCACCAGGTTCTGGTAGCGCGCAAAGTTGGCCAGCACCGCCTTGGCCGCGTCGAACTTGCCCGAGACGAGCAGGGTGCCCGGCAGCGCGATGAAGGTGTCGCGGCCCCAGTTGTCGCGGAACCAGGGCAGTCCGGCCCAGATGCCCTGGCCGAATTCCTCGACCTCGAACGCGCGGCTTGCGGCCTTGGCCCAGTTGAGGGCCTTGTTGTAAGTGGCGTCGCTGGTGGCGAGGTAGCTGCGGGTCAGGTCCGCGTAAACTTTTTCGCGCTCGGCGGCGATCGGGTCGCCCTGCATCAGCGCGCGGGCCTCCTGCAACGCTTCTTCAGCCGTGGGCGCGAAGGCGGCGATCACGGTGAAGGCGCGCGTGGGCGCGGCGGCGCGCAGCAGCAGGCCTTCCTCGACCTCGAACGGCTGGTCGGACACCAGCGCCATGGCGCCGTTGGCGAAAGTGATGGCGGCCTCCTTGCGCTCCGGGCGCTCGCTGGGCAGGCGCACGCCCGGCAGGGTGGCGTCGGTCAGCACCGGCTGCAGCGCGAGGCTGGCGTCCTTGCGCGCCGAGACACGCAGGGCCAGCGCGTGGTGATGCGAGAGCACCGCCAGCTCCTCGGTGGCGCCGTTGCGGTAGGCCACGCGGTGGCCCCACGGGTAGACCGATTCCTGCGACCTGGTGCGGTCGTTGGCCTGCAGGCCAACGTAGCTGACGTAGGTGCGCAGCCAGGTCCCCTTGCGCATCACGTAGCCGGCGCCGCGGTCGTAGGATTGGGTGAAGGCGTCGAAGTAGCCGTCGAGATTGTCGCCGGCGACAAAGCGCTGCTGCTGGCCGGGCTTGACGGTGATCGCCATCCCGGCGAAGAAGGTGTCGATGGGCGGAACGCTGCCGGCCTGCGCGCCCGCGGAGGCGCATCCGAGGGCCGCCGCCAGCGCCAGCGTGAGCGCCAGTGCCTTGAGTGTCATTGGTCTTATTGGGTGAGGTCGAGGATAAGTGCCGATTTTGCCGGAAGTTGAAGCTCGCGTGTCAGTTCATGGCGCTGGCCGGTCAGGACGTCGGTCCCGGCGCGCACGCCGCCGAGCATCTCACCAAAGCGCGCCAGCGGCAGCGCCACCGCCTTGTCGTTCTTGTTGAAGGCGACCATGAGCTTGTGCTTTTCGTCCCAACGGAACATCACATAGGTATTGTTCTCCGGCGCGAAGTGCGTGGTGCGCCCGCCATGCACCGCGGTGGCGGTCTTGCGCCAGGTGGTCAGCTTGCGGATGAACTCCTGCGCCTCGCGCTGGCGCGGCGTGAGACCGGCCCCCGTGAAGGCGTTGACCGCATCGCCCGCCCAGCCGCCGGGGAAGTCGTGCCGGTAGCTGTTGTCGTTGCGCTCCCCGGTGGCACTGGTCATGAGGATCTCGCTGCCATAGTAGAACTGCGGGATGCGCGGAGCCGTCATCAGGTGGATCATCGCCATCTTCCACAGGCCGACATCCACGTGCAGCACGCTGAAGGTGCGCGCCATGTCGTGGTTACCCTCGAAGAGCACCAGCTGCTCCGGGTGCGGATAGAGGTAGTCCATGGACAGCACTTCGTACATCGGCGTCAGGCTCTCCTTCGCTTCGCCGAGCGAGGTGCGCACCGCTTCGTTGAGCGGGAAGTCCATCATGCTGGGCATGTACGCGCGGTAGCCGTCGAAGTTCTGCTTGTCCTGCTGCCAGCGCGCCACCACGGTCGGGTACTTGCTCCATTCCTCGCCCACCATGTTCAGGTGCGGGTACTCCTGCGTGATGCGGCGTGTGTACTCGCTGAGGAAGCGCGGGTCCGAATAGCTGAAGGTGTCGATGCGCAGGCCCGCGAGACCCGCGTACTCGATCCACCAGATGCTGTTCTGGGTGAGGTAGTTGGCGACCAGCGGGTTGGCCTGGTTCATATCGGGCATCGACTGCACGAACCAGCCCTGGGTGAAGTTGGCGCTGTCCTGCCGGGACGCGTACGGGTCCTGCAGCGTCATGCGCTGGTGCCCGGTCGGCACGAACTTGCCGCCATAGTTCAGCCAGTCCGGCATCGGCATGTCGCGCATCCACCAGTGGCCCGAACCGATGTGGTTGAGCACCACGTCCTGGATGATGCCGATGCCATGCTTGCGCGCCTCGGAGGACAGGCGCACGTAGTCCTCGTTGCGGCCGTAGCGCGCGTCGATCTTGTAGAAGTCCGTGGCCGCGTAGCCGTGGTAGCTGTAGCCCGGCATGTTGTTCTCGACCAGCGGCGTGGGCCACAGCTGGGTGAAGCCAAGCTGCTCGATATAGCCCAGGTGGTCGATCATGCCCTGGATGTCGCCGCCGTGGCGGCCGCCGTCCACCCGGCTGAATTTGTCCGGCATGCCGGGCACGGTGTCATTGGACGGGTCGCCGTTGGCCCAGCGGTCTGGCATCACCTGATAAATAGCGTCGCGCGGGCTGAAACCCTGGCGCTCGGCCGAGCCGGGCTGGCGCGCCAGCAGCTGGTAGCGGTAAGTGAGTGCGCGCTTGCCTTCGAAGCGGATATCGAAGGCGCCCGGCTTGGCCTCAGGGGTGACGTCCAGGTCGATGAACACGTAGTTGCGGTTGGACACCTGCGTCACGCTGCGCAGGGTCACGCCGGGGTAGGCGATGCGCGGCGCCAGGGTGGCGATGTCCTGCCCGTGGACCATCAGCTGCAGGTGGGTGTCCTTCATGCCGGCCCACCAAAACGGCGGCTCGACGCGGTCCAGCGCCTGGGCCAAAACAGAGAGGGGAAGAGAGGCGAGCAGGGCAGCGAGCAGGCGGGGCATCATGAGGTCTCCATCGCCGTAGTTCTGCTACGGCCGGGTTGTTGTGCGACTGGAAGCATACCGGTTTGACACCACAAGCTCAAACTTCCGCCACTCCGCTCAGATTGCACCAATATGGTGCAGAAAGCTTTTTTTCTGCACAAATTGGAGTATTTTGTAGTCGTACTACAAATGCTTCACCTGCAATCTGTAGCTACGGAACAACAATGCGTGGCGGTCAAACCGCTTCAGGAATGGCTTGGTCGGCGAAAAAGCCACAAAAAGCCGCCTTGGGCCGACTCTCGTTGACAGTGCATCTAGTTTTAGTACAAAATTTACTACGGAAACGTCTGAAAGAGCGTTTACACACTGGGTCCCGCGAGAAATCGTGCGGTGCGAAGAGCGGGATAAATCTGTAGTTCTGATGAACTGGCGTTCTAAGAACTGATCAATCAATCGAGGGGACACATGAAGATTTTCGCGTACAAAGGCGAACAAGCCGGCGAGCAGCGCCGCGCTTTCCGTCTGAGCCCGGTCGCAGCAGGCTGCGCCGTGCTGCTGTCGGCGATGGCAGCGCCGGTTTATGCACAGCAAGCGGACCAGGCAGCGCAAGCGCCGGCCACCGCCGACCAGCAGGCCGCGCCGGCCGCCCAGCCGTCGCCCGCGCCGCAAGGCCAGAAC
>NZ_SPVF01000204.1 GCF_004614185.1 Zemynaea arenosa | reverse complement strand
GACGCGGCGCGGGGCGCGGCACCGCCTGCACCGGCGCGGGTGCGGGCTTGGGCAAAGCGAGACGCAGCTGGGCGAAGATCGGCGCGGGCGTGGCATCGCCATGGCGCAGCTGCAGCGGCCGGATATGGCCACTCACCCATCCCAGCACTGCACTGTGCAGGAGCGCCGTCGCCGCGCACCACACCAGCACGCGCTTGCCGCGGGACAGGAAGGACACTTTCGACATAGCCGCTAGTGTACCGTGCCGGCGACGCCATCGCCGGACCGCCTCCGGCCTTGATATTCTGCTACGCTAGCCGTATCTCGAATGCCCCAAGGAGCCCGCCATGATCAATCCGCAGATGCCCAACATGCCCGGCGCCGGCGTCGTCACCGACACGCTCGATTTCGTCAAGAACCTGTGGGGAAGCATGGGGGTGCCCGGCGCGGCGGCCATGGCGACACCGACGCTGTCGGTCGATGACCTGGACAAGAAGATCACCGACCTGAAGGCCGTGGAGGCATGGCTCAACGTGAACATGGCCATGGTGCGCGGGACCATCCAGGCGCTGGAGGTGCAGCGCGGGACCATCGCGACCATCAAGGCGATGAGCGAGGCGATGGCACAGGCGATGGCGCAGCCGGCGAGCGCGGACAAGGCGCCGTTTGGGTCGGCATTCTTCGGGCAGGGCAAGCCGGCTTCTGACTCCGGCGGCGCTCAGCAAGCCGCGAGCAGCGATACGGCGGCGGGGGCGCGAGCGGAAACGGGTAGCGGTACCGCAGGCGATGGCACGGCGGCAGGCGCCCAGCCTGGAGCGGCATTCACCAGTGCGGCCGCATGGTGGAACGTTCTGCAGGACCAGTTCAAACAGGCGGTCAGCACGGCCATGTCGCCGGATGCCGCGAGCAAGTTCACGCAAGCCGCCACGGATGCGGCCAACGCATCCAGCGAGCTGTCGAAGTCGATGGCGCAGACCATGTCCGGTGCGGCGATGAAGGCTGCGGCGCCGGAGGAATCGGCCAGCAAGAAGCCGTCCGGCAAGCAAGCCGCCAAGCCACGCAACGGCAAGTCGAAGCCGCAGGACGAATAAGCGGCGCCGCGCCGGAGGTGCCGGGTCGCGTCCCGCACGACCGCTACGGCAAGGGCGGTCGCGCGCGGTGCTGGCGCGGCGGCATCGCGAGCCGCCAGCCACCTGGCAACGAGCGCCTGCACCAGACGTCGAGGCGGTCCGGAATCGCAAGCGTCGGGCTAGTACACGTCGCGGCGGTAGCGGCCTTCGTCGGCAAGGCCGTTGACGCGCGGCGCGCCGAGGATGCTCACGAGCGCTTCGTGGACGCCCGCCGCCATGGTGCGCAGGCTGCCGCAAACGTAGATCGCGCCGCCCTCCTCCACCCAGCGCCGCACCTCGTCCGCACACTCGAGCAGCACGTGCTGCACGTAGCGCTTCTCGCTCTGGTCACGCGAGAAAGCCGTATCGATGCGCGCCAGCGCGCCGCGCGCCCGCCACGCCTCCAGCGTCGCGCGGTCGTGATAGTCGTGCGCCGCGCTGCGCTCCCCGAACAGCAGCCAGTTGCGGTACTCGCCCGCTGCGATGCGCTGCGCGAGGTGGGCACGCAAGCCGGCGATCCCGGTCCCGTTTCCGATGAAGAGCACCGGCCGCCGCGCATTCTCGCCGAGCTGGAAGCGCGCGTGCGGACGAACCCGCAGCGACACCACACCGCCCACCCCAGCCCCACGGCACAGCCACCCCGACGCCACACCCAGACTGCCATCCACATGCACCTGCAGCCGCACCAGCAGCTCAACGTGGCCCTCAGCGGGAATCGACCCGATCGAAAATTCGCGCGGCAGATGTGGTTCCGCCGGGGCGCTCACCTGCACCAGATCGCCCGACTGCCACTGCGGCAGCGCGCTGCCCGCCGGTTTCAGACGGATGCGGTAGACCGGCGCCCCGGCGCTGCCGGGGTTGAGCTCTGTGCGCTCCACCAGCGTCCACGCCTCGTATTCCGGCTCCGTCCACGCATCCACATCACTGGCGCCGGACAGGTGGCACAAGTGCTCCTGCCACGCCTCGACCGCCCGCGCGTCGCCACGATCCACTTCGATTCGCTGAAACAGCGCCTGCGCGCCCTGCGCGGCGAGCCAGGCATCCAGGCTGCGCGCAAAGCCACAGAAGTGCTGATAGCTGGTATCGCCCAGCGCCAGCACGGCATAGTGCAGATGACTGAGCGAGGCAGAGCGCCCCAGCCACCGTTCGGCGAAGCGCACACCGTTATCCGGAGCATCGCCTTCGCCAAACGTGCTGACAACGAAGAGCACCCGCTCCGCGCCCGCCAGACGCGCCTCGTCGAGCGCGGACAACGGCGTGGCCTCGGCGGACAGCCCGGCGGTGCGCAGCGTGGCCACGGTCTGGGAGGCCAGCGTCTCGGCCGTGCCGGTCTGGCTGGCATAAGCCACCAGCCACTGCGCATCAGATGCAGCGATGGACTGCGCGCGGCGGCGCACCGCGACGCACAGCAGCGCGTACATGGCCAGCAGCACGCCCGCCGCCGCCCAGCGCATGGGGTCAAGAGTCAGCGCCGCGATCATTGCAGCATTTCGAGAAAGCGCGAGCTGGCCAGCTCACGGAAGCCATCGCCCTCGCGTACCAGCATGCGCATTGCGATGCCTTCGCGCTCCGCGAAGCGCATGCCCTCGTCCGGCCCCAACACGGTCAGCGCGGTCGACAAAGCATCCGCCAGCATGCACTCCGGATGGAACACGGTCAGAGACGCGACCCCGTGCCGGATCGGCTGCCCGGTACGCGGGTCAATGGTATGCGCCGCGCGCGCGCCCTCGTTTTCGAAGAAGCGCCGGTAGTCCCCCGACGTGGCAACCGACAGCCCATGCAGCGCCACCACCGTCTCCGGCACCTCTGCGCCCGGCAAGGACTCCAGCTCCACCCACCATGGCTGCCCATCCGGCTTGACGCCAGCGCCGCGCAACTCGCCGCCCACTTCCACCAGATAGTCCCGCACCCCGTGCGACTCGAGCATGCGCGCGACCTTGTCGACGGAGAAGCCCTTGGCGATGGCGGAGAGATCGAGCAGCACGCCGCCCGGCTGCAGTGCCGTGCGCCGCTCGCCATTTAGCACCACGGCACCGGTCAGCGCGTGCGTGGCACGCTCGCGCGCCGCATCGGCCAGCGCCGCGGCAGGCGGCGCGAATCCCGGCTCCTCGTAGCGATTGCGCGGCCCAAAGCCCCACAGGTTCACCAGCTCGCCGGCGTACGGATTGAACGCACCTTCGAAGGCGCGGCCGACAGCCGCGCCATGCGCGAGCACATGAAACAGGTCGGCAGGCAGTTCCACGGCCGTACCCGCAGGCGCTTTGTTGAAGCGGCCCAGATCGGAATCGTCCCGCCAATGGCTCATCTCGCGGATGAC
Organism: Zemynaea arenosa; assembly: GCF_004614185.1. GTDB lineage: Bacteria > Pseudomonadota > Gammaproteobacteria > Burkholderiales > Burkholderiaceae_D > Telluria > Telluria arenosa. The sequence goes on along the minus strand of NZ_SPVF01000204.1, from coordinate 7,746 downwards.
ATCATCCAGCTCCGCCTCGACTGCGCGCTGCAAGTCCAGCCCCGGCCCCGCCATCTGCACGGACCAGCTGGTCCCCATCGCCGTCCCGCCGGCGCGCCGCACCGGCCCCTTGGGCAGCGACGCGTCCGACAGTTGGACGGGGATCAGGACGCGGCGCATCGGCTCCGGCATCGAACTCCTTACTGCGGCAGCACTTCGAAGGTGGCCGAATACGTCAGACGGCGGCCACTCGGCGCCTCCTGCGGGCCACGCGCAGCCGGGCCGCCTTTGCCTTCCGCCGCGGGCGGCGTGGCTGCCGGCCATGCGGTGCTCAGCCAGTACTGGCCCGCCGCAGGCAACGCGAAATTGGCCTCGCCCTTGGCATCGGTGGTGTAGCGCAGCTCACCGATGGTGCCGCGATAGCGCACGCCGCCCGGTACCAGCGAGAACGGCAAGTTGGCCGCCGGTTTGCCGTCGATGAGGAAGCGCCAACGCGCAGGTTCACCGGCATGGAGGTCGGTCGGGTTCGTCACCGGCTCGAACTCGATGCCCTTGCCCACCGGTTTACCTGGCAAAGCGCTCGGCTTCTGGGAGCTGACAAAGGTCTCCATGCGCATCACGGTGGTCATGACCTTGAGGTCCTCGGCGTTCTTCGGCACCTGCTTGTCCACATCCGCTACCGGGCCGCGCCAGCGCTTGACTTCACCGCCCTCCTTCCAGCTCGCCATCGCGTTCTCGTTGGCGATGGTGAAGCGGTAGGTGCCCGGCTGCGCGACGTTGACATCGAACGCGGTCCGCAGCTTGCCGTTGCTGACGTTCTCGGGGCTGCGCGGCTGGCCATCCGGCCCGAGGATCACCAGTCCGTCGATCTTGAGCGCGACGTGGTCGATGTAGAACAGCTGCTCGGTGACGGCGGCATCCACCGTCACGTACTGCGCTTCCTCGACCAGGGTGGTGGACGGCAGCAGCCAGGGGCGGTGCGCGAAGGCGCTGCCGGAGACGGCGGCCAGCGCGGCCAGCAGCGCGGTGTTGACGATGGCGCGTGAGTTCATCATTTCACCTGCACGGTTACGTTGACCAATTCTTCCTTGCCCTTGACCTGCACCGTCTGCGCGCCCTTGCCGACAGCGACCGGCACGCGCACGACCTCGCGGCCACCCGCCTCGCGTGCCGCTTCCACCATCACGACGTAGTCACCGGCAGGGAGCTTGTCCAGCACCGGCTTGGCGGCCGGGAAGGCCAGCACCGCTTCGCCGGGGCCGCGCGTGGCGCCGCTGACGCCATCCATCGGCAGCGTCACATCGCGGCCGACCTTGCGCCACCAGGTACGCACATCCTTGAAGTACTTGGCGCCGCCATCCTTCTTGCGCACCTCGTGCAGCACGGCGAGGTTGGTGACCACGCTGCCATCCGGGCGCTCCAGCCACGCCGCCACATAGGGACGGTGATACTCGGCCACGTTCAATTGCGGGATCTCGACCTTGATCGACAGATCGGCGGCCATGGCCGAGGTGCCGAGCAGCGGCACGGACAGGGCGACGGTGTACGGAAGCTTCACGGATATCCTCTTCACGGAAAAGTCAGTGGATGAACAGCAGTGCGATGAGCGCAGGCAGCAGCAGCCCGAAGCCGACCAGCGGCCAGGTGATGCGCCGGTTCTGCGCGTGCATCTTCAATATCAAAAGCCCGGTCACGCAAAAGACCAGGCAGGCCAGGGCGAACAGGTCGATGAACAGGGACCACGCGAGACCGGCGTTGCGGCCCTTGTGCAGGTCGTTGAGCAGGGAGATCCAGCCGCGGTCCGTGACCTCGTATTCGGCAGCGCCGTCCTCCAGGCCCACGCGTACCCAGGCATCGCCGCCGGGGCGCGGCATGGGCACATACAGTTCATCGGCAGCCCACTCGGCCTGCGCGCCGGAGGCATTTACCTTCCAGTTCGACGCCAGCCAGGCCGTCATGCGGGGCGTGACCGCGGCCTTGGCGCCATCATGCGTGCGCGCGAAGCTGGCCGCTTCCGTCAGTGCCTCCTGCGGCGCGGTCGCCTTCAGCCGCGTGACCTGCGGCTTGGCTTCCAGCAGCGAAGCGTGATTGAGCGTGATGCCGGTGGCCGCGAACAGGATCATCGCGATGAGGCATAGCGCGGAGCTGATCCAGTGCCACTTGAGCAGCGTCTTGAGCCACCCGGTGCGCTGCATGCCCTGCGCGAGCTGCGCCTGTGCGCCCGGTGCGCTCACGTCTCCGCCCACTGGCGCAGCAGGTTGTGATAGTGGCCGGTGAGGCCGACGACTTCCTCGCAATCGCCGAGCCGCGCGCGCAGGCTCTGGATATTCTGGTCCAGTTCAAACAGCATGCTGCGCTTCCAGTCGTCCCGCACCATGCTCTGGGTCCAGAAGAACGAGCACACACGCTCACCGCGCGTCACCGGCTCCACGCGGTGCAGGCTGGAGGACGGGTAGACGATCATGTCGCCCGCCGGCAGCTTGACCTCGTGGGCGCCGTAGGTGTCCACCACCACCAGTTCGCCGCCGTCGTAGTCCTCGGGGTCGGACAGGAACAGCGTGGTGGAGACGTCGGTGCGGATGCGCGGACCGCCGCCGGGGACATTGCGCACCGCGCCGTCCACGTGCAGGCCGTAGTGCTCTCCGCCCGCATAGCGGTTGAACAGCGGGGGAATGGTCCGCAGCGGCAGCGCGGCGGCGAAGAACAGCGGGCTGGCGTCCAGCGCCTGCTGCACGATGCGCCCCAGCTCCAGCGACAGCGCGGAGGCTTCCGGCAGCTGCCGGTTCTGCTTGACCTGTGCGCCCTGCGCGCCGACCGTCGCTCGCCCGTCCACCCAGTCGGCGGCATCGAGGCGGCGCCGCAGGTCGAGGACCTGCTCGCGCGTGAGGACGTTCGGCACATGCAGCATCATGGCGTAAAGACTTCCAGGATCAGTATTTGAAGTTGAGGGTCAGCTGAACCGAGCGGGGTGCACCGGGATTGTAACGGTAGCCGCTCTTGTTGATCGATGCAACGTAGTCCTTGTCCGCCAGATTGTAGACGTTGAGCTGAGCGGAGAGCTTCTTGCTGAACTCATAGCTGGCCATGCCGTCGATGACCCAGTACGGATCGGTGTAGGCCGGGGTGCCGATGGCGCCATCGGTCCCGCGCAGCAGGCCGCCCACATAGCGCGCGCCGCCGCCGATCTTGAAGGCCGGGGTCACGTCGTACGAGGTCCAGGCGGTGAACGAGGATTTCGGCGTGTAGCTCAGCGCATTGCTGCCCGCCTGGGTGATGTTCTTGCCCGATTCGACCGTCGCATCCATGCGGGTGTAGCCCGCGCTCACCAGCCAGCCCTTCGCGAATTGGCCGGTCAGGCCGATCTCGATGCCGCGCACGCGCTTCTTGCCGGTCTGGTAGTACTGCAGGTCGGTCGGGTCCTGTTCGACCTCGTTCTTCACGTCGGTCTGGTACAGGGCAGCGGTGAAGGCCAGCTTCTGCTTGAGCAGATCCAGCTTGGCGCCGATCTCCTTGCTGACCGTGACCTGCGGGTCGAACTTGGGGTTGGACGCGCTGTTCACCGAACCGCTCAGAACCAGGTTGCTGCCCGGCGGGTTCTTGGAGTTGGCGATCAGCGCGTACACGCTGCTGTTCCCGGTCGGCTTGTAGAGAGCCGACAGCTTGCCGGTCCAGATGGTGTCCGCGAGCTTGAGGTTCGTAGGCACCAAGGTCCCGACGGGGAGCCCAGGGTTGGACGTGGCGGTGGACAGCGACGCACCGTCGTAGCCGATGTTGAAATGGTCCGCTCGCACACCGGCGTTGAAGATCCACTGCGCGCCCACATGCATGGTGTCGAACACGTACAGGCTTTGCACGTTGGAGCTGGAGTCCGCAAATACGCCGTTGCGTTCCATGGTCATGTTGCTGACCGGCGCGGACGGATTCGGATGGTAGATGTTGGCCGGTTCCAGCACGCCGGGGTTGGCGTGGCCGATGGTCGACTGCTGCTCATGCACGAATTCCAGGCCGCCGACCACGGTGTGGGTCACAGTGCCGCTGCCCAGTTCCGCCGTCAGCGTGGTCTGGTTGGCGGTGATCTGGTTGCTCTGGTCCTTGACATTGCGATTGGTGCGGGCCAGGGTCCAGGTGTTCGGATCGTTCTGGTTCGGCGTGGCGATGTTGGCGGCGCTGCCCAGGAAGGACGTGAGCACGTAGGCCTGCTCGGTCTTGCCGTAGCGGCTCACGTTCGAGAGGCGCAGGCGGGGCGAGAACTCGTGTTCGACGATGATGGTCGCCATGTCGGCGGTCACGCGGTCGTAGTCGGTCGCGGAGCCGTAGAAGTTATGCGGGTCGACCTTGGGACCGTTGGCGATGAAGGGGCGCTTGACGTCCGGGCTCGTATAGCCAGGCAGGCCGATGGTGAAGACGCCGCCGTCGGGCGTGTTGTCCTGCTCGACGTGCAGGTAGTTGACGTAGAAGCGCGTGTTGGTGGCGAGGCCGAAGGCGGCGCTGGGGGCGAAGGCCCAGCGCTGGTCGTGGACCACGTCGCGGCCCGGGCGGCCGCTGTCCTGCGCCATGAGGTTCAGGCGCAGCGCGGTGCCACTGGGCGTATCCAGCACATGGTTCATGTCGGCGGTGATGCGTTTGTGGCTGCCCGTCCCGGCGGACACGCTGCCGCCCAGCGACTCCTCCATGTTGGCGCGCTTGCTCACCAGGTTGATGGAGCCGGTGGGCGCACCGCGGCCGGTGTCGGTTCCCGCCGGGCCTTTGAGCACGTCGATCTGCTCGACGTTGAAGGTGTCGCGCGAGATGGAGCCGATGTCGCGCAGCCCGTCCACGTAGATGTTGGCGGAGCTGTCGAAGCCGCGCATGTAGATCGAGTCGCCGGTGTTGGTGTTGCCGTTCTCGCCGAGGAAGAAGGTGCCGACGCCCGGCGTGTTGCGCAGCGCCTCCGTCAGCGTGAGCGCGCCCTGCTGCTCGATCAGTTCCTTTTTGATGACCGTGACGCTTTGCGCGGTGTTGACCAGGTCCTCGGTGTACTTGGAGGACGAGGCGCGCGTGGCCTTGAAGGGATTGTCGGCGGCGCCCACCACCTTGACCTCATTCGCCGGGCCGGCATCGAGGGCGGGCGGCGGCACGTCGCCCGCGTGGGCGGCGGCCGGCAGCAGCACGGCCGCGAGGGCCGTGCTCAGATAACGGGGTTGAGCGTGCTTGCGGCTGACAATCGCCATGTCGTTGCTTTCCTCTCTCGTTCTTGATTGCTGGCACTTATGGCGTGCCGAATGACGAGATTGTAGGCAAAACGGCATGGAATGTAAACGATAATCGTTCTCATTCGCGTTTTTGTTCTGAGCGGTGGCTCACTTCCACCATAATGCCGCCGGGTGCGTGGAAGTAGAACAGTAGCGCGCCGCGCATCACGGACGGCGCGGACGGGAGGTCGGCCAGCCCGGCAGACTGCAGGCGCGCGTGTGTGGCGTGGACCGCCTCGTCCGAATCGAGCAGGAAGCCGATGTGGAACCAGCCGGGGAACTGCGGGGGCGGCTCATCGGCCGGGGCACGGTTAAGCACGAGCACGAAGCCGGCTGCGTCCTGCAGGATGGCGAGCGAGTCCTTGCCGCGCATCTCCAGCTGGCGGAAGCCGAGATACTCGGTAAAGAAAGCCGCGGTGGCGGCGACGTCGGGAACGGGAAGATCGAGGTGGTTGAGTCGCATGTCAGTCTCCGGTGATGGGCTCGCCGGCGAGTGGCACGCGCGGACGAACCCGTTGGACGCACAAGGGCGCCGGGCTCGTCGCGGGTACTCATGCGCGTCGGGATGACGTGCGATGGAACAGAGCTTCGCGGCAAGCCCGCGAAGGGACCGGGCTTACCAAAACCGGTCCTGCCTTTTTCGACAGCGCTCAGTATAAGAGATTGTGCCGGTCAGCGCAGGGCTTCCGTGAGCACCCGGCCCTCGGCGCCCGCGGGTGGACGCACGCGCAGCAGGCTGGCCAGCGTCGGGGCGATGTCGACCACTTCGGTATAGCCACGGTAGGCGCCGGGGCGGATCCAGCGCTGGCCCATCATGAAGAGCGGGACGTTGGTGTCATAGGCATAAGGCGTCCCGTGCGTCGAGCCCATGGACTTGGTGCCGAAGAAAGTGTACGGCTGCGTGACGATCATCAGGTCACCGGACAGGTGGCGGTTCCAGGCGCGCTGCATCAGCAACGCCAGGCGCGTGCCGCCCGCCAGGCCGCGTTCGAACTGGGTGCGCGTGAACACCTGCGCGATGCCGGGCTGGCGCAGCAGCCAGCGCGCGGCGTAGTCCTCAACGTCAGCGCGCGCGAGACCCTTCTTCTCGATGGCGTCATAGTCCAGGTAGACCTCGGGGGCCCACGACTTCTTGACCAGCTGCGCGAGGCCGAAGCGCGCGGCGAGCGCCTGGTCCAGGTCCGCCAGCAGCTTCTTGCTGTCGATGCGCATCGCATCGATGTGGCGGGTGCGCGAGAACTCGGGCGTGTTGGAGAAGCCGTGGTCCGCGGTCAGCACCACCAGCACGTTGTCCATGCCGACCTGCTTGTCGAGGTCAGTGAAGAATTTCGCGAGCAGGCGGTCCAGCTGCTGCAGGTGGTCGTGCGACATCCGGCTCTCCGGGCCGAACGAGTGGTTGACGTAATCATGGCCGGACAGGCTCACGCCCAGCAGGTCGGGCACGCCGGCCGGGTTGCGGCCCAGCTGTTCGTTCTCGACCGCGGCGCGCGCGAATTCCAGGGTCAGCTCGTCGACGGCGGGGCCGGTCTTCAGGCGCTCGTAGTACTTGGCATCGGGCTTGCCGCTGTCGCCGCGGTAGACGAAGGGGAAGCTGTTGTTCTCCTTGTCGGTGGACGGATAGTCGGTGGAATCGCCCGCGTAGGCGGCGGCGGGCAGCAGCGGGGTCCAGGACTTGCCGTAATAGCGGTCCTGCGGCTTGGCGGCGTCGAAGCGCTGCACCCAGGCAGGATGCGATTGCATGTAGAAGGTGCTGCTGGCGAAGTCGCCGGTGCGGTCCATGTAGATGTACGCGGTGCCGGTCTTCCCGGCCAGCAGGATAGCGCCGCGGTCCTTGCCGGCGACGGTGAGCACCTTGCTGCGGTTGCCGGTGGCGTAGCGCAGCTGGTCGCCCAGCGTGTCCACGCGCAGGTTGGTGGGCGCGGTGCCATCGTGCTCGCCGGTCTCCTCGCCGATGTACTTGTAGCGGGTGTCCTCGGTGCAGTAGACCTGCTGGCCGTTGGCGTCGATCCAGTAGTTGTTGATGATGCCGTGGCGGTACGGGTAGGCGCCGGTCAGGATGGCCGAGTGGCCGACTGCCGTCACGGGCACGCCGTGGGCCTGGTGCGCATCGGTGAACATGGCGCCCTGCTCCATCAGGCGGCGGAAGCCACCGGGGCCGAACTGGTCGCGGTAGCGCTGCACCTGTTCAGCGGGCAGGCCGTCGACGACCAGCACCAGGATCAGCTTGGGCGCGGGCACGCTGGCGGCGGCTGGACCGCTGTTGGGTGCCCGGACAGATGGCGTGGCGGCGGCTGGCGCGCCGGCGGCGGCCAGGGCGGACTGGCCAGGTGCGGCAGCGGCGCACGCGGTCAGGATAGCCAGGACGCTACTGGCGAAGCGGGATTGGAGCATGAGTTTTACATACGGAGTCAGCCAGAGGCCGGGGCAGCGCCATTCTAAAGCGCGCGGAGGATCGCCGGGTAAACGTTGGCTAAACGTGCGGTACTACGCAGCTGCGGCTTGGTTGACACGCATGGGCGCTGCCGCCGGTGCCACG
>NZ_SPVF01000014.1 GCF_004614185.1 Zemynaea arenosa | reverse complement strand
GCGCCGCCGGTGCGGGCGCGGGCGCCGGCGCGGGCGCCGGTTCGGCCACGGCGGCGGCAAACTGGGACGACAGGTCCAGCGCTTCGTCGTCGGCGATGGCGCTTTCCAGTTCCTGCGCCAGGATGGCCTGCTGGTCACGCTCGGCCTCCGACTGCGCGGCCACGGCGCCAGCGGCACCGGCGCCGGCGTACAGCGGATTCAGAGGATCGATGGACAGGCCGAGAGCCGCGGCCTGCGCCCACTCGTCGCCCTCGCCCTTGGTCAGGCTATAGATTTCGGTGGCCTGGGTTTCAAACGCGCGCTGGTCCTTGCGGGCGGCGTAGATTTCCAGGAGCTTGAGGCGCACCGGCATGCGCTCGGGATGGGTGCGCAGCGCTTCCTTCAGGATCTCCTCGGCCTGGGCATCGCGGCCATAGGCGATGTAGACGTCCGCTTCCGCCACCGGGTCCACCTCGTTGGTATCGAGCTGGCTCGCGGACGGGGCGAAGCTGGAGTTGAACACGCTGTTGTTGGTGTCGACGCTCTGGCCTCCCGTTTCGGCGAACAGGGAATGCGCCTGCTCGCTCGGCGCGCCCAGGATGCTCGGCTCGGACGGCACCTTGCTGGCCGACTCGATGGTCTTGCGGCGGCGGGCCATCACGGCATAGGCGCCCAGCAGCAGCGCGATCAGGGCGCCGCCGATGTAGGTGGCGTTGTTCATCACCGTGTCCATGAGGGACGGTGCGGGCGTGACGGGCGCCCGGACCACGGCCGGTTTCTTCGGCGTGGCAGCGGGCTTCGGCGCCACGGGCTGGACGGACGGAGCCGATGCCGCCGGCGCGGGCGCCGAGGCGCCATGCTCGCTGGCGGCGTTGGCGGCTGCCTTGTTCTTCACTTCCATCAGCTTTTCGAGATCGCTGACGTTCTTTTCCAGTTCCTTGACGCGCGACTGCGCATCGTTGATCGCCTGTTCCTTGGCGATGCGGTCTTCGGCGGTGGCGGTGGCCTTGCCCGAGGCCGCGGAGGCGTTCGGGTTGGCGCGCGAGAGCTTCAGCTGGTCGTTCGCTTCGTTGGCGGCGGTCGGCTTTTCCTGCACCCGCGCGGTGATCTTGCCGGAGGCGGACTGCGACGGTTCCGGTGCGTGGGTCGGCTCGGACGCGGCGACCTGGCCGGCCAGCTTGTTGCGGTAGGCGTTGAAGTCGGCGGCATGCGCGACCACCACGCTGTGGGCCTCGCCCTCGCCGGTGCCCTTGATGCTGTCCGCATCGGGGATCGCGAGGATGGTGCCGGACTTCAGGCGGTTCATGTTCTGGCCGATGAAGGCGTCCGGATTGGCGCGGTACAGGGCCACCAGCATCATGTCCAGCGAGACGTCGGTCGGCTTGACCTGCGAGGCGATCTTGCCCAGCGTGTCGCCGCGCTTGACGCGATATTCGTCGATGGTGCCTGCCTTGCCCGCGGCCTGCTCAGGCGCGGGATTGGTGGCGGGAGCCTGGCGCGGCGCGGCTTCGCGCGCGGCGACTGGCGCGGGCGTGGTGGCCAGGCGCTGGGTGGCCGGGCGGGCCTCGGTCGGCGCGACTTGCGCGGACTGGGTGGTGCGCAGTTCGGCCGGGTCGAGCAGGAAGGTGTATTCACGCACCAGGCGGCCGCCGTTCCAGTTCAGTTCCAGCAGCATGTCGACGAACGGTTCGTTGAGCGGCTGGGCGGAGCTGATGCGGATGAACTGGCGGCCGTTGCGCTGCTCGATATCGAAGCGCAGTGACATCAGGGCCGGATTGAATTCGATGTTCGCGAGGCGGAAGGCATCGGCGGAGGCCAGCTTGGCGACCAGGCCCTGGGCTTCTTCCTGCGAGACGGCGGTCAGCTCGATTTCGGCGCGCAGCGGCTGGCCAAGGGCGGACAGCACGGTCAACTTGCCGAGTCCGGCGGCGTAGGCGGAGCTGGCAAGCAGCGCGCTGGCGACAGCCGCGGTCATTGCCTTCATCGCAAACGACACGAAACCGGAACGTTTTTGTACTTGCATGGTAGGGGCGAGCAGAGTGAATTTGATCGTCTCAACATATCATCATGCTCTATGGCACGCAAGCTTTGGCGGGCCGTTTGCACGTTCTGAGACCGGTTTGAAGCTTTAACGTGCGAATTGAAGGGGACTTTAGTATCTGTTCGTCATTTCAATTGCTGGAATGGCATGCCCAAAGAAAACGGGAGCCGCAGCTCCCGTTCTGTCGAGTCCGCTAAAAGCGGCCGCTATCAGTCCAGCAGGATGCGCAGCATGCGGCGCAGGGGTTCGGCGGCGCCCCACAGCAGCTGGTCGCCGACGGTGAAGGCGGAGATGTACTCGGGGCCCATCGACAGCTTGCGCACGCGGCCCACCGGGATCGTCAGCGAGCCGGTGACGGCGGCCGGGGTCAGGTCGTGCATCGACGCTTCGCGCGTGTTCGGCACGTACTTCACCCACTGGTTGTTGGAGGCGATGATGTCCTCGATCTCGTCCATCGGCACGTCCTTCGTGAGCTTGATGGTCAGCGCCTGCGAGTGGCAGCGCATCGCGCCGATGCGGACGCACAGGCCATCGACCGGAATCGGTGCAGCGGCAAAGCCGTCGCCGCGGCCGAGGATCTTGTTGGTCTCGGCGCCGCCCTTCCATTCTTCCTTCGACTGGCCGTTGCCCAGGTCCTTGTCGATCCACGGGATCAGGTTCCCCGCCAGCGGCACGCCGAACTGCTTGGTCTCGTCAGCCGACATGCCGTGCTGGGTCGCCAGCACGCCGCGGTCGATCTCGAGGATCGCGGAGGCCGGGTTGTCCAGCAGCGGCTTGACGGCGGCGTTGATGGTGCCGAACTGGGTGAGCAGCTCGCGCATGTGCTGCGCGCCACCGCCCGATGCGGCCTGGTAGGTCATGGAGGTCATCCAGTCCACCAGGTTGTGCTGGAACAGGCCACCAAGGCCCATCAGCATGCAGGACACGGTGCAGTTACCACCGATGTAGTTCTTGACGCCTTTGCCCAGCGCGTCCTTGATGACGTGCAGGTTGACCGGGTCCAGCACGATCACCGCGTCGTCCGTCATGCGCAGGGTGGAGGCGGCATCGATCCAGTAGCCGTTCCAGCCCGCGGCGCGCAGCTGCGGGAACACCTCGGTGGTGTAGTCGCCGCCCTGGCACGAAATAATGATCTCGCATTTCGACAGCTCGGTAATGTCAGTCGCCGATTTCAGTTTGGTTTCGTTCTTCGCCATCTTGGGGGCGTCGCCACCCGGATTGGACGTCGTGAAGAACACGGGTTCGATGTGGGCGAAATCGCCCTCTTCCTGCATGCGTTGCATGAGGACCGAACCCACCATACCGCGCCAACCTACCAGGCCTACGAGTTTCATTTTCCTTTTCCTTGCGGGGGGTGTGTAAAAAGCTTTGCTTAGCGAAGGGCGGCGACGACGGCCGCGCCCATGTCTTCGGTACCAACCTTGCTGGTACCTGGTTCGTAAATGTCGGGAGTGCGCAGACCCTGGGCCAGCACGGTCTTGACGGCGCTTTCGATGCGGTCGGCCTGCTCGGCCTTGCCCAGCGAGTAGCGCAGCATCATCGCCGCGGACAGGATGGTCGCCAGCGGATTCGCGATGCCCTTGCCCGCGATGTCCGGTGCGGAGCCGTGCGAGGGCTCGTGCAGGCCCTTGTTGTTGGCATCGAGCGAAGCCGAAGGCAGCATGCCAATGGAGCCGGTCAGCATCGCAGCGCAATCGGAGAGGATGTCGCCGAACATGTTCCCGGTCACGATCACGTCGAACTTCTTGGGCGCGCGCACCAGCTGCATCGCCGCGTTATCGACGTACATGTGGTCCAGCTCCACGTCCGCATATTCCTTGTGCACGTCGGTGACGATGTCGCGCCAGAACTGGAAGGTCTCCAGCACATTGGCCTTGTCCACGCTGGTCACGCGCTTGCTGCGCTTGCGCGCCGCCTGGAACGCCACGTGGGCGATGCGGCGGATCTCGCTCTCCGCGTAGCGCATGGTGTCGAAGCCTTCGCGCTCGCCCTTGAAAGGGCCGTCCGGGCATTCGCGCACGCCGCGCGGCTTGCCGAAGTAGATGTCGCCGGTAAGTTCGCGCACGATGAGGATGTCGAGACCCGACACCACTTCCGGCTTCAGCGTCGAGGCGCCGGCCAGCTCGGGGTAGAGGATCGCCGGGCGCAGGTTGCCGAACAGGCCGAGCTCTTTCCGCAGCCCGAGAATCGCCTGCTCCGGGCGCAGCGCGCGTTCCAGCGTGTCGTACTTGAAGTCGCCCACGGCACCAAACAGCACCGCATCCGCCTCCTTGGCCAGCTTGAGCGTCCCCTCCGGTAGCGGGTGGCCATGCGCGGCATAACCGGCGCCACCGACGGGCGCTTCTTCCATCTCGAACCGTTCGCCGAGGGCGTTCAGGACGTTGACGGCCTGCTTGGTGATTTCGGGGCCGATGCCGTCGCCGGGGAGGATTGCGATCTTCATTGTTCTATTTTTAGATGGTGTTGGCCAGCCAGGGCTGCTGGTGCAGGTGGCGTTCTTCGAAGGCGCGGATCTGGTCCGCGTGCTGCAAGGTGAGGCCAATGTCATCGAGGCCGTTGAGCAGGCAGTACTTGCGGAAGGCGTCGACCTGGAACTCATAGGCCAGCGACCCATTCGCCGTACGCACCACCTGCTGCTCCAGGTCCACCACCAGCCGGTAGCCGGGGAAGGCCTTCACTTCATTGAACAGGTGCTCGACCTGCGACTCGGACAGCACGATCGGCAGCAGCCCGTTCTTGAAGCAGTTGTTGAAGAAGATGTCCGCGAAGCTCGGCGCGATGATGGCGCGGAAGCCGTACTGCTCCAGCGCCCACGGCGCATGCTCGCGCGAGGAGCCGCAGCCGAAGTTCTTGCGCGTAAGGAGGATCGAGGCGCCCTGGTAGCGCGGCTGGTTCAGCACGAAGTCCGGGTTCAGCGGCCGGCGGCTGTTGTCCATGCCCGGTTCGCCGTGGTCCAGGTAGCGCCACTCGTCGAACAGGTTGGGGCCGAAGCCGGTGCGGTGGATCGACTTGAGGAACTGCTTGGGGATGATGGCGTCCGTGTCGACGTTGGGGCGGTCGAGCGGGGCGACCAGGCCCTCAAGGACCGTGAACTTGTCCATTTATTTTTTCCCGACTGATTCAACGGCCTGGCCGACCTTTTGCACATCCTTGCCGACGCCGGCGATGGTGTTGCAAGCGCTCAGGGCGAGCGCGATCAGGGTCAGGGCTGCGAACTTCTTCATCTTTCAGGACTCCGGTGTGAATTATTTATATTGTTTAGCTTGAAACTTAGCGCATGGCGCGGACATCGACGAAATGCCCGGCGATGCCTGCCGCTGCCGCCATGGCCGGCGACACGAGATGAGTGCGGCCACCCTGCCCCTGCCGACCCTCGAAGTTGCGGTTCGAGGTGGAGGCGCAGCGCTCGCCCGGCTCCAGCCGGTCCGCATTCATCGCCAGGCACATCGAGCAGCCCGGCTCGCGCCATTCAAAGCCCGCGGCCTTGAAGATCACGTCCAGGCCTTCCTTCTCGGCCTGTTCTTTCACCAGGCCGGAACCCGGCACCACCAGCGCCAGCTTGACGTTGGAGGCGCGCTGCCTGCCGCGCACCACAGCCGCGGCGGCGCGCAGGTCTTCGATGCGTGAATTGGTGCAGGAGCCGATGAACACCTTGTCGATGCGGATGTCTTCGATCGGCATGTTGGGCGTGAGGGCCATGTACTGCAGGGCCTTCTCCATGGCCTCGCGGCGCACGGTGTCCTTCTCAAGGTCCGGATCGGGCACGCGGCCGTCGACGGAGGTCACCATCTCAGGGGACGTACCCCAGGTGACCTGCGGCTTGATGTCGGCGGCGTTGAGCTGGACCACCATGTCGAACTGCGCGCCCTGGTCGCTGTGCAGCGTGCGCCAGTACTCGACCGCGCGCTCCCAGTGCGGGCCCGCGGGCGCGTAGGGGCGGCCCTTGATGTAGTTGATGGTGATGTCGTCCACCGCCACCATGCCCGCGCGGGCGCCCGCTTCGATGGCCATGTTACAGACCGTCATGCGGCCTTCCATCGACAGCGCGCGGATGGTCGAGCCGCCGAATTCGATGGCGTAGCCGGTGCCGCCCGCGGTGCCGATGCGGCCGATCACGGCCAGCACGATGTCCTTGGCCGTCACGCCCAGCGGCAGCGGGCCGTCGACCTGCACCAGCATGGACTTGGACTTCTTGGCGATCAGGCATTGGGTGGCCAGCACATGCTCCACTTCCGAGGTGCCGATGCCGTGCGCCAGCGCGCCGAACGCGCCGTGGGTGGAGGTGTGCGAGTCGCCGCAGACCACCGTCATGCCGGGCAGCGTGGCGCCCTGCTCCGGGCCGATCACGTGGACGATGCCCTGGCGCTTGTCGTTCATGTTGAAGTAGGTGAGCCCGTACGCCTTGGCGTTTTTATCAAGCGTCTCGACCTGGGTACGCGAGACCGGGTCGGCGATGCCGTGCGAGCGGTCCGTGGTTGGCACGTTGTGGTCCGCCACCGCGAGGTTGGCCGAGATGCGCCACGGCTGGCGACCCGCCGCCCGTAGCCCGTCGAACGCCTGGGGGCTGGTCACTTCGTGGACCAGGTGGCGGTCGATATACAACAGCGCGGTGCCGTCGGCTTCGGTGCGGACTACATGGGAATCCCAGAGTTTGTCGTAGAGCGTCTTGATCATTTTTGGTGAGGCGGACAGCGGAAGGTGAATTTGATTATGCCATATTTGTGCACTGCGGCAGCGGCTGCCCCATTTTTAAACATAAATTAGTTTTGATACGCTTTTTCCGTTCATCGTTCGGCAGCCGTATCATATTTGCATCAGTTGACCGAATTATCATCGTTACGAACGCTTACAATTATTGATGCCGTGGGTTATTGAACCTCCATCGCAATAGCGGGCTCAAGCCTCTATTCTTGAGAGTTCTCATCGTTAGTTCTTCCCACGGAGTCCCATGAAGCAATCGAAATTCGTGCTCGCGTTGTGCGCGGCAGCAGCGTTCACCGGCACGGTCCACGCGGGCGTGCAGCAGTCCGAGGGCCAGGGCCATACGGTCCGGATCCTCGACACCGACCGCCTGATCGTGAAGTACAAGGACGCGGTCCCCGCCATGAAGGGCGCGGCCGTGGTGCCGGCCATTGGCCTGCGCCAGTCCATCATCGACCGCGCGGGCCAGAACTTCGGCGTGACGCTGCGGGAGCATCGCACCACCGCCACCGGCGCGCACGTGATGCAGCTCTCCCGCCGCATGGCGCTGGCCGATGTGAAGGCGCTGGCGGACGAGCTGAAACAGCGCGACGATACCGTGGAATACGCGGAGCCGGACCGCATCATGACCAAGCAGTCCACGCCCACCGACCCGTACTACACCTCGCAGTGGCACTATTTCGAACCGACCGGCGGCATCAACGCGCCGGCAGCCTGGGACAAGTCGACCGGCGCCGGCGTGGTGGTGGCGGTGATCGACACCGGCTACCGTCCGCACGCGGACCTGGCAGGCCAGATCCTGCCGGGTTATGACTTCATCACCAGCACCAAGATCGCCAACGACGGCACGGCGCGCGACAGCGACGCCTCCGACCCGGGCGACTACACGCTGGCGGGCGAATGCTCGGCCGGTTCTCCGGCGGCGGACGATAACTCGAGCTGGCACGGCACCCACGTGGCAGGGACCATCGCCGCCAAGACCAACAATGGCGTGGGCGTCGCGGGCGTGGCCTACAACGCCAGGATCCTGCCGGTGCGCGTGCTGGGCAAGTGCGGCGGCTACACCTCGGACATCGCCGACGGCATGATCTGGGCCTCCGGCGGCACCGTGACCAACGTGCCGGCAAACCCCAACAAGGCACGGGTGCTGAACCTGTCCCTGGGCGGCAGTGGCGCCTGCGACATCACCACCCAGAACGCGATCAACAGCGCGCGTTCGCGCGGCACCGTGGTGGTGGTCGCGGCGGGCAACTCGAACGTGGACGCGGTCAACTCCAACCCGGCCAACTGCGCGGGCGTGATCACCGTGGCGGCGACCAACCGCTCCGGCGGCAAGGCCTCCTACTCCAACTACGGCAACGTGGTCACGGTGGCGGCACCGGGTGGCGACACCGGCGGCTACATCCTGTCGACCTGGAACGCGGGCACCCGTGGCCCGGGCGCGGACAACTACGGCTACATGGCCGGCACCTCGATGGCCACGCCGCACGTGGCGGGCGTGGTCGCGCTGATGCTGTCCGTGAATCCGGCCCTGACGCCGGACGAAGTGGCGGCCAAGCTGAAGTCGACCGCGCGTCCGTTCCCGGCCTCGTGCGTGGGCTGCGGCGCGGGTATCGTCAACGCGGCGGCAGCGGTGAATGCGTCGATCGCGACCGTGTCCGGCCCGACCACGAACGAAGTGGAGCCGAACAATTCGCTGTCGCAGTGGAATGCGGTGACCACCAACGGCGTGACCGTGGTGGGCAACCTGTCCGCCTCGACCGACAATGACTACTTCATGATCCAGGTGCCGGCCGGCCGCACGCTGACCGCCACCCTCACGCAAGGCAGTACCACCAACGACTTCGACCTGACCGGCTACGACGACGCAGGTTCGACCAAGGTGGTGAGCCAGAACGGCGCGGGCCTGGTGGACTCGGTCTCGCTGACCAACACCTACGCCAAGACCAGCCCGCGCTATATCCGCGTGCGCTACAAGAGCGGCGGCACCGGTTCGGTGAACGGCAAGTACACGCTGAAGCTGACCTGGTAAGCCGGTCCTCTTCAGTGACTCCAAGGCGGCCTGCGGGCCGCCTTTTTTCGCCCTGCTCCCTGGCCGCGCAGTGCGCATAAGGATATGCCGATTCGGTCTTATGAGTTTTCGGCGGCATGGCCCGACAATACAGCTTCGTCAACATACGGGATGACCATGACACTCGCCAACCTGACCCGCACGCTCGTCGCGGCGGCCGCCCTGGCTGCGGCCAGCGCCCATGCGCAAACGACCACCCTGCTCAACGTCTCGTACGACGTGGCGCGGGAGCTGTTCAAGGACGTCAACCCGGCCTTCATCGCGGACTACAAGAAGAAGACCGGCCAGACCGTCGAGATCAAGCAGTCGCACGGCGGCTCCAGCAAGCAGGCGCGCGCCGTCATCGACGGGCTGGAAGCGTCCGTGGTGACGATGAACCAGTCCAGCGACATCGACGCGATTGCGTCCAAGGGCATCATCGCGGCCGACTGGGCCACCAAGTTCCCGCATCACGCGTCGCCGTTCTATTCGACCATGGTGTTCCTGGTCCGCAAGGGCAATCCGAAGAAGATCGCCGACTGGGCGGATCTGACGCGTCCCGGCGTGCAGGTGGTGATCCCGAATCCGAAGACCGCCGGCAATGGGCGCTACACCTATCTCGCGGCGTGGGGCTCGGTGCTCAAGAAGGGTGGCACGCCGGCGCAGGCGCGCGAATTCGTGACCAAGCTGTTCGCGAACGTGCCGGTGCTCGATGCCGGTGGCCGCGGCGCCACCACCACCTTCGCGCAGCGCGATATCGGCGATGTGCTGGTGACGTTCGAGAACGAAGTGAACCTGGCGCGCCAGGAATTCGGCGACAAGTTCGACGTGGTGTATCCGTCCATCTCGATCGTGGCCGATGCGCCGGTGGCCGTGGTGGACAAGGTGGTCGATCGCAAGAACCAGCGCAAGGAGGCAACGGCCTACCTGAACTTCCTGTTCAGCGAGCCGGGGCAGGAGATCGCGGCCAGGCACTTCCTGCGTCCGCGCTCCGAGGCGGCCTTCAAGAAGTACGGTGCCAACTTCAAGCCGATCAAGCTGTTCACGCTGGAGGAGGTGTTCGGGGACTGGAAGACGGTGCAGAAGGTGCACTTCGACGACGGCGGGGAGTTCGACAGGATCTACCAGAAGAAGTAAGGCAGCGCGCGGGCCGCGGCCCGCATCCGCCAAAACCAAAACGGGTCGCGCGAGCGACCCGTTTTGCGTTGAAGCGCAGACCCTTACGCGGCCAGTTCCTGCGCGCGCACCGCGCTGCGGCAGCCGCCCATCAGGAACGACAGGCCGACCACCAGCACCAGCTCACCCTCGGCCGAACGCGCGGTGCCGGTGATGCCTTCCACCGACAGCGCCGTCATCGGCTTGATCACCAGGTCCGCGGTGCCATCGACGGCGCTGACCGACAGGATGTACGGGCTGGGCGCGTTGATGACAATGCCCACGCGCTCGGAGCAGTCGTCGTAGGACAGCGCGGCGGCCAGCGAACGCACCGGCAGCGGGCGGCCCTGGTCGCGCAGCACCGGCGCCCCGCCGACGCATTCGAACTCCTCCGGCAGCTCGACCACGCGCTCGACCACCGCCATCGGCAGCGCAAGCTGCGCACCCGAGGTGGAGACCAGCATGGTCGGCACGATCGACAGTTCGATTGGCAGGCGGATCGAGAACTTGGTGCCGGAACCGAGGCGCGAGTCGATGTGGATCGCTCCACGGTTCTTTTCCACCGCCGTCTTCACCACGTCCATGCCGACGCCGCGGCCGGACACGGACGACGCCACTTCCTTGGTCGAGAAGCCCGGCAGGAACACCAGCTGGTAGGCTTCGTCGTCGGTCGGGGCGCCGTTGGCGCCGATCAGGCCCTTCTCCATCGCCTTCTTGCGCAGCTTGACCGGGTCCATGCCGCGGCCATCGTCCTGCAGCACGATCATGACGCTGTTCGCTTCCTGCCATGCCTTCAGCTGGATGTAGGCCTTGGCGGGCTTGCCGGAATTGACGCGGTCCTGCGGCGACTCGACGCCGTGGTCCAGCGCGTTGCGCAGCATGTGCACCAGCGGGTCGTACAGGCTGTCCACCACCACGCGGTCGACTTCCGTCTCGGCGCCTTCGATGGTCAGCTCGACATCCTTGCCGAGATCCTTGGCCAGCTCGCGCACCAGGCGCGGGAATTTCTGGAACAGGCGGCCGACTGGCTGCATGCGGGTCGCCAGGGTGGCGCGCTGCAGTTCGGCGGAGTAGCGCGAGGCGCGTTCCAGCGTTTCGACCAGGGTCGACATCAGTCCGGCGGCGGGGCCTTCGAACTTGAATTGCTGGAGCTTTTCCATCAGCACGGCGGCCTGGTTGGCGGCCTGCACGGATTCTCCGGCGACCTCCAGCAGCGCGTCCAGCTTGACGGCATCGATACGGATCGAATCTTCCTTGGCCGGGGCGGCGTGGGTGCGCGCTTCGGCGGCCTGTTCGCGGCGGTCCACGCCGTCCCAGGTGCCCTTGGCCTTGGCGATCTCGCCCGGGGTGACGACCGGCTCGGCGGCTGCGGCCGGGGCG
>NZ_SPVF01000133.1 GCF_004614185.1 Zemynaea arenosa | reverse complement strand
GGCGGCGAGCGTGCAGGCGGTGCAGAGCGTAGGCGCGATGCGCGCGGCGGATGTCGTCATGTTGGCGGTCGCGGATGACCAGATCGCGCCGGCCGCGGCTGCGCTGGCGGCGGCGCGCGAGGCTTGGCTGCGCGGGGCGGTCGTCTTTCACTGCAGCGGCGCGAAGGCATCCGATGCGCTGCAGGTGCTGCGGGACGCAGGCGCCTTCGTGGCTTCGGTCCACCCGATCCGCAGCTTTGCAGACCCCGGGCGCGTGAGTGCCGACTTCGCGGGCACCTTCTGCGGCATCGAGGGCGATCCGCAGGCCCTGGCCGTGCTGACCCCGGCCTTCGAACGCATCGGCGCCCGGCTGGTCTCGATTGAGGCGGCCGCGAAGACGGTCTACCACGCCGCCTCCGTGTTCGCCTCCAACTACCTGGTCACCGTGATGGATGCCGCCCTGCGCGCCTACCAGGCCGCCGGCATCCCCGAGCCGGTCGCGCGCGAGCTGGCCGCCCCGCTGGCCAGCGAAACCCTCGCCAACGTCCTGCGCCTCGGCGCAGCGCCCGCGCTGACCGGCCCGATCGCCCGCGGCGACCTGGGCACGGTGTCCCGCCAGCAAGAGGCGGTCACCGCATGGGATGAGCCCACCGGCCGCCTGTACGCCGCTCTTGCCGAATCAACCATGGACGTCGCGGCAAGAAAGCGCCGCCCCGCGTAACCAACCGTCGCAAACTGATGCTTCCATGCAAAAAGATGCATCAATGCATCGACAAATGCATCAAATCGACATAAGCTTTGAGGTCTGAGGAATTGTCTATGCATGGCCCCCGCCGTGCGCCCAGGAGACCCTAACATGTTGTTTTTGAAGAGCACTTCCGTCACCAAGGCCCCCGGTATTTATGATGTCGACGTGGCCGCCAAGCCGCCCGGCAAGACCTATGGCGTGTTCATGGCGACCGACCCGGACAATCCGCCGCAGGCCGTGCTGGCCGCGCTGACCGAGCTGGGTTTCCACAACACCTACCGCCAGGCCTACACCCACAAGGACAAGGGCAAGGTGCTCGACCTGCACTTCCAGAAGAACGGCACCGACCTGTTCAACGGCTGGAAGGCCGAAGAGTGCGAAGCCAACCTGAAGGCGATTCACGACCTGTTCGGCAACGTCGGCATCACCATCACGCCGCGCGTGATGTCGCTGGCCGAAGCCTACTCGTAATCCCGCCCGGGCCGGCCGGCCCTACTGCACCTCGATGTGATACAGCGCCCACGGGCAGTTGCCAAACCGTTCCTGAACGGGTTTGGCGGCCATGCCCGGGACGCGGTCCGCGTCGTACACCGCCCATAGCGGACCCAGCCCTCCCAGCGGGAGCGGCTTGCCGTCCAGGTGCGTCGCCACGATGAAGCGGTCGCTGCGGGCCTGTTGTTCGGGCAGCGTCACTGCATAGCCATCCACCGCGCGCAACACCAGCCGCGTGCCGCCGGTCGGCAGCGCGCCGGCCGCTTTCACGACATCCAGCAGCAGCGGGCCGCGCAGCGTGTGCGGATTGCTGTCGTATTCCAGCGTCGGGCGGATCGTCACGGCCTTGAGTGCACTGAGGGCCGCCCAGTCGAAGGCCCAGGCCTTGTCAAACTGCACGCCCTGCTTCTTCATCATCTGGTCCAGTGCCGGGTCCAGCGGGCCGCGGTTGGCCTTGCCGATCATGCCGGTGACGGTCAGCAGGGTCGGGCCAGCGCTGGCCTTGGCGGTCGAGGCCGCCTCGGCAAGGGAGGGGAGAGCGCCCGCCACCGCGGCGGTTGCGAGAAAGCGGCGTTTGTCCATGCGAAAATCTCCCCAGTCTGTGGTCGAAAGTTGAATTCTCAGCAATGGATTTGTTCACGTCAAGCGCCGGGCTGCAGCCCGTGCCCCTGCCAGACGGCGAGCTCTGGTACATGCCCCAGCTGCCGCTGCCTTGGCCGAATGCCGAGGTCTACCAGCGGCTGATTGCCGAGACCGCATGGAAGGCTGAGTCCATCGTCCTGTTCGGCCAGAGCCACCTACAGCCGCGGCTGACAGCCTGGCACGGTGACCGGCGCTACACCTACTCCGGCCTCACGCTGGACCCGGAGCCGTGGACGCCGTTGCTGTCCACCATCGGCGATGCGGTGCAGCGCGAGACCGGGCGGGACTTCAATAGCGTGCTCCTCAACTACTATCGCAACGAGCGCGACAGCATGGGCATGCACAGCGACGACGAGGCCGAACTTGGTCCGGAACCAGCGATCGCCTCACTGACTTTCGGCACCGAACGCGTTTTCATCCTGCGCCATAAGCGTACGGGTGAGCTGAAAAAGCTACCGTTGGGCGATGGCAGCCTGTTACTGATGGCGGGAACCACGCAACAATTCTGGCTCCACGGCCTCAACAAATCGAGCAGACCACTTGGGGGCAGACTGAACCTAACTTTCCGCTATATCGTGTAATTTTGACGATTTGAGATCATTTCTTAATTGAATCGGTAGTCAGTAAGGGCTTGAATTTGTAAAAACGGTCCTTACAATTGATTACAGTTCTTACCGTTCCCCTACGGCTTTGTCATTTTGACGATGCTAAATTGGAACCCTCGCGATTCACCGGAATTGCGAACCAGAAAATCCGGTTCAACAACATTAAGGAATACATCTCATGAAAAAACTGATCCTTGCCCTGATCGCCGGCGCTGCCGCCCTGTCCGCATCCGCCCAGACCACCTCCCCGAAAGCCTATGTGGGCGTCGGTGTGAACTTTGCTGACCGCAACTATGCCAGCCCGGCCGGCGCCACCAACCTGGACGATGACGGCTACCGCGCCTCCGGCAAGATCTTCGGCGGCTACGAGTTCGACAACATGTGGGGCATGGAAGCCGGCTACACCGACTTCCGCAAGTCCAACAGCAGCTACACCCTGAACGGCACCCGCAGCTCGGTGTCGAACGACGGCCACGCCTGGTACCTGGCCGCCAAGGCGACCGCTCCGGTCAACGACCAGTTCAACGTGTTCGGCAAGCTGGGCGTGACGCAGGTGAAGTACAACCAGGGCCTGGTGTCGGATGACAAGACCGGCGCCTATGCCGCCCTCGGCGCGGAGTACAAGGTGAACCAGAACGTGTCGTTCACCGCCGAGTACGAGCGCTATGGCAAGTCCAATGACTTCGGCCCGAAGCCGAACACCTGGACGCTGGCTGCCAAGTACAGCTTCTAAAGTTCTGCGCTTGAGCTGACGCGCGCGAGGGCGCGTCAGCGGATCGCTGGAGAAAGGGCCTGCGGGCCCTTTTTCTTGTCCGCCACCGGCGCGGTGGCGCGGTGAATGGAGGACCAGAGCCAGTCTTCCGGCCGCTCGCACAAGCCGTGGCGCTGGGGATTGGTGTGGATGTAGTCGACCAGCAATTGGCGCTCGGCCTCGTCGGTGATCTGGCGGTTCATGAACAGCGGCTCCCAGACCACGCCCGCATGGCGCGTGCCCTCGGACTTGCGCAGCGCTTTCGAAAACCCGATCTTGACGGCCCGCCAGCGGGCGGCGAAGTCGGTGTCCCCGGCGGGCAAGGTCCAGATCGAGTGCACGTGGTTGGGCAGCACCACCCAGGCGTCGACATCGAACGGCTGGCGCGCCCGCGCGTGGCGGATGGCCTCGCCAAAGGCGGGGAAATGCTCGGTCAGCAAAGTGCTGTCAGGGTCGAGCAGGCGCACGGTGAAGAAAAACGTGTTCCCGCTCGTGAAGCGCCCTGGGCGCGTGATGTCTTTGGTAGGCATGACGACCAGTGTGCAAAAGCGCGCGGCACGGCGTGCCAACTAGCGCAAGCGTGCGGCGGGAACTTTTCGCCGCACCAGCCCACTCTAGCCCAAAGGAAATTTCCGCGCTGCACGATTGATGTTGCGTCAACGCCGCACTTTCTGCTGACGCCCCCCACCGGGGCCTGACCCCATCGGGATCGTTGGTTCGATAGGGTCAGGCCTGGAAGCCGCCGTCGATCGTGAGGCTGGCGCCCGTGAGGTAGGACGCTTCCGCGCTGCTGAGCCAGGCGACGAAGGCGGCGATCTCGCTCACGTCGGCATAGCGGTTGAGCGCCGTCGACGCACGCACCATGGCCGCGAAGTCGCCGCTGTCCGGATTCATGTCCGTGTCCACCGGCCCCGGCTGCACGTTGTTGACCGTGATTCCGCGCGGCCCAAGGTCGCGCGCCAGACCGCGCACCAGCCCGGCCACTGCGGCCTTGCTCATCGCATACGGCGCCATGCCGGGGAAGGGGGCCCGGCCGGCGTTGGTGCTGCCGATGGTGATGATCCGCCCGCCACTGCCGAGATGCCGCGCCGCTTCCTGCGCGGCCACGAACACGCCGCGCACATTCACGGCCAGCGTGCGGTCAAAATCGTCCAACTTGAACTCGTCGATGGTCCCCGGCGTGAACACGCCTGCGTTGGCGACCAGAATGTCCAGCCCGCCCATGCGGTCGGCCGCCTTGGCGATGGCGCCGGACAGGGCCGCCGCATCGGCGCTGTCGGCCTGGATGGCTTGCGCCTTGCCGCCATTGGAGACGATCTCCGCCGCCAGTGCCTCAGCCGTATCGCGGCTGCCGACGTAAGTGAACGCCAACTCCGCCCCGTCGCGCGCCAGCCGCCGGACGATCGCCGCGCCGATGCCGCGTGCGCCGCCGGTGACGAAAGCTTTCTTGCCGCTGAGGTCTGCCATGATCAACTCCTGTGTCAAAAATGTTGTGGAGTGATCAGTATGGTCACGACGATTCGCAACGACTAGTCAGCAATTGGATGCATCAGTTGATACCAGTGGTTTAGAATCTACGCGCCATGGAAACCCTTAGCAGCATCGAATGCTTCGTCCGCACGGCCGAATCCGGCAGCTTTTCGGAAGCCGCCCGCCGGCTTGGGCTGACTTCGGCCGCCGTCGGCAAGAGTGTCGCCAAGCTGGAGCACAGCGTTGGAGTCCGCCTGTTCGTCCGCACCACGCGCAAGCTCACACTGACCGAAGCAGGGGAGCGCTTTCTGGCCGAAGTCGGCACCAGCCTGTCCACCATCACCGCGGCGGTCGACAACCTCGCGTCCTCCGCCGGCCAGCCGGCTGGCACCCTGCGCGTGAGCATGGGCACCACCTTCGGCCTCACCTACGTCGTGCCTCTGCTCGACGAATTCCTGCAGCGCTACCCCGCCATCCGCCCCGACTGGCACCTGAGCGACCGCACCGTGGACCTGGTCGCGGAGAAGTTCGACGCAGCCATCGGCGGGGGCTTCCAGCTCGACCCCGGCGTGATCGCGCGCGAACTCGCGCCCGCGCACCGCATGCTGGTCGCGGCGCCCGGATATCTTGAGAAGCACGCAAAGATAGAAAAACCCGCCGACCTGGCCAGCCACCCCGGCATCTTCGTGCGCTCCCCGCAAACGGGCCGCGTGCGCAACCTGCCGCTGCTCGATGCGAACGCCGAACAGGCGCCCCTGCTGCTCAAGCCCGAGATCACGATGAGCGAGCCCGATGCCGTCTGCCGCCTCGCGCGCGCAGGCCTCGGCATCGCGCTCGCACCGGTTACGCACGCGCTGCCCTACCTGGACGCCGGCACCCTGGTGCGCGTGCTCCCGCAGTGGTACGCCGACGCCGGCACGCTCTCGATCTACTTCCCCGCCCGCACCCTGCTGCCATCCAAGACGCGCGTGTTCGTCGACTTCATCGTGGACGCCTTCCGCGCAAAAAAATGGGCCGAGCGTTTCGACGCCCGGCCCCGTCCCTGAGCGCCGCCCGAAGGCCGCGCCGCAGGCCACCGCTCAGTGGCTGAGCGGCTTGTAGCGAATACGCTTCGGCTTCGCGCCTTCCTCGCCGAGGCGCTTCTTCTTGTCCGCCTCGTATTCCTGGTAGTTCCCGTTGAAGAAGGTGACCTGCGAGTTGCCCTCGAACGCCAGGATGTGGGTCGCAATGCGGTCCAGGAACCAGCGGTCGTGCGAGATCACCAGCACGCTGCCCGCGAATTCGAGCAGCGCGTCTTCCAGCGCGCGCAGGGTCTCCACGTCCAGGTCATTGGACGGTTCGTCCAGCAGCAGCACGTTGCCGCCCTTGAGCAGCGTCTTGGCCAGGTGCAGGCGCCCGCGCTCGCCGCCGGACAGGTTGCCCACCACCTTCTGCTGGTCCGCGCCCTTGAAGTTGAAGCGGCCGAGATAAGCGCGCGACGGCATGTCGAAGCGGCCCACCTGCAGCGAGTCCGCGCCGCCGGTGACGTCTTCGAACACGGTCTTCTGGTTCTCCAGGTTGTCGCGCGACTGGTCGACCATCGACACGCGCGCGGTCTGGCCGATCACCACTTCGCCGCTATCGGGCTTCTCGGCGCCGGTGATCATGCGGAACAGGGTCGACTTACCGGCGCCGTTCGGGCCGATGATGCCGACGATCGCGCCCGGCGGCACGGTGAAGGACAGGTCGTCGATCAGCAGCCGGTCGCCAAACGCCTTGGACACGTTCTTGAATTCGATGACTTCATTGCCGAGGCGCTCCGCCACCGGAATGAAGATCTCCTGCGTCTCATTGCGCTTCTGGTATTCGTATTCGGACAGCTCGTTGAAGCGCTGCAGGCGGGCCTTGGACTTGGCCTGGCGCGCCTTCGGATTCTGGCGCGCCCACTCCAGCTCTTTGGCCAGCGCTTTCTGGCGGGCCGATTCCTGCGCCTCTTCCTGCTTCAGGCGCGCTTCCTTCTGCTCCAGCCACGAGCTGTAGTTACCCTTCCAAGGGATGCCATGGCCGCGGTCCAGTTCCAGGATCCACTCGGCGGCGTTGTCGAGGAAGTAGCGGTCGTGGGTGATGCCGACCACGGTGCCCGGGAAGCGCAGCAGGAACTGCTCCAGCCACTCCACCGATTCCGCGTCCAGGTGGTTGGTCGGTTCGTCCAGCAGCAGCATGTCCGGCTTGGACAGCAGCAGCTTGCACAGCGCCACGCGGCGCTTCTCGCCGCCAGACAGCACGCCGATCTTGGCGTCCCACGGCGGCAGGCGCAGGGCGTCCGCGGCCATCTCCATTTGCAGATTCAGGTTGCCGCCATCGGCCGCCGCGATGATCGATTCCAGGCGCTCCTGCTCTTTCGCGAGCGCGTCGAAGTCTGCGTCCTCCTCGGCGTAGGCTGCGTACACGGCTTCCAGTTTGGCCTGCGCTTCAAAGGCTTCGCCCAGGCCCGATTCGACTTCCTGGCGCACGGTTTTTTCCGGATCGAGCTGCGGCTCCTGCGGCAGGTAGCCGATGTTCAGGCCCGGCATCGGGCGCGCTTCGCCCTGGATGTCGGTGTCGATGCCAGCCATGATCTTCAGCAGCGTGGACTTGCCCGACCCGTTCAAACCCAGCACGCCGATTTTGGCGCCGGGGAAGAAGGACAGCGAGATGTCCTTCAGGATCTGGCGTTTGGGCGGGACGATCTTGCCCACGCGGTTCATGGTGTAGACGTAGTTGGCCATTGTGTTCTGGTCTCAGGGGGGAATTCGTTGGAAGGACGACAGCATACGCCAAAAGGGGCGCGGACGGTAGCTCGGCACGTCCGCTCACAGCCTCACTTTCGCTGCCACAGTCCTTCTGCCGCATACAGCGCGAGCGCGCCCCAGATCATCGCGAAACCGACCAGTTTCGCGGCGCTGAACGGCTCATGGAACAGCGCCACGCCGAGCAGGAACTGGATCGAGGGCGAGATGTACTGCAGCAGCCCGAGGACCGACAGGGGGATGCGCCGAGCACCTGCCGCGAACAGCAGCAGCGGGATCGCGGTGGTCGGGCCGAGACCCGCCAGCAGCCAGGGCGTGCTCGCGCTTTCCGTATTCACGAACGCGTTCTGCCCATGCACCGACAGCCACGCGTAGTAGGCCACCGCGAACGGGAACAGCACCATGGTCTCGAACGACAGCCCTTCCAGCGCACCGAGTGCGGCGGTCTTGCGCATCAGCCCATAGCCGCCGAACGAGAACGCGAGGATCAGCGAAATCCATGGCACGGTGCCGGACTGCCAGGTGAGCCACAACACACCCGCCGCCGCCAGCCCGATCGCCGCCCACTGCCCGCGCCGCAGACGCTCGTGCAAGAACACGTAGCCCAGCATGATGTTCACCAGCGGGTTGATGAAGTAGCCGAGCGACGATTCCAGCACGTGCCCGTTGTTGACGGCCCAGATGTACACCAGCCAGTTGACCGTGAGGAGGGCCGAACTGGCCGCGAAGCTGGCCACCACGCGCGGCTTGGCCAGCAGCTGCGGGAGCCATTTCCACTGCCGCCGCACGGTCAGCACGATGGCCAGCAGCGCGAGCGACCACAGGACCCGGTGCATCAGGATCTGCGTGGACGGCACCTCGCCGATCGCATGAAAGTACAGCGGGAACAGGCCCCAGCACAGGAAGGCCAGGGTGGCGTAGAGGATACCGGAGCTCATGGTGGCGGCGGGACAAGGCGATGACGGAACTGGCCATTATCCCGCGCCCGCAAGAATCGCGCTGGCGGCGGAACGAAACCGCCAGCACTTGGTGATGCAGGTGCCGCGCTACTGGCCGACCGCGTACAGCCGCGCGTTGTTGATGGCGTAGACCTTGCCGTCCGCGCCGATCGCCGTCGGCGTGTAGGATTCGCCCAGGCCGTTGTTGAACTTGACGTTCTCGCTGAGCGTGTTGGTGGCGAGATCCCAGCGGTACAGGTGCCCGTCCTCGCTGTTCACGAGGATCGACTTGGTGGCCGGGTCCACGGCTGCCACATTGACGCACCATTCGGTCACGCCGCCCGGGTAGTTCGGATCGGGCGTGGGGCCCAGGATGGTCAGGATTTCCTTCATGACCTGCACCGATGCGGTCTGCGCGATGCTGTCGCCCTGCGCCGCGTGCGGGTCCAGCACCGCCACCTTGTTCTTCGAGTCGCCGCTGCCGGAGCGTCCGTAGTTGTTGTACTTCGTGGTGATCAGATAGCTCGAGCTGCCGGTGTAGCTGGGGACCATGGAGGCCGGCACGATGGATGGCGTGTCGTCCCAGCCGAACGAGCCTGGGATCAGGGTCTGCGCCAGGTCGGCGCTGTAGTGCAGCAGCCAGCCGCGCTGGTTGTGCTGGGCGGGCGTGTATTCGAGCACGCCGATGTACACCTCCCCGTCGGGACCGACCGTGGGCGACGCGGTGCTGTCGTCGGTAACGCGCGCGGGGGCCTTGTCGTACGGGTCCATCAGCTTGACGCGCGACTTGGCCGCCAGCGTGGCCGCGTCCAGCGCCACCAGGTAGCCGAATCCATTGCTGCCGCTGTTGACGACCACATACAGCGTCTTGCCGTCCTTGGACACGGCAGGTGCGCTGTTCATTGCCACCTTCACGATCGCCGGATCGGCGGCCAGCGTGGTGGCCGCGGCCCAGCTGCCCTTGCCGTCCGCGCCGATGCGGGCAATGCCACTCTTCAGGTTCGCCGGGTTGCCCGCGTTCGCGATGAAGCCGAAGTAGATATTCCCCGCGCTGTCCGCAGTGATCGGCGTATCGATGATAACGTTCGCGTCCAGCGCGGCCTTGTTGGCGGTGTACACGGCACTGTCGTAGAAGTAGGCCGTCTGCGTGGTGGAGGTGGCGGAATCCGCGTCGTCCCGGTAGTACACCTTGCCGCCCGCCCCGGCCGCGTACACGCGGTTGGCGGCCGTCAGGGTGACATTGTAGGGTGGCGTCCAGTTATGGGGCGGCATGACGTAGTCGGATTCCACGCTGTATTTGAGGTCCCCGTTGCTGCCGTCGCGGGCATCGAAACCGAACTTGGTGGCCGAGCGCTTGATGGGGATGATCACGGTGTTCTTGGTGGTGATCACGGGCGAGCCATAGTGCACCAGCAGATAGCCCTGGGCCGTGTAGGTCGGCGCCTGGTCGACCTGCGTTTGCCAGACGACGCGCTTGAGCGGCTGCGTAGCGATCTGGCCGAGAGAGCTGTGCTGCGCGTCGCTGCCGTAGCTGGTCCACGCCGGGCCGTTCACCGCCACCGGCGGCGGGGGAGGAGGGGGCGGAGGATCGACGACCACCGGGCTGCTACCGCCACCCCCGCCACCGCATGACGCCAGCGCCACCACGGCAGCCACCGCCAGCAGTGCGCGCATCTCATTGACCTTCATCGCCGCCTCCCGTTTTTCAATGCCGCAAGGGTGCACCGAAGTGCGCAAAAACTCAAGCGCCAGCTCAGCGGTGCGCGGCTGGCCCGCGCTAGGGCATCGGCTGGGCGCAAAAACCCTTGCGGTTCGTTGACGGGCCATGCGCGCAGCCGGGATACTCGGACGCTTCGACAAGACCGGGGACCTTCAGCATGTCTGCTTCGAAAATCGCTGTGTGCGTATGCATGTTGGCCAGCGCGGTGGTGCGCGCCGACGAACCCGCGTTCGATCCCACCGCCATCGCCCGCGAAGCGATCGGCCGGGTGCGCACGATGGCCCTGCGCACGCGCGCGGTCGACTGGCCTGCGCTGGAAACGCGCGTGCTGGCCGCCGCGATCGGCGCGAAGGACAAGATCGATCTGCTGCCGGCCTTCTTCATCCTGCTCGATGGGCTGGGCGATGGGCACAGCTTCGTCGGGGTCCATCAAAGCGTGCGGACCGCCTTCAAGGAACGCTATGGGCGCGAATTCGACAGTGGACGCAAGCGCCGCGGCATGACGTCGGAGTTCATGGGCAGGCAGGACCCCTTCACTCGTCCACTCGCGATCGGGCCGCGCCAGGCCACCCTGGTGGTGGTGCGTTCCGGCGGCGGCATGGGCGGCCAGAACACCCTGGACTACGCCAGCCATCTGTTTGGCGCGATCGCCGCCGCCGCCCCGTCCAGCTGCGGCTACGTGGTGGACGTACGTGGCAACACCGGCGGAAACATCTGGCCCATGCTCGGGGGCGTGAGTGCGCTGCTGGGCGATGAGGTGGTCCAGTACGGGATCGACCGGGATGGCCAGCGTGCGCTCGTCTTTCACCTGCGCCAAGGCGCCGCCTTGATCACCCGCGAGGGGAAGGAGACTGAGATGCTGCGCGTGCCCGGCTGGCGTGCCTTGCCGGGGCTGGACCAGCGTCCGGTCGCGGTGCTCACCGATGACGCCTCCGCCAGTTCCGGCGAGGGCATCGCGATCGCTTTCCACGGCCGTCCGCACACCCGCAGCTTTGGCCAGACCACGTATGGATCGGCCACCTCCAACCAGAACTTCGAGCTGGCCGGGGTTGGCCTGTTCGTCACCACCCACGAGATGGCGGACCGGCAGGGCACCGTGTTCCCGCGGGGCGTGGCACCGGACGTCGCGGCGCCCACCGGCCCCGCCGCCACGCAAGGCGATGACCCGGTCCTGCGTGCCGCCCAGGCCTGGCTGGCGTCGCAGGCG
>NZ_SPVF01000081.1 GCF_004614185.1 Zemynaea arenosa | reverse complement strand
GCGGCGCCACCTGGCCGCGCTACAGCTGGCGGCGGGCGAGCGGACCTCGGCGCTGGTGCAGTGGCTGCGCCTGCCGGAGGGCGAGCGCAAGGCCGGCGACGGGCTCGATGGCGCGCTGGTCGAGGTGCTGGAGAAGCTGAAGGTGCGCCGCAACGAGGACTCGCTGATCGCCGCCGTGCTGGCCGCGCGCCTCGGCCTGGAGGGCGTGGTGACGATGGACGACCACACCGCCGACTTCCCGGTGGTGGACGAGAAGGGCTACGGCAAAGCCATCCAGGCTGCGTGGAACAATCCGGCCAACGCGCGCCGCAAGGCCGCGGACGCGCCGCTGCGCGCGCAGGTGGGCACGGCCGAGGGCGTGCTGGCGCTATACCGCGCCTACAACGCCCCGGGGCAGGGCAAGCTGGTGTTCGAGAGCGACTTCGGCGCGGCCATGGAAGAGCCGTCGCCCCAGCACTACGGGCGCTATTACCTCGCGTACTGGCAGACCCGCAACCTGCGGATGGCGGCGCACATCGTCAACGCGATGGGCAGCGTGCCGGGGCAGCGCACGCTGGTGATCGTGGGGGCGTCGCACAAGGGGTATCTGGACGGCTACCTCAACCAGATGCATGATGTGGCCATCGTGGATGCGCAGCGGGTGCTGCAATGAGAACGGGAGGCGGATGATGAAGCGGACTGTGCAGCCGGTGCTGTCCGGCATGGTTGTGGCACTCGGGTTGCTGGCCGGTGCGGCGCAGGCCGAGGCGCTGCCGGTACCGGCGTCCAAGGCCGCCTATGTCGGCGCGTGGACGGGCAAGCAGATGGAGCTGAAGATCGAGCAGAACGGCAAGATCTTCTACAAGCGTGACGAGCCGGGCAAGCGCCTGAGCGTGAACATCGAGCTGACCGGTTTTGACGGCGACAGCTTCCGCGGCGGCCTCAATGGCCCGTTCCGGATCGACACCACCTTTGTCGTGACCAAGCCGCCGCACAAGGAAGGCGGCAAGCTGAAGATGACCGTGGACGGCGTCGAACTGACCCGCGCCGACTGAGCGCGCGCGCGTTCCGCAGGCCCGCCCGTGCCCCGCGCACCGGCGGGCTTTTTTACGTCCCGCCCCCGGACTCCTCCGACCCCCTGACGCCGGGGACGTACCCCGGCGTACACGTGTCCGAATCCGCCGACCCGCGCGCGAGCGCGCGCCGGGGCAGCACCGCCGCTTTTGTACCGCATCCCAACACCGGGGACGTACCCCGGCGTACAGGTGTCAGAATCGGCTGAGCCGCTACGCAGGAGGCTGCCGCCGAGCGGGGACGTACCCCGGCGGGAGGGGAATGAACTGACTATGTGAAGGTACGCAGGAGGGCGGTGGCGAGGGTGTGGTGGAGGGCGTGGCGGCGGCGGACTTCGGCGCGGCGCTTGGAGGGGATGGCGTCCAGGTCGGGGGCGGGCAGGCGCGCGCACGGCAGGACGTAGTCGCCGCAGGGCAGCACTCGCGCGCCCATCTCGTGCCACAGCTGGTTCAGGTCGGCGTGCACGCGGGCGCGGCGCAGCTGGCGGCGCACCACGCGGTTGGCGTTGCCGACCAGGCGCACCTCGCGGCAGCCAAGTTCATAGCCAAGCTGGCGCACCAGGTTCACCAGCAGATTCTTGGGCCGCACGCCATGCAGCTCGCGCGTCGCCTCGCGCACGCGCTCGACTTTGTCCTCGCCGCGCGGCCCCTGCACGCATCCGATGCACACACTGAGCTCCGCACCGAGCCGCGCAAACGTGAAGGCCACCGAATACACCGCGCGCCCGCCTTCCATCAGCTGCAGCACCAGCTCCCCTTCACGCTCCATCGATCCGAGCCGCCGCAGCTCCAGCGTGTACGGCCGCCCGGACTTGCCCTCGACACGGTCCGCCACCACTCCCTGCGCGGCGGCGGCCGACACCATCGGCCCGAGCCCGCGCGCCAGCATGAATTCGTAGTGCGACGCCAGCGCCTGCACCCGCTCGCGGCAGGTCAGCGCCATGCTGAGGTAGGGGCGGTAGATCTTGAGCACCATGCGCGGCTGCTGGCCGACGAAGTGGCGCAGTGCGGGTTGGGAATTGAGCAGATCCAGCCAGCGGCGCGTGGTGCCGGGACTGGCCAGGGCGCGCAGGCCGAGCTTGATCGATTCGCGCAGATACCGGGCGCCGGCCGGCATGTCGGCCAACCCGGTCCACAGAGTGATCGGAGGCGCCGCGGGCGCCGTGGGTGCAAGCCGCCAGGCCTGCTGGGTCTCTGTCAGGTTCATCCTTACGCCTCGGTCTCGGGGAGGCGATCGGTTGGGCCTGCCTTACAGTGTTATCGGTAGGCCGCGTGGATTCGGCGGCGACTTGCAATGTAGTACATACGGTAAATACGGACAACGGTTTTGTAAATATTCGTAAAGAGTGTGGTTTGGCAACGACGCTTTCCCTGGGGGTACAATCAATTCTTCATGAGTTCGCCGGGAGTTGTGCCATGCGTCGCCGTGTTTTCCTGTCCGTCCTGGCTTCGGCCGTCCTGTCAGCGTGCGCGTCGCTGACACCCGCCACTTTCCCGGCCGAGCGCACCCAGGCGGTGGACGTGGCCATCGAAGCCGTGATCCAGGATCACCGGATGCCCGGCGCGGTCTATCACCTGGAGCGGCAAGGCCGGGTGTACGAGCATGCTTACGGCCGTCAGACTTACGATGCCGCCGCGCCCGCCATCACGGCCGACACGGTGTTCGACATCGCCTCCCTCAGCAAGGTGGTCTCGACCGCTCCCTCGGTCCTGATCCTGGCCCAGGAAGGCAAGCTGGACCTCGATGCCCCGCTGGTGCGCTACTTCCCCGACTGCGACGCCGGCGGCAAGCAGGGCGTGACCCTGCGCCACCTGCTCACCCACAGCTCCGGCCTGCCCTCGGGCCTGCCCAAGACCCCGCTCTGGCACGGGCGCGAGGCCGCGCACCAGCTCGCTTGCGCGCAAAAGGTCACGGATGCCCCCGGCACCCTGTTCCGCTACTCGGACGTCAACTTCATCCTGCTCGGCCTGATCGTCGAAAAGATCAGCGGCATGCCGCTGGAGCAGTTCGCCCAGCAGCGCATCTTCGCCCCGCTCGGCATGCGCCACACCACCTACCGTCCGCTGCAGCACATCGAGAAGGCCGCCATCGCGCCCACGCAATTCGCCAGCGCCACCGCCGCACCGGAATCCTTGCACGGCGACATGCGCCCCGGCCAGACCCTGCAGGGCGAAGTGCATGACCCGACCGCGCGCCGCATGGACGGCGTGGCCGGTTCCGCGGGCGTGTTCTCCACCGCGGGCGACCTCGCGCGCTATGCCCGGATGCTCCTGAACGGCGGCGAACTCGATGGCGTGCGCGTGCTGACGCCCGAGAGCGTGCGCCTGTTGACCACCGCGCAATCGCCTGCCGCCATGCCCGCCGTGCGCGGCATGGGCATGGACATCGACTCGCCATACTCGCGCCCGCGCGGCAGCGTGTACCCGGTTGGCAGCTTCGGCCACACCGGTTTCACGGGCTGCATCCTGTGGGTCGACCCGCATTCGCACAGCTTCTACGTGTTCCTGTCCAACCGCGTGTACCCGGACGATAAGGCCAACATCGTGCCCCTGTATTCACAGCTCGGCACCCTGTCCGCGCAGGCCGCGCTCAGCCCATAAACGGTGTACTGACGGGCCTTTGTCGCATTGCCGCGACAGCTTCGAGAGTGTTGCAAAGCTTGTTCTGCTAATTGAGGTCAGGTAACATCTCTCTTGATTTAAAAGCAAAACAAGAGAGTCCAGCCGTGCTAGACGTGTTTCTGACCAACGACGTGGAGATCTGGTGTAACGGCTGGGACAATCTCGACGCAGCGTTCCCCTCGTCGTTCCGCAAGTACATCCACGGCCCCACCGCGCGCGGCGAATTCGGCCTGACCTATCAATTCCAGGTGCTCAACGACCACGGCCTGCGCGGCGTGTTCTTCATCGAGCCGCTGTTCGCGCGCCGCTTCGGCCAGGCGCCGCTCGACGAAATCGTCGGATTGACCAAGGCCGCGGGCCAGGAAATCCAGCTGCACCTGCACACCGAGTGGGCCGACGAGGCCACGCCGGCGCTGGTGCCGGGCATGACGCGCAAGCGCCAGAACATTCGCGACTTCACTTATGAAGAGCAGACCACGCTGATCGGCATCGGCCTCGATCTGCTGCGTCAGGCCGGCGCGCACGAGGTCAACGCCTTCCGCGCGGGCAGCTTCGGCTTCAACCGCGACACGCTGCGGGCGCTTGCGGCCCACGGCATCCGCTTCGACAGCAGCTACAACCCGACCATGTATGGGCTGGAGAGCGGCCTCGCACCCGGCGCCATGCTCACCGAACCGTATCTGGAAGACGGCGTCTACGAATTCCCGCTGACGGTCTACCGCGATGGCCGCGGCCTGCGCCACACCCAGCTCACGTCCTGTTCCACCGCGGAGCTGGAAGGCCTGCTGTGGCAAGCGCTCGAACAGGGGCGCCAGTCCTTCGTGCTGCTGTTCCACAGCTTTGAACTCCTCACCAGCAGCAAGGAGCGCGCCGACCCGGTGGTGCTGGACCGCTTCCGCAAGTTGTGCCGCTTCCTGGAGAAGAACAGCGACTGCTTCAACACCCGCGGCTTCGTGGGCCTGGAGCCGCGCGCCGTCGGACCCCAGCCCGATCCTTTGACCTCACCTCTTTACCGCACAGGCTTTCGCATGATGCAGCAGGCGTTGCGCAGGGCCTACGGATGAGCCGCTGGCAAGTCAGGACCGTCCCTTTCAAGTTCCAGCTCAGCGACCTGACGCTGTTTTCCATAGGTCTCCCGCTGCAGGTGCGCGCCGAGCGCCTGTCTGACCGTACCGCGCCCGTGGTCTCCATCACGCCGCCGGTCGACGAGCTGCAGCCCGGCAGCCAAGGCTTCGTGGTGCGCGGCCTGCCGGTGGCGCAGTCGCTGCCCACGCTTGACCAGCGCGATGGCTGGCTGTTCTACGTGCCGCAGGAATACCGCCACTGCTTCATCGACCTCACCATCGGCTACGACAGCTACCTGGCCAAGTTCTCGTCCAAGACCCGCTCGACCATCACGCGCAAGGTGCGCAAGTGGGCGGAGCATAGCGGCGGCACGATTGACTGGCGCACCTACCGCGCACCGGAGGACATCGACGCGTTCTTCGACCTTGCGGTGCCGCTGTCCAAGCGCACCTACCAGGACCGCTTGCTGGACGCGGGCCTGCCGGACAGCCCCGCCTTCCGCGACGAGGGCCGCAAGTTGGCGGCGCAGAACCAGGTGCGCGGCTATATCCTGTTCCATGAAGGCCAGCCGGTGTCCTACATCTACTGCCCGGTGGAGGAGGGAGTCCTCAGTTACGCCTACGTGGGTTATCACCCGGACTACATGAAGCTCTCGGTGGGCACGGTGCTGCAATGGCTGGCGGTCGAGCAGCTGTACGCTGAAAACACCTTCCGCATCTTTGACTTCACGGAAGGGGAGAGCGACCACAAACGCCTGTTCGCCACCGACGAGCGCTTGTGCGCCAACGTCTTCATGGTGCGCAAATCGCTGCGCAACCAGCTGCTGGTGCGCGCGCACCGCACGATGGACCGGTTCTCGGGCTGGCTCGGGGACGTGGTTGAACGCGCAGGGCTGAAGGCCCGCATCAAGCGTTTGCTGCGCTTCGCCCGATGAAATCGCTCCTCAAGCGCATGCTGCGCTGGCTCTGTGGCGAGTACTCGATCTACGTGATCCTCACGAAGGCGTGCGCCGAGGCGCAGGTTCCTGGTTCGATTCCAGCCGGGGGGACTATCGTGCCGGTGGACCGCGAGATGGTGGCTGCCAGCGCCGATCCCGACATCCGCGCGCAGTCGTTCTACGCGGGCGAGGGTGCGCTGGGCTACGGCTGCCGGGGGCCGGACGGGCAACTCGCGGCGCTGTGCTTCTACTGGCACGGAGAGCGCTACCGCAAGCGCAATTTCTGGCCGCTCAAGGAACGCGAGGCCAAGCTGGTGGAGGTCATCACGGCGTCCTCCATGCGCGGCAAGAAGATCGCACCGGCGCTGATCGAAGCGTCCTTGCACGACGTTGGCCAGCAGGGTTTCGAGCGCGCCTATGCGCGCGTGTGGCACTCCAACGAGCCGTCCCTGCGCGCGTTCCAGACGGCGGGCTGGCAGCGCGTCGCAACGGTGATCGAGCTGCATCCCTTCGGCCGCAAGAAGGCCTTGCGCATCACACGTCCGGCGCGCGGGACCTGACCTCGCGGCCACGCGGCGGGCGTGGTAGAGTCGCGGCTTGCCTGCCGGGCGAGCCGGCAGCGTGACTCGAAAGGGACAGAATGAATTTTCGTTTGATTGTGCTGGGCGCCGCGGTGGCGGGCGTCAATGCCGTCGCGGCACCGCGCGGCTTTACCGTGGAAGACCTGGTGGCGATGGAGCGCGTGGGCGCGCCGGTGCTCTCGCCGGATGCAAGCCACATCCTGTACACGGTGCGCACCACGGACCTGGCCAAGAACCGCGGCCACTTTGAGGTGTGGATGGTGGACCTGAAGGCCGCCCAGTCCACGCCGCGCATGATCACCAAGGACGACGCGAGCAGCACCGATCCGGAATGGGCGCCGGCCGGCGACGCGGTCTACTTCCTGTCCGCGCGCTCCGGCTCCAACCAGGTGTGGCGCCAGCCCATCGCCGGTGGCGAGGCGGTGCGCGTCACGGACCTGCCGGTGGATGTCGAGAACTTCCGCATCGCGCCAAGCGGCGACCGCATCGCCCTGGGCCTGGCCGTGTTCCGCGATTGCGCGGACCTGGCCTGCACCAAGGCGCGCCTGGATGCCAAGGACAAGAACAAGGCCACCGGCATGGTCTACGACCGCCTGTTCGTGCGCCACTGGGATACCTGGGCCGATGGCCGCACCAACGTGCTGTATTCGGCGCCGCTGGATGCTGCTGGCCGCGTGAGCGGAGCGCCAGTCAGCCTGT
The DNA here is from genome assembly GCF_004614185.1 of Zemynaea arenosa. Classification (GTDB taxonomy): domain Bacteria; phylum Pseudomonadota; class Gammaproteobacteria; order Burkholderiales; family Burkholderiaceae_D; genus Telluria; species Telluria arenosa. Next base: position 4,659 of record NZ_SPVF01000081.1, on the reverse strand, counting down.
CCGGCAGCATCGATGGCGACGTGCCGTCCAAGCCGTTCGGCGACCACGATGACTACCGCTTCAGCCCCGATGGCAAGACGCTGGTGTTCTCGGTGCGCGTGGCCGGGAAGACGGAAGCCTGGTCCACCAACTTCGACCTGTACTCGGTGCCGGCGGCCGGTGGCGCGGCGCCGCGCAACCTGACGGCCGAGAACCCCGCCTGGGACAGCAAGGGTTCCTTCTCGCCGGACGGGAAGACGCTGGCCTATCTCGCCATGCCGCGCCCGGGCTTCGAGGCGGACCGCTTCCAGATCATGCTGATGGATGTCGCCACCGGCAAGAAGCGCAAGCTGGCGGACAAGTGGGACCGCTCGGCGGGCGATGTGCGCTGGACGGCGGACGGCAAGGCGCTGATCGTCGATGCGCTGGATCTGGGCCAGCATCGCCTGTTCGCGGTGGACGCCGCGAGCGGCAAGGTGACGGCGCTGACAGACCAGGGTTCGGTCGGCGCATACGACGTCCGTGGTGCGACGGTCGCGTACACGCTGTCGTCGCTGCAGTCGGATGCGCAGCTGTTCGTGCAGGATCTGGCTGCGGCCGGGGCCAAGCCGGTGCAGCTCACGCGCCTGAATGCGGACAAGGTGGCGGACGTGCGCTGGGGCGAGTACGAGCAGTTCTCCTTCACCGGCGCCAAGGGTGACAAGGTCTATGGCTACGTGATGAAGCCCTGGAACTACCAGCAGGGCGCCAGGTATCCGGTCGCCTTCCTCGTGCACGGCGGGCCGCAGGGCAGCTTTGGCAACGCGTGGAGCTACCGCTGGAATCCGCAGGTGTATGCGGGCGCGGGGTATGCGAGCGTGTTCATCGACTTCCATGGTTCGGTGGGTTACGGCCAGAAGTTCACGGATGCGATCAGCGGTGACTGGGGCGGTGCCCCGCTGGAGGACCTGAAGAAGGGCCTCGCCGCGGCGGTGCAGAAGTTCCCGTGGCTGGACCGTTCGAAGAGCTGCGCCCTCGGCGCGTCGTATGGCGGCTACATGATGAACTGGATCGAAGGGAATTGGTCCGACGGGTTCAAGTGCATCGTCAACCATGATGGCGTATTCGATACGCGCGGCATGGCCTATTCGACCGAGGAGCTGTGGTTCACCGAGTGGGAAAACGGCGGCACCTACTTTGCGCATGCGGACAAGCACGAGCGCTTCAACCCCGCGCTGCATGTGACCAAGTGGAAGACGCCGATGCTGGTGGTGCAGGGCGACCTGGACTTCCGCATCCCGACCGCGCAAGGCCTGTCGACCTTCACGGCGCTGCAGCGCCAAGGCATCGAGAGCAAGCTGCTGGTGTTCCCGAACGAGAATCACTGGGTCCTCAAGCCCGCCAACTCGGTCCTGTGGCACCACACCGTGATCGACTGGCTGGACCAGCACCTGAAGAAGTAAAGCAGAACGCCCGCAACCGCGGGCGTTTTTGCGTCAGCACTGGCGGGCCGGGTGGCCCGCCTTTTTTTGCGCGCGGCTTAGGCGGCGCGGCGACGGCGAAGGGCGGCGATGCCGGCGGCGCCCAGGCCGAACAGGGCCAGGCTGGCCGGCTCGGGGACGGTGCCGACGATGACGTTGATATCGGAGCGGGCCACTTCGGCACCCGCAGCGTTCATGACGTACAGGCTGAAGGCGGTGTTGCTGTTGGCGTTCGGGTCGAAGTCGTACACCAGGGCGGTCATGAAGGCCATCTCCATGTTCCAGGAATCGATGTAGTCATTGGCGACGGCCATCGCAATGCCGATATCGACCATGTCCATGCCCGCCGTCGGGTCCTTGTCCACCAGCAGGTGCACGGTGCAGCCCTGGCAGTCGCGCCCGAAGTCGACCGCGAAGTCGAAGCTCCAGTTGGCGCGGCCCAGGCCATCCGGCGCGTACGTGCCCGACGGGCCGTAGTAGGTGCTGATGCCGTTGTTCGGCATGGTCACGCCGCTCTTGTATGGGTGCGCGCCCATCGCGACCGTGACGCCGTTCGCGCTATTCACGTTGAACTGCACGCCCGCGATCGTCGGGTAGGTGGCGTCCCAAGGCGCGTACGTGGTGAGCGCCGCGTGGGCGTTGAATGCGGTTCCGGCCAGCGCTGCCAGCAGCAGGTGCTTCAGTTTCATGGCTGTGGTCCTTTTTATAGGTTGAATGAGATTGCGACTGGCAGTGTCAGCAATTTTCGTACCTATAATTAAACCCACAAGTCCATGTTGAGCAAAATCAAACAGTTAGCGTGAAAAGCTCGCAATCGTTTGAATTTGCGCAAACTGTCGTGTCAAGAAAGTGTCAAATAAGTCGACAGTCGAGTTGTCAATACAAGCGCTAGCGCCGCGCTGCCAGCACCAGGCCGATCCGCAGGGCGGTATCGGTGACCGTCTCCAGCCCAGGCTTGTACCCCTGCGCGATCCAGCGCAGCGCGATGTGGATGACCGCGCCCACCACGCCCGCCTGCAGCAGTTCATCGTCCGGCGCGTCCGGCGGCGCCACCAGCCGCGCCACGCCATGCCCGATCGCGCGCAAGGCCGCATCGAAGGCATCGTCCACCGCCCGGCTCACGCCGCGGATCTCGACCAGGAACACGCGCGCCGCCTGCGGCTCGCGCTTGAGCGCCGAGAAGTAGGCGTTGAGCATCGCCCGCGAGCGCTCGGGCCGGCTGCGCACCGCTTCCGCCGCCGCCGTGATCTCGCTGAAGACCCCGTAGGTCACCGCGTTGAAAGACGCGATCAGCAGCTCCTCGCTGTTGGCGAAGGACTCGTAGAAGTAGCGCTCCGTGAGCCCGGCCGCCTCGCACACCGCCTTGACGGTGGACTGCCGGTAGCCGCGCTCCCCGTAGACCTGGATGGCCGCCGCGATCAGGCGCGCCCGGCGCTCGGCGCGCCGCTCCTCGCTGGCCACGCCGCGGTAGCGCCGCTCGGCCGGGATGCTGTTCTGTTGTGCCATGGCGCTATTGTGACAGCTCTTGTGACACGCTTGGGTGTCAGAATTTTGATCCGCCCCGTTGTCTTCGCTGTTTTGACAATGTACAGTGTCAGAATGAATTCCGAACCCCTTCCTGACGCTGGAATGCTGGACGTGCTGATCGTCGGCGCCGGCCTGTCCGGCATTGGCGCCGCGGCCGCGCTGCGCCGGAACTGCCCCGGCAAGCGCGTCGCGATCTGGGAGGCCCGCCAGGCCATCGGTGGCACCTGGGACCTGTTCCGCTACCCTGGCATCCGCTCGGACTCGGACATGTACACCCTCGGCTACGCCAGCCGCCCGTGGACCGACCCCAAGGCCATCGCGGACGGCCCGTCGATCCGGAGCTACATCCACGCCACCGCGCACGACAGCGGGGTGGAGCAGCTGGTGCAGTTCGGCCGCAAGGTCGTGCATGCGTCGTGGTCGAGCGCGGACGCCTGCTGGTCCGTGGAAGCGGAACTGGCCGACGGCACCCGCAGCACCACGCGCACGCGCTTCCTGTACATGTGCAGCGGCTATTACAGCTATCAGGAAGCGCACCGCCCGACATTCGAGGGCGAGCAGGAGTTCGCCGGCCGCATCGTGCTCCCGCAGTTCTGGCCCGAGGACCTGGACTACGGCGGCCAGCGCGTCGTGGTGATCGGCAGTGGCGCCACCGCCGTGACGCTGGTCCCGGCGATGGCCGAACGCGCGGCCCATGTGACCATGCTCCAGCGCTCGCCCACCTACGTTGTCACCCGCCCGTCGCAGGACGCGCTCGCCCAGCGCCTGCGCCGCTGGCTGCCCGAGCGCGCTGCCTACGCCACCACGCGCTGGAAGAATATCCTGGAGAGCATCGTGCTGTTCCGCCTCGCGCGCAGCAAGCCGCGCGAGATCCGGCGCCACATCGTGCGCATGGCCGCCGCCCAGCTCGGGCCGACGGTGGACGTCGAAAAGCACTTCACGCCGTCGTATGACCCGTGGGACCAGCGCGTGTGCGTGGTGCCGGACGGAGACCTGTTCCGCGCCCTGCGCCGCGGCAGCGCCTCCGTGGTCACGGACCAGATCGAGCGGTTCACGCCGAGCGGCATCCTGCTCGCCTCCGGCCTGGAGCTGGCGGCGGATGTGATCGTGCTGGCCACGGGCCTCAAGCTGCAGCTGTTCGGCGGCATGCGCATCACCGTGGACGGCGACGCGTTCCAGGCCTCCGAGGCGATGGCCTACAAGGGGATGATGCTGAGCGACCTGCCCAACATGGCGATGGCGTTCGGCTATACCAATGCCTCGTGGACCCTGAAGGCCGACCTCACCGCCGGCTACGTGTGCCGCCTGCTGCGCCATATGGACCGTCACGGCATCGAGATCGCCGTGCCGCGCCGCGAGCCGGGCGTGCAGCCGGAGCCCTTCCTCAACTTCACCTCGGGCTACGTGCAGCGTGCGAAACACCTGCTGCCGCAGCAAGGCTCGCGCAAGCCTTGGCAGGTCTACCAGAACTATCTGCAGGACCTCTTCACCATCCGCTACGGCCGCCTGGCCGACGGCGTCATGCGCTTTGGCGCTAAGGGAGCAATGCCATGATCGTGAAGGACCGGGTGGCCGTAATCACCGGCGCGGGTGGCGGTATCGGCCGCGCCATCGCGCTGGCGCTGGCGAAGCGCGGCTGCCATCTGGCGCTGGCCGACATCGATGGCGCGGCAGCCGATGCCACCGCCACGGC